>PLNU01000088.1 GCA_003142835.1 Syntrophaceae bacterium
TGAACGCGCCCTTAAGAATGCCTATGATAACCAGGTCGCTGCCCGCATAATCGCTGGATATCTGATCGGCCATTTCCTGCACCCTCTTTTGAATTACTGCGCGGGAAAAAATTATTTCCTTGGACATTTCGTTCATGTAACACATCTCTACAAATTTATTAGTTTTGTATGATACTCAATATAAGCATTATCTGTCAATATAAAATCAGGAATGGCGCCGATAGGCAGAAATAAAATTTTCGATATTTGACCAGACCAATCTTTGGGCCGCCTCAATATCTGCCGCATTTTGAAAAGAGGAAGAAAGGCTCAAGAAAATTGGATCAAGCACAGAAACCTCCCTGCCGAATTTTGTATAGTCAATATAACTGATCATGTATTGCGATCCGTCAAAGTAATACTTCCCCAGCCGGTTAATTTCCGGCGAACGAAAGGGCCAGGTAATTTTCCAATTGAAAAATTCAACGGCAATATTTTTTAAAGATTCGTTATTGAATACCTCGGGCTTAAGCTCTTCACCAACCCTGTCGGCAAGCAGACGGAAATATGTCTTGACCAAATCAATATCGGTCAGACACAGACCATAAAGATACCAGTCATCAATTATTTTTATCAGGATTTGAGATTGAGTCTGCACAATAAAATGATGGCTGGGACAAATATGTCCGGCACAGATTTCCTGCCCATAAAAAGAGCACGTACGCAAATCGATACCGGAATTTTGTTCCGGATGCAATAGACAGCCCACTTTCTTTTCCTGGCCATCCAAAAAACCAAGATATTCACAACAATAAATTACTTTGTATCTCATTGCAAAGTCTTCAACGGCAAATGTTTCCTTCGCATAACTTTCCACATCGCCCGGATTTTTGACCATCTCCCTGAAGCGCTTTGTGCGTGCGCGTAACCGCTGTTCAAGAGAAGATTTGGAACTATCCACGTAATTGTAAAGACCGCAACAAGCCCCGCAGGATTTGCCTGCGTCAGGCTGACAGAGAATGATTAGGTTTGTATTTGTTGTCACTTACCTTCCTTATAACAATTCTAAATCAAAGCGCTATCTTTGTTGGCAGCGTCGTCGGCTTCCTTAACGTATGTACAATACGCCTCGTCGCCTCCTCCTTGCCGCCTCGTTATCCTTTGAAAGCGAAGTGGTATCAGCATTACAAAAGATGAAAAAAGCTGATCGCGACATGTCGGTTGATATTCTACTCGAAGACAATTGTCTTCGATCCATAAACCAGTATTTTGTTTTCCAGATGCAGACGCAAAACCCTCGCCAGCACAACTCTTTCCAAATCTTTGCTCTTCGTCTGAATATCGGCAACAGTATCACGATGGCTGATTTTGATTACATCCTGCGCGATGATCGGTCCATCGTCGAGTTGCTCCGTCACGTAATGGCCCGTTGCTCCGATAATCTTTACGCCGCGGTCGAAGGCCTGTTGGTAAGGATTGCCTCCGGCAAACGCTGGCAAAAATGAATGATGGATATTGATTATTCTGTTACCGTAGTATTTCAGAAATTTTCCACTGAGAACTTGCATGTAACGAGCCAGAACAACCAGATCAATCTTCATCTCCCTCAGTAGCTCCAACTCGCGTGCTTCCTGCTGATCCTTGTTTTTCTCGGTTATCGGAAAGTGGAAGAATTTCAGCCCGAATTGTTCCACAAGCTCCCGGGCATCGGGATGATTGCTGATTACCGCTTCGACTCCCGCCGCCAATTCGCCCATGTGTCGGCGCAAAATAAGATCATGCAGACAATGCAGATGTTTAGAAACAAAAATTGCCATCCGCGGCGTATAATCGGTAAAATGCAAATCCCATTTCATATCATACTGCCTGGCCAGAGGCGTAAAGACAACGGGGATTTCCTCCCGGCCCAGCGCAAAACCGTTTAGTTCCCATTCGATACGCATAAAGAAAAGCTTACCGCTTTTGGAAGTATGCTGATCGGCATGGACAATATTGCCGTTATTCTGAAAAATAAAATTCGATAACCTGGCAACAAGGCCCCTCTGATCCGGACAGGATAAAAGTAAAATCGCGTTAGCTTCGTCCATAATACGTCATCTTTCCTTAAGTATTTCCATCTTGCCGCTATTTATAAAAGGATTGGCGTTGCAGGTCAAGCTTAAAAATGTTAAGGACAACTCCTTTGAAAATAATATACAGGATTAAACACAATGGAATTGATAGAACAAATAAAGCTTAGCAACGGATTGACGTTAGAAATTTTCGACTTATCCCGCGCTATCGCAACCAATACAGTCAAAGTGGAATTATCCATGCAAATTAAAATTAACCTGGAGGCGTCTTATTTTGCCGACGCTTGCGACTATGACCAGGTAAAAAATATCTTTGGTGAAGAACTCACTTACGATCACAAAGCGGAAAGAATTATTGTGCCTAAGGAAAATAAGGATGCCGTACGCGAAGAGTTGATTAATACTTTCAAAAATAATTTACTGGGTTACCTTTCCGCAGATAATTTTTCACAAAAACTGACGCTGGCTATGCTCCGGGACATCAAAAAGAATCCTTATAAATATCATCCTCACATCTATTCAGACGCGGAAGAATAATAAACAACAAGAACATATTCTAATATTTTAAGTATAGTGCAAGAATGAACCTCCACATCAATAAGTTCTTAATTTGAAGCAAACCGGAAAGTAAATTATGAGTAATAATGATTCAAATGATGAGACTGTCAAAACCGGCAGCACAACACGGCAGATGGACTTTTTGCAAAGCTGTGATGAACTTTTGCTCAGTGCCGAAAAACCCAGCCGTTACACCGGCGCGGAAGTAAATTCCATCCGCAAAGAAAAGGCTGATGTGCGTTTTGTGCTGGCCTTCCCGGATACTTATGAAGTCGGCATGTCTCATCTTGGTTTTCAGATTTTATATTCCATTCTCAACGGAATTCCCCACGTCGCTGCGGAAAGATGCTTTGCTGTCTGGCCGGATCGGGAAAGCCAGCTACGCGCCAGGAATTTGCCACTGACTTCCCTGGAATCACAAACGCCGCTGACAAATTTTGATATTGTCGGGTTCTCCCTCCAGTATGAACTTTCCTATACCAACGTATTAAATATGCTGGATTTAGGAGGAATACCGCTTAAGCGCTCTGAGCGAAAAGACGTCCATCCACTAATAATTGCCGGTGGACCCTGCTGTTTTAATCCGGCGCCACTAGTTGATTTTATTGATGCCTTCGTCATTGGTGAAGGAGAAGAAGCTGTCGTTGAAATTACCGAGGCAATCCGTACCGGCAAAAAGCAAAAGCTATCCAGAACTGACCTGATAGAGAGACTGGCACAAATCCCCGGCATTTACGTCCCTGCTGTTCACAAAAGAGATCAAATCATCAGAAAAAGAAAAGTCATCGATCTTAATTTATGGCCGCATCCGCTGAAACCGGTTGTGCCTATAATGCAAACAGTTCATGACCGCATCATTTTGGAAATAGCCCGTGGCTGCACCCGCGGCTGCAGATTTTGCCAGGCCGGAATGCTTTGGCGTCCCTACCGTGAAAGAAACTCATCATTACTTCTGGAAATGGCTGAAAAATTATTGCAAGCAACCGGCCATGATGAAATATCGCTGTTGTCTTTGAGTTCCGGCGATTACAGTTGCATTGAACCTTTAATCAAAAATCTGATGAAACGGTATTATTCCAGGAGGGTAGCATTGGCTCTGCCTTCATTGCGAGTCGAGTCACTGACCAGAACCTTAATTAATGAAATCAAGAAAACCCGCAAAACCAGTTTTACGCTGGCGCCGGAAGCTGGAACCGACAGGATGCGTCAGATCATTAATAAAGGGAACACTGCCGAAGATTTACTGGCAACAGTGGATAAAGTCTTTACTGCCGGCTGGAAATCGATCAAGCTTTATTTCATGCTGGGTCTGCCGGACGAGCAGCAGACGGATTTGGAAGGTATCATTGATCTGGGCAATCAGGCACTGCGGGCAGCTAAAAATCGGGGACAGATAACGATCAGTCTCTCCACCTTTGTTCCCAAGCCACACACAACTTTCCAATGGCAAAAGCAGCTTTCTGCCGATGAAACTTATGCCAGACAAAATTTTATCCGCCAGCGAATTAAAAAAAGAAATCTCACTGTTAAATGGCATGATGCCCGGATGAGCCTGCTGGAAGGATTGTTTTCCCGGGGTGATGAAAAAATAGGCACTCTCCTGGAAAAAGCTTTTCATAAAGGCTGCCGCTTCGACGGCTGGGGCGAAATACTGCGTTTCGATCTCTGGCAGGAAGCAATCAACGAAGCGGGAATTGACCCGGAATATTATCTGCGGGAACGTGACACAAGTGAAATACTACCATGGGATAACATTGACTGCGGTGTGAGCCGGGAATTTCTGTTACAGGAAAGAAGTCGATCGTCAGAATCGGTCGCCACTGAAGATTGCCGATATTCCAGTTGTCAAAACTGCGGAGTTTGCGATTTCACCGCGACAAAAAATATTTTTTCAGAGACAACACAACTCCCGGACATTGATACCTCAATTACTGTAATGCCTGTTACTGGGAATGCCGAGACTAATTTGCAGTCAAAAGTATACCGCCTTACCTTTACCAAACTTGACCGCGCCCGGTTTTTATCCCATTTGGAACTATCCATGGCCTTGATTCGAGCTCTGCGGCGCAGCAGCATTGAGTTTTGTTATTCCGCTGGCTATCACCCGCATCCCAAAATCTCCTTTGCCACAGCCACTTCGGTGGGAATGGAAAGCAAACATGAATATATGGATATCACCGCCCGGAATTATTCAGGAGATTTGAATGCCTTGATCAACGAAATCAATTCCGCTCTGCCTCATGGTATTGAGGTATTAGATATCCGGATGCTTTCTTATAGTGCCAAAGACCTTGCGCAATCATTGCGGGGATTTATCTACGAGCTACATCTGCCCGCTAATATTGATACTGATCGTCTGGCCACAATTAAAGAAAACATGGAGAAATTTCTGGCAGCTCCCTCATTTAACATCCAGAGACTTTCTAAAGGCAAAACCATTACCAAAGATATTCGACCCTTTATAGAAAGTATGTTTCTTGATACCGTCAGTAAAAAAGTGGAATTAACTGTGCGCCACGCTCAGTCAGGTTCAGCGCGCCCTATCGATATTATTACAAATATTCTGGGATACAATACCGGCCAACTCGGTCAAATCAGAGTGGTCAAGACGGAAACGATTCTGAACTAATTTCCAGTTACCTTATTCCCGGATCAATTCATCGTAGAGTAGCATGATGGTGTTTACATATACCTGGCTGTGGTTATAATGCCATATCGCCTTTCGTTTTATCTCCAGAGTTGCGTCCTCGGACCAGCCTAAACTTTTGAGGTAATGACCGATGCTTGCCTTTGCGTCCTTCATGTTGAATGGATTGCATATGCCGTCTTCGTCTCCGTCAATCCCATACGACCGAAAAGTAGAAGGGATGAACTGTGCCGGTCCAATTGCCCCGGCAAATGATCCCATTATGCTCAGTGGGTCTATTTTCAATTCATTGGCTATATAAACCAGATGATAAAGCTCATCCAATGCCCACTGCGCCTTGCTTTGCGCCCTTTTGATTGTGTCTTCTTCATTGAGCTGCGGATACTCACCGGCATATCTTTTTTGTATCTCGCCCAGGTAATCAGGATCGAGCAGGGAAGCCAGGTTGATGTATGCCGTGACAACATTATAGCGCATGGGATAGTTACCCAGTTTTGATTCTACAATGAGAATTGCTGTGATGATCTGAGGAGATGTGCCAAAACGCTTATTCAAAGAAGATAATGATTCTTTATTCTCCTTGATGAAAATTCTGCCCCTTTTGATGCTTCTTGGATCGATCAACATAATCTCGGGCTGTTTTTCTGTTCCCCGAGGGGTGGAATAAAAAAGGTTCATGATAACTATATCCGGCTGGGTAGATATTCGCGAATCATTGATCATACTCTGCGCCTGGGATTTATCCATGCCCTTATCCACCAGACGTTCTTCGATAAACTGCCTCGATAACTCACATCCAGCCCATAATTTTACAGGGAATAATAGTAGGATCATCATGATCAAATAACAAGTAATCGTTCTTTTCAAACCCCAGTCTCCCTGATTCAACAGTATTATATCCAATTAACCCCGAGCCCTCTTCAAGTATTATACTACAATCCCCAAACTATATAAACAAGATGATTTCATCCAAAGCATCTGTGTTTTTCGTAATTTAATCCTAATCAAAACGGATAAATATGATTCGTCAAAATAAAAACAATACTTTAAAGATTTATTACCCCTATAATTTCAATACATTGGTAACAGATTATCTTCTGATTAAAAAATATTGACCGGACAACTAAATTTTATTGACAAATAGATACAAATTATCTATAAGTTTCAATCTTAACTCCAAATAAGGATAAGTATATGTACGCAGTAATAAAAACAGGATCAAAACAGCACAAGGTTTCAGAAGGTGATGTTTTATCCGTAGAGAAGCTGGTTGGTGAAAAAGGCAATGAAGTAGTATTCAGCGAAGTTCTGATGGTCTCTGATGATAAAGGTGTCAAAGTCGGTAAGCCTTTTGTGGAAGGTGCCACGGTCGTAGGTGAAATTATCGCACAAAAGAAAGGCCCGAAGCTGATTTCTTACCACATGATCCGCCGCAAGGGATTCCATAAAAAGACAGGGCATCGCCAGAATTTAACCAGTATGAAAATAACAAAGATTTCGATATAGGCGGAGGAAGTCATGGCACATAAAAAAGGTCAAGGAAGCTCCCGCAACGGCAGAGACAGTAATTCCCAAAGGCGTGGCGTCAAGGTATTTGGCGGTCAGACAATCCACGCGGGATCGATCATCGTGCGGCAGGTAGGAACAAAAATTCACCCGGGAAATAATGTGGGCATGGGTAAAGATTACACTCTTTTTTCCATGATTAACGGCGTTGTAAAATATGAAAGACTTGATAAAACGAGGAAAAAAGTAAGCGTTTATACTGCATAATGATGACAGGAAAAATATTTTAATTCTAAAGGCGCTTTCGAATAAGCGCCTTTTTATTTTGGATACCAATTCTAAATCAAAGCGCTATCTTTGTTGGCAGAGCCTGCCCG
>PLNU01000102.1 GCA_003142835.1 Syntrophaceae bacterium
GCTATATTGTTAGTTTAGCCGATGGTGATGCCAGGAACGCTTTGAATAATCTGGAAGCCATCGCGTCTTTAGCGCAAACCTTGCCGCCAGATCAGCGCATTATCACAAATAAATTTGTACAGGAATCATTGCTTAAAAAGGCTCTTTTGTATGATAAAGACGGCGAAGAACATTACAACCTGATATCGGCATTTCATAAAAGTATGCGCGGCAGCGATCCCGATGCAACACTGTATTGGTTGGGAAGGATGCTGACCGCCGGTGAAGACCCTCTCTACATCGCCCGACGCATGGTGCGCTTTGCTTCGGAAGATGTGGGCAATGCCGACCCGCAAGCGCTGACTGTAGCCATTGCCGCTAAGGAGGCCTTCCATTTTATCGGCCTGCCCGAAGGGGAACTGGCTCTGGCTCAGGCTGCGGTTTATTTAGCAACTGCGCCCAAAAGCAATTCACTTTACACTGGATACGGTAAGGTTAAAGAAATAATTAATAAAACAGGATATTTGTCTGTGCCACTGCATATTCGCAATGCACCTACTAAATTAATGAAAGAATTGGATTACGGCAAGGATTACAAATATGCTCATAATTATGCCGATGCTTATACTCCTCAAGAATATTTACCGGAAAAACTAAGAGGGCAAAAATTCTATCAGCCAATGGAATCCGGTTATGAAAAAATAGTTAAAGAGCGAATCGAGATATGGCAAAGAAAGAAGGATGATTCTTCAGGTGATAAGTAATTTAAGTGATTGGATGTGTGGTGTTGATGCCATAAAAAAAAGGAGGCTTTGGTTAGGAAGCCTCCTAAGGAGAGAAGAGAGAAGGTCTAAAGGCCTTCTTGGTTATTTTGCCGTCGTCTAATCATAATGCCCGTTATTTTTAGTCGACACCCTTGTTTCTTTGATCTTACTTATAGCATAGAGTGTGCCATAATCAACAAATATCAGATAAGTAATTAATTATATTGATATATGGCTAATAAGCTGCTGTTGGTTCCCAAAATTTAACGACATCAATTTACGGCAATAAATGTCGGGTAATATTTTCATCTCATTAAATATAATAATAAATACAAATATATAGCGATTACGGCATTTTTTATATCTCGTTCGACAAAAATGTCGATTTTGCTTGCTGTTTCCCGTTGACTTTTCTTTTGAATAGCTTAAGATGTCCTGCACAATTAGAATATTTCTTCATTGTTCCATGATAAGTCTTGGGAGAGAGAGAAATAATTAATATTTTGAGGATAAAATGATAATTTTCAAAAAAAAGGAATCAATTATCAGGCATAGAGCTCATAATTATAATGGTAATTTTCTTCAGCCTCTTGCTGTAGCTATTGTCAGTGCAGTTTTGGTTGCTTTAATCCTTATAATGGGATTTCTCGATATTCAAAGGAATAAAACCAACCTGGTGGGATTTTTGGAAGACCAGGCATTGAGTACAATTAGCCTGCTGCAAAAATTAACAGAAGAAAATTTAAAAAGCATAACTGCCGCGCCCGAAACTGCCGGCTCTAATTTAAAAACAGCCAGGCAAGCAGAATCTACTTATTCCAAAAGGTGGGTAGTTGAATCAATTACAGAGATGGGCCGTAAATTAGATGAACAATGGAAAAAAGGTAAAATAAACAATAATTATCTGAAGAAATTTGCGGCTGATAATAATTTTTGGTATCTTGCCGTTTTAGACGCATATGGACACGCGGTATACGAGAGCGGTCCTTTGCAAACAGACATGCTCAGTACCAGTGAACTGGAAAAAAACGGCCTGAAATTAACTACTCTTGAAATAATGGAAAAGATTCGCGCCAAGCAGGTCATTGGCTTTATCGCCTTACGGCGTAAAGATAATAGTGGTACGGTTATCATAACTCTGGATAAAGAAGGATTAATTTATTGGAGCTTAAAAGTCGCTGTCGAAAGGGGAATAAACAAGATTGGAGAAGGCCATGGCATTGTTTATATGCAAATTATCAATAATAAGAAAAAACTTCTCGGCAGTGTCGGCAAAGCAAACGAAAATTTCAACAATGATGATTTCAATTTTAAGGGTATTTTAGCGGGTAATGTGAAAATTGCCAGTAAAAAAGTTGATTCCGGCGAAAACAAAATTCTGGATATAGCTGCTCCTTTAAAGTTGGATAAAAAAGTGGTCGGTATTGTTAGAATCGGTCTCGACCGTGGCTCCATGGATAAAATCATTGACGAAAACCGCCAGAATATTTTTGTCTTTATGATCTTTGTGGTTATTATCGCGCTTCTGTCAATGTGGCTTTTGTATCACGATCAAAATCGCCATTTAGCCGGTGTTGTTGATATGGANNGCTCATGAAATTCGCAATCCCTTAAATGCTATTAGTATGGCCACCCAAAGATTAAAACGTGATTTTACTCCGCTGGATATCGGCAAGACCGAAGATTTTCAAAATCTTTCCGGCGTTATAAAGGATGAAATTAAAAGGCTCAACGGAATCATTGAGGAGTTTCTCTCATTTTCAAAAAGTCGCCGGCTGGCATTAAGTTATTTTTCTCTGACTGAGGTATTGCAAAAAATTGTCAACTTGATTCGCGAGGAGGCTTCAGCGCGCGGAATTACCATTGAAACAAAATGGCGGCTCAGTCAGGTCATAATTCCGATGGATATAAGTAAGCTCCAGCAGGCATTTCTCAACTTAATTAAAAACGCTATGGAATCCATACCAGCAGAGGGCAATATTATAATTACGGTCGACAGAGAGGGTAAAAACTATATTGTTGTAAGTATCTCGGATACGGGATGTGGCATGACTGCCGAGGAAATCGAAAGAATTTTCAGCCCGGAATATACAACCAAAGAAAAAGGATTAGGTTTGGGGGTACCATTGGCCAGTGAAATTATCCGTGGTCATGGCGGAGACATTCGGGTAATCAGCCGGAAGGGTGAAGGAACTACATTTGAAGTTGTTTTACCCCGCGAAAAAATTAATGAATAGCCATGAAACAGGATAAATATTTATGCAAAAATTAAATTTACTCGTTGTCGACGATAGTCAATCCCAGCGGGAAACGCTGCGTGATTTTTTACGTTCCGAGGGCCATACGGTAAATGAGGCGGAAAATGGCGAAACCGCGATAAAAACGGTTTTAAACGGTCATTTTGATTTAATCCTTTTGGATTATAAAATGCCCGGCATGGATGGCATGGAGGTGCTCAAGGAAATAAAACGGATCAATCCGGAAATAGATGTGGTCATCATTACCGCCTACGGTACTATTGAAACTGCCGTAGAAGCAATAAAAGTCGGAGCTATCGATTATATAACCAAACCGATTGAGTTGGAGGAATTATTAATACTTGTTGATCGGGTTGCGGAACGAAGGCAACTCATTCAGGAAAATAGGCTCTTAAAGGAAGAACTGAGTAAAAATGGCGTTACCGCGGAGAAAATTGTTTACAAGAGCCCGCGCATGGCGGAACTAATCAATTTGGCGGGGCGTGTGGCCGCAAGCAAAGCATCCGTTTTGATTCAAGGGGAAAGCGGAACAGGAAAAGAGCTGTTGGCGCGGCTGATTCACCAATTGAGCCCCCGGGCGCATAAATCGATCGTTGTCGTTAATTGTGGAGCCCTGCATGAAAATTTATTGGAGAGTGAATTATTCGGCCATGAAAAAGGCGCTTTTACCGGAGCTGCTTCCCGCCGGATCGGCCGATTTGAAGAAGCCGATGGCGGCACGCTTTTCCTAGATGAAATAGGAGAATTAAGTCCGACCATACAGGTTAAACTTTTGCGTTTTTTGCAGGAACGCGAATTCCAACGCCTGGGCAGTAACATTAATCTCCATGTTGATGTCCGGATCATCAGTGCAACAAACCGTAATTTGGAAGTTCAGGTCAAAGAAGAAATCTTCCGCGAAGACCTTTTTTACCGGTTGAAAGTTGTTACTATGGCGCTACCGCCTTTGAGAGAAAGAAAAGAAGACTTGCGCATTTTAATCAATCATTTTATTGATAAATTTGCTGTTGAAAATGGAAAAAATATTCAAGGATTAACTGCTGAAGCGCGGGACTTGCTTTTGAAATACGATTATCCGGGAAACGTTCGTGAACTGGAAAATATTCTGGAGCGGGCTGTAGTAATTGCCCGTGATGAATACATTACGATCAACGATCTTCCATTTAATGAACACGCGAAGAAAAAAATATCCGGTTCTTTGCGGGAATCCATGGAAGAATTGGAAAAAGTTTTAATTGCTGAAGCTATGGAAAAAACCCCTAATAATCAGTCCAAGGCCGCCGAGATTCTGGGTATGTCGGAACGTATGTTACGTTATAAGTTGAAGAAATACGATTGGAAAAATTAATTTAAAAAGCTTTATCTGAGTATGCCTTTCCAGTCGTAGGGTGGAACAAGCGCAGCGGTTCCACCAATTGTAATATATTATGTGGATGCGCTACGCTTCATCCACCCTGATCTTTATGAAGAGAAACGTTTTTTCATGTCAGTGAGGGCAGAAAAATGTTTTCTTTCTTCTTCAATGATCTGCTCTATAGTGCCATGCTGGGCCGCCGGCACTAATCTCTTAATCTCATGATAATAAAGAATGGAATCCAACTCCCTTTTGATGGCAAAATCAAAGGCGGCAAGTGTATCCTTTACTTTAGCCAGTTCTTTATCCATAACCTCTTTAGTGAAAATTATATTATTGTCCACGTATGCGCGCAGATAGGCCGCGTATTCGCCCTGGTAGCTTTCCGGCGGTGTTGATTTATCCATTTTGGCAAAAATACCTTCAAACGTTCTTTTATGAGCTACTTCATCCTCCGCCAGGCTGGCAAAAAGCTTTTTTGCCTCCTCCTGCTTGGCCAATTGCTCGGCAAACCGGTAAAAGTTAACGCCATTTTCTTCAATCCTGACAGCAATTTCAACTATATCGCTTGCTTGAAAAACCTGCATACTAACTGCCTCCTAATTTAAATAATATATTGGCAAATTGAGCATATTTTTTTATCTAATGCAATATATTTACTGCCACTAGAGCCACTTCTTTTTCTTGAAGTAGATTAACATTAATATGGCAATCGTTAGCATGAAACCTAAAACTCCGAAATAACCTAAGCGCAATTCCAATTCCGGCATATATTTGAAATTCATACCGTAAACTCCGGCAATGAATGTCAACGGCATGAAAATAGTCGCAATAATGGTCAGGACCTTCATCACTTCGTTAAGCCTGTTGCTTATTGTAGAAAGATAAATATCCAGCATGCCGGAGAGCATGTCCCGGAAAGTCTCCACGGTATCGATAATAGCGATGACGTGATCAAATATATCTTTGAAGTAAATATGTGTTGATTCGGTAATCAATGCTGACTCAGATCTTTCCAGCACGCTTATTGCCTCTCTTAATGGCCAGAGAGATTTTCTCAAAAGGATAAGTTCTCTTTTTAAACTATGGATAGCCTGAAGATTTACAGGGGTTGTTTGCTTCACAAGATCGTCTTCGAGATATTCTATTCTTTCTTCCAGTTCCTCCAGTACAAAAAAATAATTGTCGACAACATTATCCATAATGGCATGCGCCAGGTTATCTGCCCCGGCTTTTCGGATCCGGCCTTTATTTTTGCGCAGTCTTTCTCTGATTGGTTCGAAAAGAGCCGTTTGGGTTTCCATGAAAGAAAGTATAAAATTGTTTCCTAAGATTATGCTCACTTGCTCAGGTGGCAAACTTCCATTGTTCTGATTGTAAAAATTTTTCAGGACAATGTAGATATAATTGCCAAAATCTTCTGTTTTTGGACGTTGGTCGGTATTGAGAATATCTTCCTGAATTAAAGGATGCAAGCCATAGATGCCACCTACATCTTCGATTAATTTAGCATCCAGACCATCGATGTTAATCCAGGCAATGCCTTCATTACTCTTTTCACTGATTAAATCCGCTATTGAAGCGACTTCCTTTTCTACAAAAAAAGTTTCATTATAACGGATAAGAGTAATTTTGGATTTTTCCGTATATTTTCTGCCCACATGAATCAAGCTGCCGGGTGAGAGACCGGCTTTTTTTGATCTTTTTTGGTGGATAGATTTCATATTTACCTCATGAGGCAGATTTCTTTTTTACCCTTATTGTTACATGGACAGTGGCTGTCTTTCCGTCCGGCAGGTATACACCGGATGGCAGGACAATTTTTGTAGCAAATGAAGTCGTAAAATATATTTTTTGCAGGTCAATTGGTTCCGTTTCAATATTAATTTGCTCCGGATTTATTTTCGAATCCACCAAAACACGCAAATGCGCCGGGTTGAAATTAATTTTTTGCAGTGATACGTTGCCCGGCAGAGAATTGAGAGTTTTAATATTGACAGGTAAAGTCAAAGCAACAAGTTTGGATGCGTTAATATATATCTTTGCAGGGTTGATCTCGGTAACTGATAAATTCGACGGGGCATTAATCATCGTCTTATTCAAGGTAAATTCGTTCTTTTTTAG
The DNA here is from genome assembly GCA_003142835.1 of Syntrophaceae bacterium. Taxonomy (GTDB): domain Bacteria; phylum Desulfobacterota; class Syntrophia; order Syntrophales; family Smithellaceae; genus FEN-1160. The sequence goes on from PLNU01000102.1 coordinate 6,480, forward strand.
GGCGAGCGGTGATAGATCCAGAGACAATTTTAAAGATTTTTCATCAAGCAGATAAAATGCCTGTTGCGGTCCCTGAAGAATGACTTTTACATCGGTTGCCTGTGGTTGATAAGGCTGCCAATTTTTCGGGATATTTTTGTATTCAATGGGAACGGTGAAATCGCGTCTTACGATATCCCTTTGGTATCCGAAAGTAACCCATAAAATACATGCCAGGCCTAAAGCAATAATTTTCTCCCGGGTATTTTCCTTAACCCACTTAAAGGCCGGATGAGATTCCGGTGTCGGTGAGTTCCGAATATAAAATTGTTCCACCACCTCGTGCAGTGCGGCGGCGTTGGGAATTGTTGTAAGTGTTTCCGATTGACCAACCGAAATCGTGCCTTTCTCCTCTGAAATAACTATACTCAGAGCATCGACCCGCTGTGCCAGTCCCAGCGCTGCCGTATGACGCAAACCTATGTTGCCGTATTTCGCTGTGTCCATGGAAAGCGGCAGATGGCATCCAAACATTTTAATGCGTGTGCCGCTAATTATTACAGCGCCGTCGTGACCGATAGAATGGGGATCAAAGATGCTTTCCAGGAGAGGTTCGCTGACAAGACCATCCACAATGATTCCGCCGTTGATGTGACGCGCCAGAGGATCACTTCCCTGCAAAACTATTAAAGCGCCAATCCGCTTTTTCGCCAGGTTGGATGCGGTTTGCGCAATTATTCCCGCCATTTTTTCAAGGTCGGACAAGGGCGTATTTTTTTTCCCGATATTCCCGAGCATAGCCAATCTTTCAAAAAAACCGCGCAGGTCTTCCTGAAAGATAACGACTAAAACAAAAAGTGAAATGGCAAAAAATCCCTGAAGAACGATAGTAGTGAGATAAAGCTGGAAGAAACGAGCCGCCATATAGACGCCTCCGAGAAGTATTATGCCGATGAGCACAAAGCGGGAAGCGCGAGTTTTAAACCACGTCAAAAGAGCGAAAATCATCAAGGCGATGATGGCCATGTCCAGAATATCAGGAATCCTTATGCTCTTAATCATTGCGAATGCTGAGTTTGCTAAATCCAGAAGCATATCTTTCCAATCTTGAAAAATTAGGTAGAAAACTTATAGCGAAATAGTTGGGTAAGTGTCAAGTAGGATTAAAAAAAGCAGAAGCCATTTTCTACTGAATAAATGAGTTGTGCTCTAGTTCCCTGAAATATTTTAAGGAACGTATTGTTGTTAAAAACTCTTGTTACTTTTTCATTGACAGGTAATTCCATTCTGCCTATACTGACTCGCCACTAAATCTAATCCTGATCAAATGTCACCAGAAATATACTGCCGCGGGGATGAAGAAATAAAGCAATGGTCGATGGGTAAAAATAAACCGGGCGTCTGGTATAAATATGATTTATAATGGATGGAAAGCCGGCTGGAGTGGATAAATAAGCCGGTAAGTCAATAAACAAAAAAAAGGAGGAGGAACATGTACAGACGTAAATCTATCAAAGTTTCCATGTTGGTTGTTTTAAGTATTTTTCTTCTATCGTCTTTTGTAGTTTCCGCATCGGCCAAAGAGATGGCCAAGGCCATGGCGCCTGTGCCGGGTATGGTCAACACAGTCCTGGGGCCCATGCCGGCAGAGAAGCTGGGTATAACGCTGATGCACGAACATTTTGTCTTTGCTTACCCCGGGTGGTTTGCCGATGCCACCATAGCGCCTGACGATTATAAGGAAATACTGAAAATTGACCTTGATGTCATTAAAACGGCGCAGAAATACGGCATTAAAACTATCATAGATGCGACGCCCAATGACACAGGAGGACGCAACCCCGCACTTTACAAAGATCTTGCCAAAAAGACCGGCCTCAATATCATCTGTTCCACCGGTCTTTATACCGAGCATGAAGGCTCTCCGGCTTACTGGATGACCAAGGCGGTATGGGGCATGGATATTTCCAAAATGATGTCCGAGCTCTTTATTAAAGAAATTACCCAGGGCATCGGCACTACCGGTGTCAAGGCTGGGGTTATTAAGGTCGGCTCAAGTCCCAAAATGACAGTTTATGAGCAGGCCGTCCACAAAGCCGCCGTTATGGCCCAGAAGGCGACAGGTGTCCCCATCATTACCCATACGGAAGGTCCGACCGGCGGTCCCGAACAGGCCGAGTTCCTGCTCAAGGAAGGGGCTGACCCAAAGAAGGTCATGATCGGGCATGTATCCAATTCCAAGGATATCGAATATCATAAGGCAATCTTGGCCAAGGGCGTGTATATTGCCTTCGACCGCATTGGCCTCGACATCATCACCCCCTTCGACATCAATGTGAAAAACGTGGCCGAGTTGTGTAAGGCAGGTTATGCCGATAAAATAATGCTTTCCCATGACACGGTTAACGTCTGGCTGGGCCGGCAGGTGGTATTGCCGGAAAAGTTTGCTCACGCCTTCGACAACTGGCGTATCGACCACATATCCAAGGATTTCATTCCGGCGCTGAAAGCCCAGGGCGTAACGGATGAACAGATCAAGACCATGATGGTGGATAATCCCCGGAAACTGTTCCTGGGCCTGTAGATTTTTCCCTGCGGGTGTAATGGCAAAAAAAGGTAATTGCCTGTCTGAGCCTGCGCAGCGTGCGGGCTCAGACAGGTGTGGGTGCAGCAAAGCACTGCCGGTCAATCGGTTTTGAAACGTCCTGCTCCGAGGCAAAACGTCGGCCTTCCCCATCCCCGCAGAGGGGCCCCCGGTAAGCAAAAAACAGTCTTATCGGGATAACCGGCGGCAGGATGTCCCGGGCAACTTCATGCCGGGAAGGGTTCCACCAGAATTTTAATGGCATCTTTGTTTTTTCCGGCCAGAACTTCGAATCCTTCGGCTGCGATTTTATCCAGGGGAATAATCCCGGTGATCAGGCTCTCCGGGCGGATACTGCCGGATTGAATCCAGGACAGAGCCAATACCGGATTGATGGAGTTGGCGCCGATCATGGTTGCCTCCCGGGTGACGAAGCCGAGCATGTGCAACGACGCCCGCGAGGTGAAAATGCCCTGAACGATGACCTTTCCCTGACGCCTCACCGAGGACAGACAGTCCTTCATGGTCGCTTCGATACCGACTGCTTCGATGGCCACATCCACGCCCCTGCCCGCAGTCTTGACCGCAAGCGGATTCCAGACCAGTGAGGCGCCCAGCTCCTCAGCCTTTTTACGCCTGTATTCCATAACCTCGGTCATATATACGGTCGAGACGCCCATGGCCTTAAGTCCCAGCAGGAGCATGAGACCCACCGGGCCGGCTCCGGCTATCAGAACCTTTTCATCCCCCTGAGTCCGGCGCGTTCGAGGGCGTAAGCAGCTCCGGAGAGAGGTATTTTTCATTTAGGTTAGCTATAGGTTAGCACGATAAAAAAATAGGCTTTAACGAAATTCGCTAAAGCCTATAAATTACTGGTGCGCCCAGCAAGATTCGAACTTGCGACATCCAGATTCGTAGTCTGGCGCTCTATCCAGCTGAGCCATGGGCGCAAAATATGCTGAAAAAAATTTGAGGTATTTCTAATAACACATTAATGAAAGCAACTCAATTTTTCAAAAATAACTGGCGGAGAGAGCGGGATTTGAACCCGCGGTACACCTTTAANNTGGCGGAGGGAGCAGGATTCGAACCCGCGAACCTTTCGGTCAACGGTTTTCAAGACCGCCGCCATCGACCACTCGGCCATCCCTCCATGATTAATGCACACTTTTTCGGACATGTCCTACATCATCTTCAGAGGGTGATCCGATCGAGACCCCTCATATAATGTCTTAATGCTTCCGGTATCACAACAGAACCATCCGCCTGCTGATAATTTTCTAAAATAACAGCGACTGTTCTGCCAACCGCCAATCCTGAACCATTTAAGGTATGGACAAACTCCACCTTGCCGCTACCCTTCCTGCGGAAGCGAATGGAAGCCCTGCGCGCTTGAAAATCTTCAAAATTGCTGCAGGAAGAAATTTCACGATAGACGCTCTGTCCAGGCATCCAGGCTTCGACATCATAAGTTTTAGCCGAAGAAAAACCCAAATCCGCAGTGCAAAGGCAAACCGTGCGATGAGGAATTCCTAATCTTTTGAGTATCTCTTCAGCATTTACTGTCAATTTTTCCAGTTCCGCATAAGAAATTTCCGGCTGAGTAAACTTTACCATTTCGACTTTGTTGAACTGGTGTTGGCGAATCAACCCCCGCGTATCCTTACCGTAAGAACCGGCCTCGGACCGAAAGCAGGGCGAATAAGCCACATAATAAAGAGGCAGCTTATCTTCTTCCAGGATTTCATCGCGGTAAATATTGGTCACCGGAACTTCCGCCGTGGGAATCAGATAGTAATCCATCCCTTCAATTTTAAAAAGATCCTCGGCAAACTTCGGCAATTGACCTGTTCCGGTCATGCTTTCGCGGTTCACCATAAACGGCGTCAATACTTCCGTATAACCATGCTCTGCCGTATGCAGATCGAGCATGAAATTGATCAATGCCCTCTCCAGCGCTGCTCCCGCTCCCCGGTAAAGCGTAAAACGGGCGCCCGTAATTTTCGCCCCACGAGCAAAATCGAGAATATTTAAATTTTCACCCAGCTCAAAATGCTGCTTAGGTTCAAAGGAAAAAGAAGGTTTTTCACCCCAACTTCGCACCACCGGATTGTCTTCGGAACTATGGCCAACAGGAACTGATTCATGCTGAACATTGGGAACTGTCAGCACAAAGGCATTGAGTTCTTCTTCCGTAATGCGTAGAGTTTCATCGTATTCCTTTATCTTTACCGACACCTGACTCATCTTCTCGATTAACTCAGATGCGTCCTGTTTCTTTTTCTTCAGTTCACCTATTGCCTTGGAAGCATCATTGCGCTCATTGCGGAGAGTTTCTACCGACTGCAAAATATCCCGCCTTTTTGCATCCAACCCAAGGAAGCGGTCAAAATCTATTGACTGACCTCTTTCGTCCATCTTTTTGCGGACAATCTCGATATTTTGTCTTAAATATTTAATATCCAACATTTTTTATCCTTAAATATAAACTTAAAGCAAACAATTATAAAGACGAAGTCCCCTATCACTTTGAGCGGGTGAAGTCAATAATTTTGTCCGGACATGTTAATGCCATATGATTATGT
>PLNU01000123.1:0-7821 GCA_003142835.1 Syntrophaceae bacterium
CCTTCCTCCAGTTCTTCTCTCTCGACACTGACGCCTACAGTGGATTGTTCTCGGGCAGTACGAGGTAAACTTATATCGAAAAATTCATACATCTTGCGTACATAAGCGGAGCAGTCTATTCCTCTTACCGTGGAGCCGCCCAGTCTATATGGCGCGCCTAAAAAACCAGTTGCCACTTTAATAAATAAATTCCTTTCATCGGGGCTGTTCCATTTTCCTAAAAGTTCTTCATTCTTCTTTTTTTCTTTTTCCAACTCGGCCAAATCGATATTTTCAGTAATGTCTTCCTCTTCTTCATCATCCGTGACAGATTCTTTTTGAGCAGAATTACCTGGCTTGGACAAAACCAGCTTCCGTCCAATGCGTAAGCTGGTCGGTCGAACATTGTTCAGAGCCATTATTTGTTTTACAGGAACTCCGGTTTTTCTGGCGATTGTACCGAGAGTGTCCCCGCTTTTGACTGTGTAATGAGATGCCTTTGGTCTTGGTTTTGCCTTATTAGGGGAAACATCGGTGCTTCTTTCAAGGATATCTAAAATCTTCCCACGCTTGAGCGCATTACTTTGGAGACCGTTAGCCTCCTTGATTTCCTTAACGCTGACACCAAATTCTTTAGAAATAGTATAGAGACTGTCACCTTTTTTCACTTCGTATAGGTTAGCTAAAACATTGCTAACCAAGAATAATGACGAAAAGAGGACAAAGAGTCCTGACAATATTAAAATCCGCCGTTTCAACATGAAGTGTCTCCTTTTTTTGTTAGGGGCTCCCCCATCTTGCTAATGGTGTACAGATATTGTCTAAATACCGCGATATTAGTTCAACGCACAAAGAAAAAAATTGATCTCCAGTGACGTACCGCTGACTTTGTGCCGTATGTTATACTAAAAATAATTTTTCCTGTCAAATTTATTTTGCAATCTGCTTTAATGCGTTATAGGAAAGCAGCACAAAAAATATGTAAGGATAGCTATGCGATTTTGGAAAAAGTTAATTATAATAGTTATGCTCTTGATTGCTGCTTACTTTATTGTCGATATCGGGCGCTATTTCATTTATCCCAATGTGGCTTATTTAAAAAAGAATCGTCCCGGAAAAACCGCCTTTATGGAATATCGGGAAGAAAGCTGGCAAAAAAAAAGAATAAAGAAATCAATCAATACAGCATGGGTACCTCTTTCTCAAATATCTCCTTATGTTGTAAAGGCTGTGATTATTGCAGAAGACGATCACTTCTGGTCGCATGAAGGTTTTGATTTTAATGCCATGCAAAAAGCGCTGGAAAAAGATATAAAAAAGAAAAAGTTTCAGGTTGGCGGAAGCACAATTTCTCAGCAACTAGCTAAAAATCTGTATCTTTCTCCCGCAAAGGTTCCGATCAGAAAGATCAAAGAAGCAATACTTACATGGAGGATAGAAAGGCAACTGAGTAAAAGAAGAATAATCGAACTTTACTTAAATGTGGCCGAATGGGGAAATGGGATTTTCGGTATCGAATTGGCAGCGCAAACCAACTTTGGGAAACACGCAGCAAATTTGACTGCTCGTGAAGCGGCAACTCTTGCCGCGGTTTTGCCTAATCCACGCCGCTATAAACCCAATGGCACATCCAGATATGTGGAAGGCCAATCGGAAAGGATTTATCAAATCATGGTACGCCGTGGAATTGTGATACCGGAATATGATGACGTGATTNNATTAATCATTTTATGGCTTTCATGCAGTATTCTGTCTGCGGTTAGTTTCGAAAAAATATTGGAATATCTGAGGGGCTCACTTTTAATGTAAAATCCCCCAGACTACTGCACAAAGTAGTTGGGGGATTCTTATTTTTTACCTGATACCAATTCGCTTTCTTTGGCTAACTTTGTTGGCATCGTCGTCGGCTTCTTCAACGTATGTACAATACGTTTCAGGCACTCCTTCTCGCTGCCTCGTTATCCTTTGAAAGCGAATGGTATGACAATAGATTCAAAGAAGATGCTCAGTTATTAATCCGGATAAATAAGATAACGTTAATAACCGGATTCTTTAAGCTATTCGATCTTTCCCATCTTTGATTTAAACCATTTTAATGGTACCGTATATTTGGTTGCCTTTTTGACCTTATCGAATTCCGCTTGTGTTTTTGCCCACCAGACATAAAGATCCGGGTGCGTAAATTTACCATTTTTAATTGATTGCACACCCGCCATCGTATACACCCGTCCGGCAGATGAAATTCCGTGATCCTCTTGGGAAAATTTATCGGCAAGCTGCGGGAAAGCCTTGGGAAGCGTAGCGCGGATTGCATAAACATCATCTACCGTGTTTGCGGCCTGGATTGCTTTGGCCAGATAAAAGATGCTATCGTAATGCTGGACAACCTCCCAGGTGGTAAGCCTTCTATAGTTTGCCTTGTACTTTTTATCAAAAGCCGGAGTCGCCAATGCGGGAGAACCGGCATAGCCCAGTATCCCGATCACGTTTTCCATCAAACTCGTACCTTCCAGCATCTGGGCGATATAATCCATTTTGGCCTGGTCGACGAGCAGGAAACCGCCTTTGTAACCCATATTACGTGATTGTTCAATGACCAGGGCTGTTGTGGCCGAAGGACCGCCGATGAGCATAACATCGGGATTTGTCGCCAAAGCTGCCGCCAGGGGAGCGGTATAATCCGTTTTGGAGTAATCGGCAGGCTTATCCGACGTGATCGTACCGCCGAGTTTTTTCCAGTAGGTTTTGAAGACTTCCCGCCACTCATCACCGTAAGCTCCGAGAGTTACAACCATGGCCGCCTTGCGCCAGCCGCGTTCCCAAGCAATATCGGCAAAGAGCTGAGCATAAACTGTCAGAGGAGTATTCATAGTTACCAACAATTTATTACCCGTTTGGGTGGCTTTGGGGCTACTTGTAAAACCCATCAAAATGAACTCGTTGCAATCTTCCTGATTAACTTTCATTAAAGCGGCCTGCGTGCTGAATACCGGATTATATATGGCCAAGGCATTATTGACCAGGAACTGGCGGGCATTACTCATGGCCTGGTTGGGATCTTCCTTGTCGTCGAGTTTTTCCAGTTTAAAGAGGAGCTTCTGTCCTTCGACTGTAATGCCTCCGGCTGCGTTCAATTCTTTAATGGCCATGTCCAGCCCGTTTGCGCAATCCTGACCGTATTCGGCAGCCGGACCACTAAGCGGGCCGGTAAATCCGATTACTATGTCTGCCGCCTGACTGGGCGATGTCCACGACATCGTCAACAATACGGTCAATAAGAAGATAAATCCTTTCAAATGCTTCATTTTTCTCCTCCTCTTTTTTGAATACATGTTATTTAAGTAAGCAATAAATAAAGACATCTCTTTAAAAAACCATTACTTTATTGTATTGGATTAATACTACAAGTTCATTGTCAAGTCAAATATCATGTAGTTTATGATTATACTTTCTAAAATTCTATCGAAATTTGTTCTTAAGTTAAGGAATGATGAGCAAAATAGCGATGAATATATGATAATTACCCATCCGCTGAACGCACTTACTTGTTTTGTCTCCCAGTCCGCCGTGGCGGACTAAACCGGAATGACATTCTTTCTATCCGCAACGATTTTATTATATCACTAAACCTAAAAAGCCCAACTCCTTAAGAAGTTGGGCTTTTTTATTCTGGCTCCCCAGCGCGGACTCGAACCACGGACATGGTGGTTAACAGCCACCCGCTCTACCGACTGAGCTACTGGGGAAGATTAATTTTGCAGGAGCTTAATAATACAATTAGCAGAGGATGTCAACAACCACGATGATATGCTCGCGAAAAAAAGCAGAAACATTTCTAAGGATTTTAAAACAGCAATATTTTTTGTTATATCTTTACAATATTTCAGGAAATAACTATCAAAAAAGTACTTTGCCGTTTATTCATCATTGTCTTGCCACAAAAACCATGATGAGATATAAAAACACAAATTCAGAAGGTAGTACTTGAAATGACAACGCCTATTAAAACGGTTATTAGCCAGAAAATATTGAAAAAAGAAGTACTGGAAGGTGACTTGTGCACTGGTTGCGGAGCCTGTGTAGGTCTTTGTCCTTATCAGGTTATATATCACGACCGGACCGTTCAGTTGCATACTTGTGATCTGGAAAATGGTAAATGTTATGATTTTTGTCCCAGAACATCAACTGATCTGAATGAATTAAGAAATATGCTCTTTGATGCAGGCGATTTGACGCCGGAGACAGGGGCGGTGAAAGGTTATTATTTTTCCCGGGCTACTGACCGGCAATTACGCGAAGATGCCCAGCATGGCGGAACAGTTACGGCTCTAATGGAATTAGCTTTGTTTGAGGGATTGATTGATTCCGCCATTGTTTCTGCTCGCGATCAGGAGTTTGTCCAAAATGGCGTAGTTGTTAAAGATGAAGCAGCGCTTAGAAAAAATGCGGGCAGCAAGTTTACCGTATCACCGACAGTCGCCGCCTTTAACCGTTTAGCGGCGACGAAAGAAGCGGGCAAGATCGGTGTTGTTGCCACACCCTGCCAGGCACTGGCGCTGGCCAAAATGAAATTAAAAGCAGTCAAAGAAGATCGCGGCAAAATAGATCAACTGAAATTGGTAATCGGTTTGTATTGTGGGTGGGCTTTTGCTGCCCAGAAATTTAAAGAGTTAATGGGCCAAAACGATATAGAGCTGGAATCGATTGCCGGCATGGATATTCCGGCAGGAAAGAATTCTCTGGAAATCTATACAGGAAATGGAACAAAGTCATTTCCGCTTTCCGACGCGCAAGCATGTATTCGCAGTGCTTGCAATTATTGCTTGGACAGCACGGCGGAGTATGCTGATATTTCGGTAGGCGCGGCGCGCTTTGGGGATAGCTGGGAGGAGATGCGCCACTGGAATCAAATGATTGTGCGCACAGGGAAGGGCAGGAATTTAATCGAGTTAGCCATAAAGCGAGGCGTGCTGGAAGTTAGGAACGCTCCGGCAGAAAGTTTACGGCAGTTGAAAAACGTGGCCGGGGAGAAAAAGAAAGAGGCGCTGAAAAATATTATCCGGAAAAGTGGATCGGCAAAAAATCTTTTGTATCTGGATCGCCATGATCCGGTAGTGAGAAGGTTTTTAGCTAAATAAATATCTAATAAAGAAAACAGGTAAGGTCATGTCCAAATTATTAAGTCCGGCCAGAACTCAAGTTTTATTTATGGGCAATGAGGCCATTGCGCGCGGTGCACTGGAAGCAGGGCTTAACGTTGCCGCCGGGTATCCGGGAACACCTTCTTCCGAAATTATTGAGAGTCTTGCCCACGTTGCCCGGGAAAGAAAACTTTACGTAGAATGGTCAACGAATGAAAAAGTAGCGCTGGAAGTAGCGGCGGCCGCCTCCTTTGCAGGGTTGCGCTCGATGTGTGTCATGAAACAAAATGGTGTTAATGTCGCTTCTGATTTTCTTTTGCATCTTACGGCTTCCGGCACGCGAGGTGGACTGGTTTTAGTGACCTGTGAAGATCCGGGCGCTCTTTCCAGCGTCAATGAGGGAGAGTCGCGTTATTTCGCGCGGATGCTGGAAATTCCGCTATTGGAGCCATCTAGTTTTCAGGAAGCCAAAGACCTGACGAAGTGGGCGTTTGAATTATCGGAAGCCATCGGTAATGTGGTCATGCTGCGCTCCGTGACGCGCATGTCGCACGCCAGCGGCAATGTGATCTGCGGGAAGCTGCCCGCCAAATCCAGGCGGGCGAAGTTTGATTATGACGGGCCGGTGATGGATTCGCGAACCGGGCCGATGATCAGTACGCCTGTGGTGGCCAAACACACGCTCCATCAGAAAAAGCTCAAAGGAGTCGAGGTGCTGTTTGAAAAAAGTCCTTTCAACCGGTATGCCGGACCTGCGAAGCCCCAACTGCTGATCATCACCAGCAGCGTTTGTTTTCTTTATTCTCAGGAAGCGATCAAGATGTTAGGGCTGCATAAGAAGGTCGGTATTTTAAAGCTTGGTTGCACTTGGCCGCTGCCGCCCGCGCTGTTGAAGAAACACCTTCTTAAAACGGATAAAATCCTGATTGTAGAGGAAGTCCTGTCGTTTCTGGAAGAAAACGTGAAGGTTCTGGCAGCGGGCATGCTTAAACAAATGGGCAGCAAAATATTTTACGGAAAAATTGACGGAAGTTTGCCTTCCGTAGGCGAGTTAAACCCGGACATTGTTGCCGCGGCGCTGGGTAAAATTATGAAAGTTAAGCGTAAATCCCTGCCTGCGGATTATACGCGGAAATTGCAGAAGGCGGCAGCGTTGGTTCCGGTGCGTGAACAAACCTTTTGCGCCGGCTGTCCGCACCGCGCGTCGTTTTGGAATATCCACAATGCCATCGCGCTTGACGGGCGCAAGGGCTTTGTCTGTGGCGATATCGGCTGTTATTCGATGGCGGCTCTGTCGCCCGCAACCGGCTACCATACCATGCCCACGCTGCATTCTATGGGCTCCGGCACGGGACTGGCCAGCGGCTTCGCCAAGCTTGCGGCTTTCGGTTTCGATAAACCGATCCTGACAGTCTGCGGGGATTCCACATTTTATCACGCAGTGATTCCCGCGCTGATCAACGCGCAGCATAACCGTGCGGACATCACGTTCATTGTTCTGGATAACGCGGGCACGGCCATGACCGGTTTTCAGCCTCATCCGGGATTACCGACAAGCGCGCTGAAAGAAACGGTTCCCGCTGTGGACATTGCCGCGATCTGCGCCGCTATCGGGGCGAAAGTAATGATCAGCGATCCGTTTGATCTGGAAACCACCAGCAAAATATTGACCTCGTTTTTGGAGGACAAAGGATCGGTCAAAGTGCTGATCCTTCGTCAGGCCTGCGCATTGAGTCCCGAGAAAAAAGGCAAAAAAAAATTCAACGTAAAGGTCAATGACGCTTTATGTCTGGGCGAGTCATGCGGTTGTAACCGTTTATGCACGCGGATTTTCCGCTGTCCGGCTCTCATCTGGGACCGGATAAAAAAGAAGGCCCTGGTCGATGAGGTCATCTGCGCCGGTTGCGGTGTGTGTGCTTCGATTTGTCCGCAAAAAGCGATTCTGAAGACGGAGGCGACAGTCTAAATGAAGAAGCAACTACTCAAGGATCCGATGAANNGGAATGCTTGTTACCGCCGGATATTATGTCACCATCGGTGAAACCTTCGGGATGTCTCAACGAGGTGGTTCGGTGATGAGCCATTTACGCATATCGCGCGAATCTGTATTAAGTCCTCAAATTCCGCAGGGCAGGGCCGATATTATTGTTGGTTTGGAGCCCGCGGAAGCTCTGCGCGTTTTGACTCGTTATGGTAATCCGGATGTTGTGGTTTTAATTAATTCCCGGGTAGTTTATCCGATCGGTGTAATAACGGGTGAGCTTTCCTATCCATCGCTTTCTGAAATTGAATCGATTTTCAAGGAATTGACCGCGCATAGCTGGCTAATTGATGCCACGATTGCAGCGGTCGAGTTGGGTAATCCGGTTCTGAGCAATATCGTTATGATCGGTGCATTGGCGAAAACGGCCCTGTTACCTATCTGCCGCCGTGCCTTTGAAAAAGAAATAGCCAGAAATATGGCTGCCGATAAATGCGAGATAAATCTGCGGGCATTTGATGCCGGAGCGGGTATGATTGAAAATATTGTTGACTGAAAACAAATTAAACTTATATTACTTTTCCTACTATAATATTGAGGTGAATTAATGAAAGATATTTATTCGGCGGTTAAAGTAAGTGAACATGTATACTGGGTAGGTGCCATCGATTGGGCAATTCGTGATTTTCATGGATACACAACGCCCCACGGCAGCACCTA
>PLNU01000123.1:7858-18944 GCA_003142835.1 Syntrophaceae bacterium
GACATTAAAAGAGCTTTTCCACGATCAGCGTGAAATCATTCCGGTAAAAGACGGCGAAACTTTAAGCTTGGGCAATATGGAATTGACTTTCATGGAAACGAGGATGATTCATTGGCCGGATTCGATGTTTACTTATCTGGCAAAAGATCAGCTTTTGTTTTCCCAGGATGCGTTTGGAATGCACTGGGCAACACTGGAGCGCTTTGCCGATGGGCTGCCGGCGGCTAATTTAGAGTATGAAGCGGCAACGTATTACGCCAATATTGTTTTGCCTTATTCACCGATTGTTTTGAAGGCTCTGGATAAAGTTGTGGCGACAGGCTGGAAAATAAAAATTATTGCTCCGGATCATGGGCCGATATGGCGCAAAAATATAGTTGGAATAATTGAGCTTTATAAGCAGTGGGCTTCTCAAAAACCCACCGCAAAAGCAGTTGTTGTTTACGCGACAATGTGGCATTCTACCGAGAAGATGGCCCGCGCCATCAGTGAAGCGTTAGCTCAGGCAGGCATCAAGGTTAAGCTTTTGTCGATGAATGAAACTCACCGGAGTGAAGTTGTTTATGAAGTTCTCTGTGCCGGAGCACTGATTGTCGGGTCGCCAACACTAAACAACAATATACTGCCGCAAATGGCGGATGTAATGACTTATCTGAAAGGATTGAAGCCAGCCAATCTTATCGGCGCCGCTTTCGGTTCCTATGGCTGGAGCGGCGAGTCGGTAAGGGACTTGGAAGGATTGCTCAAAGAGATGAAGGTAGAAATTGCCGCTGACGCAGTCTCCGTGAAGAATGTTCCCGACAGCGGCGGTTTGGAAAAATGTCAAGAATTAGGGAAAAAAATCGCGGCAGAGTTGATCAGAAAAACAGCTTATAATTAATAGTGAAAAAAATATTAAGGAGGGGAAAATGAAAAAATATGTATGCGGCGTGTGCGGTTATGTTTACGATCCGGCTAAGGGCGATCATGACGGTGGTATCCCCCCCGGCACATCTTTTGAAAAATTGCCGGAAGATTGGTCCTGTCCTGTTTGCGGCGCCGGCAAGGAAGAATTTTCACCGGAATAATGGTTCCAATTTCAAATCAAAGCGCTATCTGTGTTGGCTGCGTCGTCGGCTTCCTCAGCGTATTAGTAATACGCCTGCGGAGCCTCCTCCTTGCCGCCTTGATATCATCTTTGATTTGAAACCGGAAAAAAATAAAGATTCTATTAAATCAAAGGTAAATATTATGGATAAAATTCAAGAAGCATTAAATCAAGCTTATGTCGGAGAAGCAAAGGCCGCACTTAGGCTCAAGGTTTACGCGCAAAAGGCGGAGGATGAAGGCTATAAACAAATAGCCAGTCTTTTTCGCGTGATTGCTTTTTCGGAAGAAATTCACGGCACCAGAGCACTGAGGGTTCTGAGAGAAGTGAAAAGTACGGAAGAAAACCTGGCGGCGAGTTTTGAATCGGAAAAGAAAGTTGCTGAAGTCGCCTATGATCAGTTTATTGTGCTTGCCGAAGAGGCGGGGGATAAAGCCGCGTTGCTGCATTTCAGTCAAAGCCGTGATGTGGAAGAAACTCATGCCAACCTTTATAAGCAGGCAATGGCTCACTTTATGGAAGAGCGCGAAACTACCTATCATGTCTGTAAGGTATGCGGCTATGTTGCCGATGGCGCTTTACCTGATAAATGTCCCGTCTGTGGCGCCAAAAAGGAACAATTTGTTGACTTTGATAAATAACCGGGCTGTCCGTTTTACTTAACGAAAGCCGTATAATAGGATTATGAGGTGAGAATATGAGCATCCGTCGCACATTGTTGCTGATATTGTTGTTGGTAAGCATTGTCTTTCCTAAAGCAGCCATTAGTGCCGAAAAACCACTTTGGGAGCTGGGTGTAGGTTTTTCTGCTTTACTGTTACCTGATTATCGGGGTTCTGATGAATACAGGGTTTATCCATTGCCATATCCTTATTTAGTTTACCGGGGCGATGTATTAAGAGTCGATGAGCATGAGATATCAGGAAGGATTTTCAAGACCGACCGTATTTTACTGGATGTTTCCGTCTATGGTTACCTACCGGTTAAAAGTTCCAATAATACAGCCCGCCAGGGCATGGAAGATCTTGATCCGACCTTTGAAATCGGGCCGGCCCTTAAAATTAAGCTTCTGGAGGGCAAGGAAGATAAATATCGAATGAATTTAACCCTGCCGGTGAGGGCTGTTTTTTCCACCAATTTTAAGTCTGTGAGCTATGAAGGCTGGGTAATAAGTCCACGAATCAATTTTGAAAAGGACGATATAATTCCGCAAACCGGTTTGAACCTGGGAATTTCCGCAGGGCCGATGTTTGCCGACAGAGGGTATCATGAATACACCTATACTGTAGATCCAGCTTACGCCACCGCAACGCGTCCCGCTTATTCCGCAGGTGGAGGCTACAGCGGCTCCACTCTCTCGATTGGTTTGAGTAAAGAATATAAACAGTTTATTTTCAACGCTTTTGTCAGCACGGATTTTCTGCAAGGGGCGGCATTTGAAAATAGTCCGCTGGTAAAAAGAAGTACATCCTTTATGACCGGTATCAGCTTTACCTGGGTATTCTTCAAATCAGCAAAGATGGTAACTACGGATAAGTGAGAAACAAACAGAATATCAAATATATTTAAGAAGGTCAGTTAATGGTATTGATTATAACACGCTGGTTGATAATAACCATGGCAATAATAGCAGCTTCAATGTTGGTACCCGGAATTAAGGTTGATTCTCTTCTGACGGCAATCCTTGCCGCCGCACTTTTAGGATTGATCAATGTTTTTATTAAACCGGTTTTGATCATTCTCACCCTACCGCTGAGCATACTGACTTTGGGAGTATTTACTTTTTTTATCAATGCGCTCTTGCTTGCGCTTGTGGCTTATTTTGTGAAGGGGTTTGAAGTCCAAAGCTTTCTAGCGGCTTTTTTAGGTTCATTAATTATCAGTGTTGTCACCTGGTTGGCCAATTATTTTGTTAACATTAAGACCGAAAAACCTAAACGACAGGATTTTATTGATCTGGAAAAAGGGGATGACGGCAAATGGCGCTAGACGCAACAATCAACTTAACCCCCGCCATGAAGCAGTATGTAGAGATCAAGGAAAAATATAACGATTGTATTTTGCTCTATCGTATGGGCGATTTTTATGAATTGTTTTTTGATGACGCGTTAATTGCCGCTCCTGTATTAGAAATAACATTGACTTCCCGTAATAAAGGAAAAGAGGATAGTGTCCCGCTATGCGGCTTTCCCTATCATGCCGCTTCGACCTATATAGCGAAGCTTGTGGAAAAAGGCTTCAAAGTGGCCATATGTGAACAAGTCGAAGATCCGAAAAAGGCGAAGGGAATAGTAAAAAGAGAAGTGATCCGGGTTATTACTCCGGGCCTTGTGCTGGATGAAGAAAATCTTGCTGCGGGCGAAAATAATTACCTGTCCTGCCTTTGTCTTCAAAAAGATATCCTCGGTCTGGCCTTTCTGGATATTACCACAGGTGAATTTCAGATAAGTGAGTTTACCAACAGGGATTCTTTTCTTATCGCTATTGCCGGATTAGACTTTAAAGAAGTGATTCTGGCAAAGTCTTTCCCTGATATGGCATTGATAAAAACTATCGAGATGCAAATGTCCGCAGGCAGGATCAATTATTTGGAAGATGAATGTTTCGGGCTTGACCAGGCGGAAATAATTTTAAATCAGGATTTCACCGCCGATATTCTGGCCAAGGCCGAGATTGCCGCACATCCAGCGGCGATGATTGCCGCCGGTGCTATCTTGCGATATGTAGACCAAACACAGAAAATTCGTCCTCAACACATCAATGAAATTAAGTGGTACTCAACGGAAAATTATCTCATCATCGATGACACGGCCCGCCGGAATTTGGAGATATTCAAAACAATTCAGGATAACACAAAAACAGGGTCTCTTTTTTCCCTGATCAATGAAGCGCTCACACCGATGGGAACGCGGCGTTTGCGCTGGTGGCTTAATTATCCGCTCGTGGATGTGGAAAAAATCAGGGCAAGACTGGCTGCTGTCGCCGAAATGAAAGAAAGCCATATCTTAAGATCGAATTTACGCAAAACGATGATGCGTATTTACGATTTGGAGAGGCTCTCCGGGCGGATAGCTCTGCGTGCGGCGGGTCCTCGCGATTTGGTGGCCCTGAAGGCTTCTCTGATGTCCATACCTGAGATCAAATCTATGATGCTGGATTTTACGGCACCTAAGCTTGTTGCAATAAGAGCGCAGCTTAAGGAAATGACTGACGTCGTTGATTTAATATCGCAGACGATTGTGGACGATCCACCGCAAAGCATACAGGATGGAGGTTTCATTGCTAAAGGTTGCGATGAGGAACTGGATAAACTAAGGTCTATCAGTCGTGATGGAAAGAAATGGATCGCCGCGCTAGAGGCGCAGGAGAGACAAAAAACCGGAATAAATTCTTTGAAGGTTGGTTTCAATAATATTTTCGGTTATTACATTGAAGTGACCAAAGCCAATTCGGCAGCCGTTCCTGATTCTTATGTAAGAAAGCAAACTCTGGTTAATGCGGAACGTTACATTAATCAGGAACTCAAAGAATTCGAGCAAACCGTTTTAAATGCGGAAGAAAAAATTCGGGAAAGAGAGCAGGTGCTTTTTATTTCCCTGCGTGAAAATCTTACTCAATATATTACCGGTATCCAGAAAAATTCATTTCTTATTGCCCAACTCGACGCTCTAATCGCACTGGCTGAGGTTGCTGAAAAATATCATTATAGCTGCCCGGAAATCGATGATGAAGACATTATTGATATTCGTGATGGACGCCATCCTGTAGTTGAATCTGCATTTAAAAAAGAAAGTTTTGTGCCGAATGATTGCCTGCTTAATTTACAAAGCAATCGACTGCTAATTATTACAGGCCCAAATATGGCGGGTAAGTCCACTTATATCCGGCAGGTTGCTTTAATTGTTCTATTAGCGCAGATGGGGAGTTTTGTGCCGGCGGCAAAGTGCCGGGTAGGCGTTGTCGATAAAATCTTCACTCGCATCGGCGCTTCGGATAGTTTGGTTAAAGGGCAGAGCACATTTATGGTCGAGATGACGGAAACCGCGGAAATTCTGAAAAATGCGACTTCCCGCAGTCTGGTTATTCTTGATGAAGTGGGCCGGGGGACTTCCACATTTGACGGTTTGAGTATTGCCTGGGCGGTTGCGGAATATATTCATGATTTCCAAACAAAGGGAGTCCGGACTTTATTTGCCACCCACTACCACCAACTGACCGATTTGGTAGCGACAAAAGATGGTGCAAAAAATTATAATATCGCCGTGAAAGAGTGGGGTGAAAAAATAATCTTTCTGCGCAAGATTATGGAGGGCGGCGCCAGCCGCAGTTACGGTATTGAAGTGGCGCGTATTGCCGGTGTGCCCAAAGAGGTGATAGTACGGGCCAAGGAAATACTGCTTAATCTGGAGAAAGGAGAATTTGATGAAATTGGCATGCCCCGTATTGCCCGCGGCACAAATGCGGGGAAAAGTATTAGCCCGCAACTGAATCTTTTTATCGAGAAAGAAGACGAAATTATCGGACAACTTCGGATGATTGATATTTCCTCAATGACACCTCTGGATGCTCTCAATAAATTGAGCGAATTAAAAAATAAAGTCTAATCTATTTATGCTACAGGATGTTATCGTGCCTATAAATCGAAAACGTTTGCTTGTCTTGATTTTGGTTATCGTGAGCCTTTTAGGGTTGATCTTATCCGCGCCTAATTATTTGCTCTATTCCTCGCCATACAAGAAAGCAGACGCAATCGTTGTCTTGTTGGGGCCGGATTTTAATGCGCGCCAGAAAGAAGCTTACGATTTAATAAGTGAGGGAATGGCTGATTACTTGATTATTCCTGCATATAATAAGACATATAGGGTGTTTGATAAAGGGGCTATAAAATATTTGCCGGCGGATTTTCCGGAGCGTAAGACAATGAAAAAAAATGTTGATGCGCCGCCGCGTTTTTACGAAGATACTCATTGGGAGATAATTGGGGCTAAAAAAGTGATGTCCCATTATGGACTTCGGTCGGCGATATTTGTCAGTTCGCCTTATCATATGCGAAGAATTAAGATAATGGTGATAAGAGTATTTGATAAAAATGATGGCGTGTTTTATTTTATTCCTACTCATTATGAGAAAGCGCCGGCTGGATTTTGGGAATTATCTTCAGCGGACTGGAAAAAAGTGGCCAGAGAATACGGGAAAATTTTATGGTTTTTAGTTTACTTCCCGTGGACGAAGTGATCGGGTTAATAATCAGACCAATGCTTTAGATTTTAGTCCGTATCTTGGATTCATTCTTATATATATTAACTACCATAAAAAGTATCAGAGAAGTTGATTGAAGTGTGGGGGCATGAAAAATGAAACTCGCAGGATACCATTTCTAAATCAAAGATGATATCGAGGCGGCAAGGAGGAGGCGACGAGACGTATTGTACATACGTTGAGGAAGCCGACGACGCTGCCAACAAAGATAGCGCTTTGATTTAGAAATGGTATCAGGGGAAAAAGGGGGAGGGGCACTTCCGCGTATAGATTATTTAATGCAAACGCGGCGCACCTGCTTAAAATCGGTAAATCCTTTAATGGCCTTCAAAATGCCGTCTTGTAAAAGAGTTGTCATTCCTTCCTTCATAGCTTGCTCGCGCATTATTTCAACGGTTGCATGCTTTTGCACCATTCTTTTAATGTCTTCAGTGGCGACTAAAAGTTCATGAATTCCAATTCTGCCTTTGTAGCCTGTTTTGTCGCAAAGATTACAACCTTTCGGCCTGAACAGTTTGAAATTATCAGTATATGGCATATTTAATTTTTCAAATGCTGTTACGCCATAACTTTCAATAACTTCATCGTATTCTTCTTTTGTGGGATGATACATCTCCTTACAACTATTGCAGAGCGTACGCACAAGGCGCTGTGCGAGGATGCCCAGTAGGGCGTCGGCAAAGTTCAGGGGGTCAATACCCATATCCAGCAGGCGAACAATGGTTTCCGGTGCGCTGTTTGTATGCAGAGTGCTGAAAACAAGGTGGCCGGTGAGCGATGCTTCGATGCCTGTTTTAGCAGTTTCATGATCGCGCATTTCACCGACCATAATTACATCAGGATCAGCGCGCAGAAACGAGCGCATAGCCGCAGCAAAATCAAAACCGATTTTAGGTTGTACCTGTACCTGACGAAGGCCGTATTGAGTGATTTCTACCGGATCTTCCGCTGTCCATATTTTTTTGTCCGGCCGGTTAATGTGGCGCAAGGCTGCATGGAGTGTGGTTGTCTTGCCGGAACCAGTGGGGCCGACACACAAAATCAAACCATAGGGTTTGGAGATAATATTAATCATTTCCTTGTAATTGCGCGGCAGCAAAGACATGTCTTCCAGCGGCATTGTTTCGCCTTTAGCCAGGATACGCATGACGATATCTTCTACTCCNNTTTACAGTGATATCCAGATTGGACATGATCTTGATCCGCGAAATAACCGCAGCGCGATAACTGAAAGGAACTGTTTGATAAAGGGCACAATCACCGTCAACACGGAACCGGATTTCCACATTTTTTTTGCCAACATTGGGTTCTATATGTATATCCGAAGCCCGTCGCGCATAAGCATCATTAATAATTTTATTGACAAGCTGCATGATTACACTATCAGATTCCGTGACCATGTCGCTGTCCTCATCTTCTATTGTTTTGTCTTCATTGTCGAGTCTTCCCAAAAGTTCCGTAAAAGAGTGTACATCCTCGGGAGAATGGAAAAAGAGGTTGATGAATTTGATGATGTCTTCAGCCAAGGCCACATCGTATTTCACCTGTTTGGTTTTCAGAAGGTTTTCAATGACATCTCTTTTTAAGACATTGTTAGGATCATCGACTATGACATGAATGTATCCATCGATCTTCTCCAGCGGTACCCAAAGTTCGCGCCGTAAGTATTCCTTTTTCAAGTTTTTAATTAAATCGCCAGAGATGACTGTTTTATCGTTATACTCAATAAAGCGGCAACGATAGAATTCTTCGAAAGCATGGCCGATGTCACTTTTTGATATTTTATACTTGCGCATGAGGAAGTGTTCAATTGGTTCTTTTTGTTCCCGTGATTCTTCCCAAGCGTTTTCCAATTCTTCTTCCTTAAGCATATCGCGGGTAATTAAATAATCAAACCTGGTTTTCCGGCGACGCGCAAAACGTTGCTGGTTGTAAAAAGCAACACCCAGAACAACTGCAATTTCCAGTGCCAATCCCATTTCATCTTCTGTAAATTTCCCCACGCCAAACCTTCTGTTGAGAACCTGGATAACCCCCATGAGTTGATTGTTGCTGTAAATGGGAGCAGCCAGGATTTGCTTGGTTTTATATCCTGATTGTTTATCCCAGCTATAATCGAAGCTGAGTTCAGGGTCGATATTTTTAAGTTCAGCTTGATCGTAGGCATCGGCAATATTCACTACCACACCCATGTTGGCTGCAAAGCCGGCAATGCTTTTATTACTGATTGGTAATCTGATTTCTTTGAGCCGGGTTCCTGCCAGAAACATAGAGTATATTTCATGATGAGCTTTATCAACAACGTAGATAGTTATGGAATGGGCGTTGAAAAGGTTGAGAATGCCATCTTTCAGATCAACAAGAATTTGTTTGATATTCTGCGCCGCATGAATGCGGTTGGTTACATCCTGCAGTTCCTTGCGTATTCGAAGTTTTTCATCAATGCTGATATCAGCTTGTGATTTTAATGAACCATTCATTAAGAAACCTCTCTCTTAGTATCCCGATAAAAAAACCTGTATTATCCTAGCAAGGCTTTATGCGAATGTCAATCTGACTAATTTCAAATATAGTAATTAATTGCCCGGAGTTGCTCTGTAGATCAACCCGCGGTAACAATTTTGGAAAAATCGGCAATTTTGTGGAAGAGAGCAGATATTTCCGCAAGCAGGGATAACCGGTTAAAGCGTATTTTTTCGTCCTTATCCATAACCATAACGCCATCAAAAAAAGCATCCACCCGTGGGCGTAACGTGGCAAGCTCGCTTAGCGCAAAATTAAAATCTTTTTCGGCTATGCCTTTTTCCACTCGAGTTTTAATGTTTTCAAAGACGGAAAATAAATGTATTTCCGCTTCGTCTTTAAGAAGATTTACATCGATCTGAGGATCGCGAAAATCCTTTAAAATATTATCCACTCGTTTGAAGGCGATGGAAATCGGTTCAAATTCGGGATTTTGCCGAAAGGCCTGCAGTGCTTTGATCTTTTCCAGAGCAAAAACTACATCGTTTACACCTTCAGCTAGAACTGCTTCTACTGTATCGTAGGCAAATCCTTGGGCGATAAGCAGATTTTGCAGGCGTCCCTGAAAAAAGCCCAGAATTTCTTTTTTTAATTCTTCGGCTGGCTTCTTCAATGTGCCTTTGAATAAAGCAATACTTTCAGTGATCAGAAAGTCGAGTGTCAGAGGATAACGCTTGTCCAGAATGATATTGATTACACCCAGAGATTGTCGGCGCAGGGCGTAAGGATCAGATGTACCTGTTGGCGGTAAGCCGATACCGAAAAAACCGACGATGGTATCGATTTTGTCGGCAATGCCAACGATTGCGCCTTCGTGCGTTTGCGGGAGGTCGCCACCTGCCACTATCGGCAGGTAATGTTCATAGATCGCACTGGCAATAATCGGATTTTCTCCTGCCAGCAGCGCATATTCGCGTCCCATAATACCTTGCAGTTCAGAGAACTCGCCCACCATCAGCGATTCCAGATCAGCCTTGGCTAAAAGCGCCGCCCGGTCAACATTTTTCTTAACGGCTGGTTTTACTTTTTGCGCGATTTTTACTGCCAGTTTGCGGAAGCGCAAAACTTTTTGATGGGATGTTCCCAGAAGCGTATGAAAGACCACTTTCTTGAGAGATTCGACGCGGTTCTCCAGCGGTACTTTCCGGTCTTCCTCAAAGAAAAATGAAGCATCGGCCAGGCGCGCCCGAAGGACTCTTTCGTTACCGCGCGCCACAACAGCCAGGTCACGCGCTTTAGTGTTGCTCACCGCAATGAAGTAGGGCAGCAACTTTCCCTCGTCATTAATGACGGGGAAGTATTTCTGGTGTGAAATCATCGTGGTGGTGAGCACTTCTTTGGGAATTTTCAAATAGTCCTGGTCAAAACTGCCGCGGATGATCACCGGATATTCCACAATAAAGCTGACCGTATCGAGCAGATCCTCGGTATAGAATATTTTGCCGCCAACCTCGGCTGCCGCTTTCTGTGCTTCTTCAAGAATCAGTTTTTTTCTTTCCGCCGGATCGGCAATGACATAATTTTGTCTGGACTTGTTTAGGTAATCATTAAAACCGGAGACGGCAAAGGCAGCCGGGCTCATGAACCGGTGCCCGTAGGAAGTGTTGCCACTCTGGATATCTTCAATTTTCAGGGGGACAACATTGCCGGAATAAAGAGCCAAAATCCAGTGCAATGGACGGGCAAAACGCAGATCATAATTTGCCCAGCGCATGGATTTTCTAAAAGGTATAGCCAGCAGGAAATTGGTCAGAATTTCCGGTAAAAGGGTAGCTGTCGGTTGACCGGCAATGGTCTTGCGTGCGCCCAGGTATTCGCCTTTTTCTGTGACAATAGTTTCCAGATCGGCGATTTCCAGCCCCTGGCCCCTGGCAAAACCCAAAGCCGCTTTGGTCGGATTGCCGTTTTCATCGAAGGCGGCCTTTTTGGCCGGCCCCATTTTTTCTATCGTCTGATCTTCCTGTTTTTGTGCGACTTCGGCAATGTATAGAACCAGGCGACGCGGTGTGGCCATGCATTTTATGCCTGCAAAGGGAATCCTCTTTTCTGTAAGAGATTTGTGGATGATATCTTCCATATCGCCTACGGCTTTGGACAAAAACCCGGCGGGAATTTCTTCGGTTCCAATTTCAAAAAGCAGTTCGTTGCTCATTTTTTCTCCAAATTAATTATTCTTTAAGAGTGGATAACCCATTTCTTCACGTTGTTTTAAGTAAA
>PLNU01000123.1:18956-19572 GCA_003142835.1 Syntrophaceae bacterium
AATTCTTTTCGGCAATGCGCAGGGCTTCCTGCTCATAAGTATCAAAGAGTTTGCGCAGCATAGGTATATCGGCTATTTCAAAGTTATACGTGGAAAACTCAACTTCACCTTTATGATGGATGTCACCGTATTTGACCTTATCGGTCCACTGCAAATCATACACATTATTAATGCCCTGAATATACATGGCAATGCGTTCGGTGCCGTAAGTCAGTTCGGCGCAAACCGGATGGAGATCGAAGCCGCCCACTTGCTGGAAATAAGTGAATTGGGATATTTCCATACCGTCGAGCCATACCTCCCAGCCCAACCCCCAGGCACCGAGCGTCGGAGATTCCCAGTCATCCTCAACAAAGCGGATGTCGTGATCGAGGGGATCGATACCAAAGCTCCTCAGAGAATTAAGATAGAGCTCTTGAATATTAACCGGTGATGGTTTCATGATCACCTGGTATTGGTAATAGTGCTGAAGACGGTTGGGGTTCTCACCGTAGCGGCCATCGGTAGGACGGCGTGATGGCTGAACATATGCTACATTCCACGGTTCCGGTCCCAGCGCGCGCAGACAGGTGGCGGGATGAAAAGTGCCCGCGCCGACTTCCATATCATAGGGCTG
>PLNU01000177.1:0-24694 GCA_003142835.1 Syntrophaceae bacterium
GAGCGCTACGCCGCTTACACGCGTGAATACCTGGGCTGGGGCGTGTTCGCGCTGATGACGCGGTGATGAGGGGATTACCGGGCGACTCAGAAAGTGGGAAAAATCCAATCATGCCTAACAACTCATTCAAGCCGACGCCGCTTCGCGGCGCGGCTTAATTCAGGCGTTAAGTCCAAGGAGGAAGTATGACCAAATTCACGCCTTCCACTGAACAGTTGAAAGGTGCTCTGGAGCACATCTATTACGAAATCGCCCAACTAACCGAGACTCTGATAGGGACCAACAACGTTGCGCTGAACAATTCATTGGTTGAGTCACGACTTATTCATGTTAGGGCCTTGCAGGACTTCTTCCAGAAGTCGGCTAGAAGGACAAGGAAGGGAAATGAACTTGACGATGTTCTCTCGTTGGACTATGGCTTTGGACCACAACCAGTAAACATCCCTCCAGCTTACCAGGAAAGGCTGAACAAAGATTTGGCCCATCTCACATACTCAAGATCTCAGCGTCTGCCCAAGGATAAGCCATGGCCTCACGACCAAGTCGTGTTACCGATTTTGGAACGTTCCAAGCAATTCAGTGAGCATTTAATTTCAAGTTACTTACCGACGAATTGCCCCGAGAAGCTGAAGGAATGGCAGGCGCTCGTGGACAGGATAAAGGCAATGTAGGCAATAAAACGAGGGACTTAACCAGTCAATCAACCCGACCGGGGAATTCCGGTCTATGGTTTTTCTGCCAGGGTTCAGGCCCCGGCGGGTTATCTTTACGTTAGGCTATAAACCGATGACTAAACAAAAGAATCATGTAACAGTTGCTGGCAAAACCTACATCAGCCTCAGTTACCTTGACAATCTGAGTACACTCTCTTCTCAACTGAAGAAGAACGTACCACCGTCCGATTTTCTTTTAGTTCCTTTCATTCTAACTTGCGCTGCAGCCCTTGAGGCAATGCTCAATGACGAAATCATATCCTGGGCTCAGGAAACATTCGCATCAGAATCCTACAAGCGCATCGCTGATGCACATCTTTCAATGAGTCTTCGAGGCAAACTTGAGTACATCGTGCCACTAATGACACACAACTCATACATTTTGCGTACGAACTCCGTAGAGCACAAGACGCTTTCGAGCCTGATTACCCGACGAAATGAGTTGATGCACGGCAAAGCTTTTTTTCAATTCAACCAAGTGGATGTGGATGGTGACGCGGAAGACCTGCAATTCAATCCGTTGAATCTTGAGACATTGAAAAAGCTGCCGACTTCACCCTCCGATCCATTTGACGAAGTCACTGTAGCGGAATGTCTGTCGTGCTATGGGGCACTTGAGGCATTTGAAACCAAGTTTCTATACCATTTGGATGATGACTCAGTCACTGAGAATGATATGATTATGCGGAACCCAAGAACATAGATTGCCTAACAAGGGCAATGCAGCCGATCGCTACGCTCCGGCTGATTTTTTCGTTAGGCTTACAAGATAAGGAGGAGTAATGATGATCGAACAGTTTAGAATCAAGTTTCCAAAGATAAAAGCACATGATCTTGACCAAAATGAAGAATATTTCTTTTTAATGGAACCGGAAGATAAAGAAAGGAAAATTCTTTTTCATGAATATGCAGAAATATATAAAATAAAGGGATTGTATGAGCACTTGTTTTATGAACGCCTTAAATGCAACTCTCCTACAAAGGTGTCAGAAGCATTAAGATATTCCTTATCTCAAGTCCGAGAAAATTTGTCGGAACTTCGCGTATTAGATTTAGGAGCGGGAAATGGGATGATGGGTGAACAACTGAGAAAACAAGGGGTTGCAAGGCTTGTTGGAGCGGATATTATTCCTGAAGCTAAAGAGGCAACCGAACGTGATAGACCCATGATTTATGATGCCTATTATGTGGCAGATTTTTGCAATTTAACCGAGGAACAGAGGGACGACCTACAAGAATGGTCATGTAATTGTCTCACTGCTGTTGCAGCGCTCGGATTTGGGGATATTCCGGCTAAGGCATTTATAGAGGCATTTAATATCCTTCAAAGCAAGGGTTGGATTGCCTTCAATATTAAGGAAACCTTTCTTGATAAAAGAGATGAGACTGGATTTTCTATTGCCATAAGAGAACTGATCTTCTCGGAATACCTTGATGTATATTATCTTGAACGATACCAACACAGACTTTCAATGGAAGGACAGCCTTTGTACTATTTTGCTATAGCGGGACGAAAAAATGCCGATATCACCCAAGATTTCTTAACATCAATAGGGATAACAGCCTAACCAGGCTAATTCAGCCGACGCAAAAAGCCGCGCGGCTGATTAGCAACGTGAGCCCGATGAAAATATGGATACGGAATTGATGGAAAAGCAAGTTATCTCAAAGAAGAGAGTCACCGATCATGGCGAGGTTTTGACCGGCAGGCGGGAGGTCAACGCCATGCTTGATCTGGTGAAACAGGAAACGGAGAGGATCGAATCCCGGTTCCTTGAACCTGCCTGCGGGACGGGGAATTTTTTGACGGAAATACTGGAGCGGAAACTGCGCGTTGTTGAAGCCCGGTACGGCAAGAGTCAACTGGAGTACGAGCGGAACGCGGTTCTCGCCGTGACCTCCATCTACGGCATTGATATTCTGGAGGATAATATTCTGGAGTGCCGCAAGCGGCTTTTTGACATCTTCGATCATAAATACACCGGCATTTTCAAGGAAGCGGCAAAGGACGAATGTCGGAATGCCGTCAAATACATCCTTGAGCGCAACATCATCCGGGGTGATGCTCTTACGCTGAAGATGGTGGGCGACAACCCGCAACCGATTGTGTTTTCCGAATGGTCGCCGGTCAATGGCAGCATGCTCAAGCGGCGGGATTTTACCTTTCATGGATTGCTCGATCATGCGGCGATGACAGAACTGCCGCTCTTTTCCGATCTCGGGGAGGATGTCTTTATTCCTACTCCCCTGAAAGAGTATCCGCTAACGCACTTTCTGGAGGTTGCCGATGCTGAACAGCCATAATTACAATCCCGATGTGCTGACCTGCCTGGCCAATCTGAGCAATGACGAGGTGTTCACGCCGCCGCAACTGGTCAATCCGCTTCTGGACTTGTTGCCAAAGGAAATCTGGAGCGACAAGAACGCCAGATTCCTTGATCCGGTCTGCAAGTCCGGTGTGTTCCTGCGGGAGATCGCCAAGCGGCTCATGGCGGGATTGGAAAAGCAGATTCCTAACCAGCAGAAAAGAGCAAACCACATCTTCAATAACCAACTCTTCGGCATCGCCATAACGGAGTTGACATCCCTGCTTTCCCGCCGGTCGGTTTATTGTTCCAAGACGGCCAACGGGAAATATTCCGTTTGCGATGCTTTCGACAAACCGCAGGGCAATATCCGCTTTGAGCGGGTTTTGCATACTTGGGCAAGCGGGAGGTGCGTTTTCTGCGGAGCCAGTCAGCAGGAATACGACCGGGGCGATGAGTTGGAAACCCACGCCTATCAGCTTATCCATACTGAAAATCCGGAGGAGATATTTAATATGAAATTTGATGTGATTGTGGGAAATCCGCCGTATCAGTTGAGTGATGCGGGCGATAGTGCAGGTTCATCGCCTATCTACCATATTTTCACTGAACAAGCCAAAAAGTTTAATCCGAGATTTCTGTCAATGATCATACCCTCTCGGTGGTTTGCCGGAGGTAAGGGCTTGGATCATTTTCGTGATACCATGCTTAAGGATCGCCGGATTTCTCATTTGGTTGACCATCCAATAGCATCTGACGTTTTCCCCGGCGTTAAGGTTATTGGTGGTGTATGCTATTTTCTGTGGGAGCGGGATTACAGTGGCCCATGTCGTGTGACCACACACATGAATGGCGTGGATGATACGATGAAACGCCCTTTGGATCAATTTGATACATTTGTTCGGTTCAATAAAGCTATTTCCATTCTGGAAAAGGTTAAGGCAAAGAAATACCCGCCAATGAGTGAACAGGTTTCTCGACAGAAACCCTTTGGCCTACGGACTTTTGTTCAGCCCACGGGGAAAGGTAATGTTACACTGTACGCAAATAAGGCAGTCGGTAAAATACAAAAGTCGGACATTACAAACAGCATAGATATGATAGAGGTTTGGAAAGTGTTAATTTCTATGGCTTATGGAGAAGGTGGCGAAGCTCGCGATTATCCACGCATGATAATGGGTAGGCCTATTGTAGCACCGCCTCCCAGTGCTTGCACAGAGACATATCTTGTAGTTGGCGCTTACGAAACCGAAATCGAGGCAAAAAATTTGGATAACTATCTGAGGACAAAATTTCTTCGGTTTTTGGTTGGTTTGCGCAAGAATACGCAGCACATCACAAAGGATCGCTTTTCCTTTGTGCCCCTTTTGCCTATGACGAAAGTATGGACAGATAAAAAACTCTACACTCATTTCGGCCTTTCAGACGACGAAATCGCTTTTATAGATTTAATTGTACGCCCGATGGAGATGAAAAGTGAGTAAGTCCGCATTGAAACCGCTTGAGAGCCTGGTCGGCGAAATCAAAACGCTGATTGAACAAAGCCGCCAGCAGGTCGCCGTGACGGTCAACGCCACGATGACGATGTTGTACTGGCAGATCGGCAAACGAATTAACGAAGAGGTGCTGCAAGATAAACGGGCCGAATATGGCAAGCAGATCGTCATATCGCTGGCGCGGCAATTACAGGCAGAATACGGCAGCGGCTGGAGCGAAAAACAATTGCGTCATTGCCTCCGCTTTGCGGATATTTTCCCCGACAAAAAGATTGTCTACACGCTGTGTAGACAATTGAGTTGGTCTCATATTCGCATTCTTTTTTTCATGGATGATCCTCTCAAACGCACGTTCTACATTGAGATCTGCAAACTCGAAAAATGGAGCGTGCGCACATTCAGGGAACGCATCGACCATCAGCAAAAAGCCGGAAGAGACGATCAAGAATGAACTCGCGCAGCTCGGCAAGAACGGTCAGATTACCCCTGATCTGGTATTCCGAGATCCTTATTTCCTCGATTTTCTCGATCTCAAGGACAGCTATTCCGAAAAAGACCTTGAGTCCGCGATTGTCGCCGAACTACAGCGGTTTATCATTGAGCTGGGGTCGGACTTTGCCTTTCTGGCCCGCCAGAAGAGAATCACAATTGACAACCGCGACTATTACCTCGATCTGCTGTTTTATCACCGGAGGCTCAAGGCACCGGTTGCGATCGAATTGAAGCTCGGTGAATTTGATGCCTCATTTAAAGGCCAAATGGAGCTATATCTCGCCTGGCTTGAGAAATATGAATCGGTGGAGGGAGAAAACCCGCCCATCGGTCTAATCTTGTGCGCGGGAAAAAATCCGGAACATGTCGAACTACTGCAATTGCACCGAAGCAATATCAAGGTGGCGGATTACTTCACGGTTCTTCCGCCGAAAGCGGTTCTGCTGGATAAATTGCATAAGGCCATTGCCATTGCACAAAACCGTCTTTCCGGCGGCAGGGGGGAGTCCGATGAGCGCTGATAAATTCTTTCCCCCACGGCCCAATTCCAAACCAACCATCTACGCCTATGAGGATACGAATCCTCAATATAGAGGCTTGCTTAAAATCGGCTATACCACGGTGGATGCGAAGAGCCGTGTGGCGCAGCAATACCCGACGCTTCGTCCCGGCAAACCGCCGTACCGGATCGTAATTGAAGAGTCCGCAATGCGTAATGACGGCACGACTTTCATAGATCATGATGTTCACCGCCATTTACGAGTCGTCGGCGTCAAGAATCCCGATGGGGAATGGTTCAAGTGTTCGGTGCAACAGGTCAAGGCGGCCATCATCGCTCTCAAGATAGGAGAGATGAACGAGGAAAACCGTTCGCTTGATTTCAAGATGCGACCGGAACAGGCGGCGGCGGTGGAAAAGACCATCGCCTATTTCAAGAGTATCGGAGACGAAAACTCGGGCAAGCCTTCGCACTTCCTGTGGAACGCGAAAATGCGGTTCGGCAAGACCTTTGCCGCCTATCAGCTTGCTAAGAAAATGGGATGGTGCAAGGTGCTGGTGCTGACCTTCAAGCCGGCGGTGCAGAGCGCCTGGGAAGATGATTTGAAGTGCCATATTGATTTCAAAGGTTGGCAGTTTATCTCGCCGGGCGGAATGTCCTACGAGGAGGCGGACAAGAAGAAGCCCTTCGTCTGCTTCGGATCTTTTCAGGATTATCTGGGTAAGAACAAGAGCACGGGTGGGATTAAGACCAAGAACGAGTGGGTTCATGCAACCAACTGGGATTGCGTCGTCCTGGACGAATATCACTACGGAGCATGGCGCGAAAACGCCAAGGAGCTTTTTGAGGCGGAGGACAAGAAGGAAATCGAGTTCGGGGAAGGCGAAGGGATTGAGGATTTCGACGAAGAGATTATGCCGATCACGACAAATGGATATCTCTATCTTTCCGGCACGCCATTCCGGGCCATCGCATCAGGCGAGTTCATCGAGGAGCAGATATTCAACTGGACGTATTCGGATGAACAGCGGGCCAAGCAGGACTGGGCAGGCGCGGACAATCCTTACGCCGCATTACCTCGTATGGTGCTGCTGACCTATCAACTGCCCGATTCGATCCGCGAAATCGCCATGCAGGGGGAGTTTGATGAGTTTGATCTGAATATATTCTTTTCTGCATCGGGTGTTGGGGATGGTGCTAAGTTCACCTATCAGGACGAGGTTCAGAAATGGCTGGATTTGATCCGTGGCTCGTTTATGGCAACCACCGTTGACAACCTGAAGTTAGGCACACAGAAGCCGCCGATGCCGTTCTCGGACGCCCGCCTGCTGAATGTCTTGTCTCATACCTTCTGGTTCCTGCCCACCGTCGCTTCGTGTCAGGCTATGCGCAACCTTCTGGCAAAAACGCAGAATCGGTTTTATTCCGATTATAAAGTGATCGTGGCGGCGGGAAGTGCCGCTGGGATTGGTGTGGCGGCGCTGCCGCCAGTTCAGGAGGCAATGGATGATCCCCTGAACACGAAGACGATTACCCTTTCCTGCGGGAAACTGACTACCGGGGTTACGGTAAGACCGTGGACGGGCATACTCATGCTGCGTAATTCATCCACCCCTGAAACCTATTTCCAGGCTGCATTCCGCGTGCAATCCCCGTGGACGATCAGGAATCCAGACAGCACCGCACCGAATCAGGAGCAGATCATCAAAGAGGAATGCTATATCTTTGACTTTGCGCCGAACAGGACTTTGCGGCAGATCGCCGATTACAGTTGCCGCTTGAATGTCAATGAGTCCAATCCGGAGAAGAAAGTGGAGGAGTTCATCAGCTTCCTGCCGGTGCTTGCCTATGACGGCAGTTCGATGAAGCAGATTGATGCCGCCGGGATTCTGGATATGGCCATGAGTGGGACGACCGCAACCATGCTGGCGCGTCGCTGGGAAAGCGCATTGCTGGTAAATGTGGATAATAGCACCCTGCAGCGCCTGATGAACAACAAGGAAGCCATGGATGCGCTGATGAACATTGAAGGTTTCCGTAATCTGAATCAGGATATTGAAACAATCATCAACAAGTCGGAGGCTGTGAAGAAGGCGAAAAAGGAAGCCAATGACGAAGAGCTTTCCGACAAGGAGAAGAAGAAACTCACGGAAGAAGAAAAAGAGTACAAGAGCAAGCGGAAGCAGATTCAGGAAAAGCTCATCAAGTTTGCCACACGCGTGCCGGTGTTCATGTATTTGACCGACTACCGGGAGCGGTGCCTCAAGGATGTCATCACGCAATTGGAGCCGGGGCTATTCAGAAAAGTGAGCGGTTTAACCGTGCAAGAATTTGAACTGCTTGTTAGCCTCGGAGTCTTTAACAGCGCATTGATGAACGATGCAGTCTTTAAGTTCAAACGGTATGAAGATGCCAGCTTGAGCTATACCGGCATCAACAAGCATGAAGGTGAAGACATCGGCCTTTACGACACCGTGCTAAGTACAAAGGATTATCATGCAACATTTGAAAATGTCGCGGACAAGATGGCGAAGTAAGGAAATAAAAATAGGGCTAACAAGACAGTGGAACACTATGCCGCGAAGCGCGGCGAGGTTCACCACCGCCGTTAGCCATTTATAAACTTTCGCTCTCAATGGGGTTTACCTATGCAACGCGATAACATTCAAGCAGACGTTAAGCGCGCAGTCCTTGTGGAAGCAGGACACCGTTGCGCAATTCCAACTTGCCGGGCAACCACCACTGAAGTTGCCCACATCGTTCCGTGGACCAAAACACAGGACAACTCATTCGAAAATCTGATTGCTCTTTGCCCAAACTGTCACACGAGATTTGACCAGAAAAAAGAGATAGATCAGCTTTCAATGAAGATGTACAAACAAAACCTGAGCATTCTAAACAATAGATACGGTGAATTTGAGAGACGGCTTTTCGAAATACTAGCCGCATCAGGAGAGCGCGTTTTTGTTGTGGGTTCTGGCGGAGACATATTGCTCGCCAACGCTGTAAAAGATGGATTCTTTGAAGACAAAAACGTAGCAGGCATGAACCTGGACATCACGGGAAGCAATGGCTTTAAAAAGAGCTTTCCAATGAGCTTTACATACTGGGTAACTGATGCAGGCGTTGAGTTCATCAAACGATATGCCTCGGGTCTGGACTTGTCGTAGGCTAACATGTCGCTCAACCGGGAAATGGCTTCTCGCAAGTTTAGGCTTATAGATGGCGCCGTGGGAGCAGCATACAATGGACAAGCTGGTTCTCACACAACAAAGGAGAAAATACTATGTCCGGTGGATATACCCATATTACCTTGGCACAACTTGCCATCGAAGAAGCCCGCTCCCGCCGTGAAGGCTTGCTGCACGACGACGCAAAGCGGGCGGTGGGCAAATGGAAAAAGTTTTGCATCGTCGGGGCGGTAGCCCCCGATTATCCCTATCTCGATGTACTGGACAGCAATTCCAGCGCTTGGGCCGACGCCATGCACAAAAGGACACGCGGTGGCATTATTGCGCAATGAGGTCGCAAAGATACGCGACATGGCAGACGACAACGTGCGCCAAAAGTGTATGGCTTGGCTGTTCGGCTTTGCCTCCCACGTCGCTACCGACGGCACCATACATCCGGTAGTTAACCTGAAAGTTGGCCCCTACGAGAAAAATAAAACCGAACACTGGCGCTGCGAAATGTCCCAAGACGTATACGCCCACAGCCGGCTCAACTTGGGCGTACTGGATTTCAATCGGCAAATATCCACCAACGTGGACGATACCTCCGACGTGGACGACCGAAACCGCATGGACCCGGACGTAGCCCAACTGTGGCAGGACTTGCTGACCGGCGTTTATTCCGGCCTTGATCCGCAGCTTCGGCCACCCAAAGTTCACGACTGGCACGGCGCCATGCGCCGCATAATGCAGATCGGCGAAAGCGGCAACGTATTGTTCGCTTTTGCCCGCCNNTTGGTTTATCCGGCCACTGTCGAAACCCAATATCTCCTGGAGCTTAAAGCCCCCAATGGCTCCGCTATGGATTTCGAGGAGATATTCCAGAAAGCTTTCAATAATATATTGGAATTATGGGGTTGGCTGGCGTTGTCGCTGCAAAAACGGGAGTCTCCGCTGGATACCCTGACAAGCTGGAGTTTGGATACCGGTATCGACGAAAACGGCCGCATGATTTATTGGAGCTGATGCCATGAAACACCGCACATTAATTAGTCTTGTCGCTGCTTTGCTGTTGGGCGCCTGTGTCGCCTCCATTACCGCAGCCCCCGATAACGAAGAACGGGGCCGTTTGTCCACCAAAATGGTAAATCTGAGTTCGGCAGTAGATACGTATTTCGCCGATCTACCTAAGGCACCCACCGACAGCGATGCCACCATTTTGCAAAACGCGACCCACCACGATAACCGCCTGTTGTCGCCGGAATTCGAGCTTTATGTGCTGAAAGTACAGTATCAAGACCCGTATGCAGTACTGTTATTGTGCAGTAAAGACGGCAATTGGGCGATCATGGAAGACGCGGGTTGTTCCGCCCGTCTCGACCGCCAGGTAACCCATGCTGCACCTTGCGAATTTACCTTGCACGTTAGCCGGGGCTGCCAAGTGGAGGGGGCGGATCCGTGGTAAAACGATTTAAAAAGCTGCGCGTCAGCCTTTGCCTATCCAAATCAAAGGGGCCAGGGTGGTTGTGAGCGAACAAACGGCTACACCGGAGCGCCGGTAAATCCGGCACCCGGTGAGCCTTATCGTTATGCAATAATAATCAATTTCAATCTTGACAACTGTATATGCTGGATATATACTTAATCCATGAGGGAAGAAAATAATAAATTAGACATTCTATTAAAATGCATCGGTTTTGAATGGGATGAAAATAATTCTAATAAAATTTGGACTAAACACCATGTTTCCCCTTCCGAATGTGAACAGGCATTTTTAAATATTCCTCTAATAATTTTCGATGATACAAAACACTCTTTTTCGGAGAAACGTTATTACGCATTAGGTGCTACTGATGGGAAAAAGTATTTATTTATTGTTTGTACTATAAGAAATCAAAAAATCCGGGTAATTTCTGCCAGAGATATGAATCGAAAAGAAAGGAAAGAATATGAATTACATAAAGAAAATACCAAAATTTAAAAACGAAGATGAAGAAAGAACTTTTTGGGCAACTCATGATTCAACGGAATATATTAATTGGGAAAAAGCAAAAAAAGTTATATTATCAAACCTTAAGCCTTCGATAAAATCAATTTCACTTCGTCTCCCTGAATCAATGATTGAAGAACTTAAGCTTCTCGCAAATAAAAAAGATGTTCCATATCAGTCATTGTTAAAGATATTTCTTGCTGAAAGAATCGGCGAAGAGTTGAAAATTTAATAAATTGCATAACAAATCAATCCAGCGGACTCGCTACGCTCCCCGCTGATTTCGCCGTTATAAAATATATTGTAAATACATTTGTAAATACATTATTTTTGTGATATTATTGAGCCATGAAAAAAATTAGATGGGACGAAGCAAAAAATAAGATTCTCAAGGAAGAAAGAGGCGTTTCATTTGAAGAAATTTTAGATTCAACATTCTTAGGAGCTGAAAAACATAGTACGAGAAATAATCAAATGGTTTTATTATATGAATACAAGAAATATGTCTGGGTTGTACCTTGCGTTGTTGAAGATAAATATATTTTTTTGAAAACAATGTTTCCTAGTCGCAAATATACAAAAATGTTTAAAAGTAAAAGAGGTGAAAAATGAAAAAACTCATATTAACAAAAGAAGAAAAAGAAATCGAAGATGCTTTGCTGAGCGGTGATTTCAAGCCGGTAAAGGGAAAAGAATTGGAAAATATAGAAAACGCCCTCAAATCAAGAAAAAAAGACACAACAATGACCATTAGAGTAAATAGCGAAGATATTGAAAAAATTAAGGGCAAAGCAAAGAAATTGGGAATAAAATACCAATCTTATATTACAGAGATTATACATCAGGTTGCTCAATAATTAGTTCTAATGAATAGATATTTATAACAAGGTCAATCCAGCCGATCGGCGTACACGCACGCCTCCGGCTGATTTTTTCGTTCGGCGGGAACAAAAGACAAAGACTGTTCCCGCCGAACGGAGCGGAGAGATGACAAATGATAGGAGAACTCCATGTTTGAAAATATCACACCCGAACATAGTGCAGCCCTCGATGTCATTGTAAGGGCACGGCACTCAGTAAGAGCATTTAGCCCTATCCCGCCAAGAAAAGAGGATATTGAAGCAATAATCCAAGCGGGCCTATTAGCTCCATTTGGAGCACTTGCCGTTGCCGGGGACCCTGATTTTCGAAAGGTATTCGTGATTCGAAACTTGTCAGCGGCGATGGCGGCCGCATCGGATATTCTCAAAAACCGAACGGCAAAGCTGGCCGATGAACTTGAAAAGAAGGTGGGAACTGTTCCTTTTGTGCAGAATCTGAAACGAATCGGACAACAAGGCGTACCCGGTGTCGGTAACGCACCATATTTTGTTGTTGTCTCAGAAAGAAAAGGAATGCCTCCAGTTGCCGCGCAATCCCTTAGCTACTGCCTTGATAATATGTGGCTGAAAGCAACATCACTCGGTATTGGTCTTCAACTTATCAGTGCGACGATGCAAATGGATAGTGACCCAGAGTTTTGCAGATTTCTCAGTATTCCCGTTGGAGAATATGCGCTTGATGGATGCGCGCTGGGATATCCGGCAGACAAATATCAACCTCCTTCGGTCGAATATCCTACATTGGGAAAATCAGTAAGCTGGCTGTAAATATCAGAGAGGATAGAGTCACCATGGAAAAGCGACAGGAAATAAAGGCCAATTGACTACCCAACAAATCAATTCAACCGACTCGTTACACTCGCGGCTAATTGTTATAAGGAGGATCTATGAAAGATAAGAAAACATTAGCTGCACCCTGTGGACTGGACTGCTTCAACTGCGACATTCACGAGAACAATCTGACAAATGAACTTGCCGAATTGATTCATACCAAAATGGTTGTACCAAAGGGGGAAATTGCTTGCAAAGGGTGTCGCCAACAAGACGGAAAGCATTTCCATTTACCAGCAGAGGGGTGTGCAACGTTGAATTGTGTCAAAGCCAAGGGCGTAGAGTTTTGCTGTGACTGCAGTGGTTTCCCGTGCGTCTTTCTTGCACCAACGGCTGACAAGGCTGTTCAGTACCCTCATAACATGAAACTTTACAATCTCTGCCGTATTAAGAAGGTTGGTCTTGAACGCTGGATAGAGGAAGAAGCTGGGCAAATACGAAAGAAATACTTCACTGGCAAATTTGTTGTTGGGAAAGGGCAGGCGGAATGAGCGACAGAGGATAAGATAAACCTTATAACAAATCGCTCAAGAGGGACGCGGCAAAAAGCCGCCGGCGCCCCTTAACGTTAGACCGACTAAAGACTGGAGAGTGCCAATGCTTAAATACGAATTAAATCGCGCGGAGAGTATATTGATCATTATGCCTAGTGGCCCCTTGGAATCAACGGATTTCGAAAAATTAGTCCAAGAAGTTGATCCCTATATCAGAGAAAATGGCAAACTGAATGGCTTGATGATTTACGCCAAATCCTTCCCGGGATGGGATAATTTCGCAGCTTTCCTATCCCATATAAAATTTGTCAAGAACCATCATCAGAAAATTAAGAAGATTGCAGCCGTAACAGGCAGCAGTTTTCTATCGATCATGCCGCAGGTTGCCAATCATTTTGTACAGGCCGAAATAAGGCACTTTGACTACGATGACAAGGACGCAGCACTAAATTGGCTTAAGGCTGACAAATGAGAATGATGAAGTATCATTTCTAAGCCGGTCTAACAACCGGTTGAAGCTGACGGCTCGCTTGGGTTAATTACTTAGCGCCCGCAACTTAACCTTGGCGTTGTGCACTATGAAAATCATGGATATTGTGAGATAATAGAATCATGCCAGTTGATATAGGAGGGATTGATCGATGAAACTTACAGCTATAATTGAGAGGGAAGGTGATGGCTACCGCTCATTGTGCCCCGAAATAGATGTTGCGAGTCAAGGTGATACCATCGAGGCCGCAAGAGATAATCTTCAAGAGGCATTAGAGTTATTCTTTGAGACAGCATCTCCTGAAGAAATTAAGCACCGACTTCACGGAGAGGTTTTTGTCACTCAAGTTGAGGTTGCCGTTGGGTAAACTGCTTATTCTTTCAGGTAAGGACGTATGTGCCATTTTATCCCGCCATGGCTTTACGGAAGTCCGCCGGCGGGGAAGTCATATTGTTATGCAACGACGATTGTCTGATAGCACCATAACGGTTCCTATTCCTAATCACGACGAAATTCGCATTGGCACGCTACTGTCCATTATCCGGCAGTCTGAACTGCCTCGTAGTGAATTTGAATCATAATATTGCCCAACAAGGCAATCCAGCGGACGCGTCAAAGCCGTGCCGCTGATGCGTGTCGTTAGGCGCAATTTAAGGAGGAAAGCATGAAAAACATATTGGTCACAGCATTTGTAATCTTGGCGCTATTTACCGGGGCGGTCAGCGCCCAAGATAATATAGAAAAAAAGAAAATCGAATTTTTAATATCCTCAGTAGAAAATTTAAAAGGAGCAAAATTTATCAGAAACGGCTCAGAGTATGATGGGAAGGAAGCCGCGGCGCATTTGCGAATGAAACTTCAAAACGCTTTAGTAGTCGAAACCGCTGATGATTTTATAAGGCTATGCGCTTCCCAATCTTATATTTCGGGCAAACCGTATATGATCAGATTATCTGATGGGAAGACCATAAAATCAGAAGAATATTTTCGAAAAAAACTAAAGGAATATAATTCAACCGTAAAATAAATGCGCCTAACAAACGGTTGAAGCTGATGGCGCCTTCGGCCCGCAGCTTAAACCGTGGCGTTAGCTGGAAAAATATTTTCAGGAGAACGATATGCAGCGAAATATTACCGTTAATTTAGGGAATCTGGTTCTTTCACTTTCCGACGCCATGGATTTGGCCAGTCCTTTATTGATACAGCATCAACAAAGGACAGCCTTTGTTGTATGGGAAATGGGGAAAGCCGCAAGACTTTCAATTGAAAGATTGGAAAAAGTTTTTATAGCAGCACTGCTTCATGATATCGGCGCTTTTTCATTGGAGGAAAAAATCTCCCTTCGGGATTTTGAGATCGAAAAGGTAGAAGATCATTGCATTCGTGGTGAACTTTTGCTCAATAACATACCTTGGCTAAAGGACTCGGCTAAAATCATCAGATTTCACCACAAAGAGTGGCAGCACTGGGGAGAGTCAATTGAGAATCCCGTCGTTCTTGAGTCGCAGTTGTTATTTCTTGCCGATTATCTCGAACGCGCAATAAAGCGTGAGTATTACATTCTTCATCAACACGAAGATATTATCTCAAAGATAGAATCTTTGTCCGGCTCTTCATTGCATCCTCAGGTTGTGGATCTTTTCATCTCGGTATGTCATAATGAAGAATTTTGGCTGGATCTTGTTTCCCCCCGATTGTATTCTCTTCTGCTTAATGAAGGTCCTTTCAGAAAAATAGAAATAGACTATTCGGATATTTCTATAATAGCCGAGCTTTTTCGAAACATAATTGATTTCCGATCCCGTTTTACTTCAACTCATTCTTCAGGTGTTGCTGCATCTGCAGCCTTGTTAGCAAAAATTTTTGGACTTACGGACGCAGAAATAGGGCTTATGGAGGTTGCTGGAAATCTGCATGATTTAGGGAAATTGGCAATTCCCAATAGTATTCTGGATAAACCTGGAAGCCTTACAAAAGAAGAGATGTCCGTTATGAAATCGCACACGTATTATACTTACCTTGTGATTAATAGCATTGGAGGACTTAAGCAGATTGCGGAATGGGCTGCTTATCACCATGAAAGACTTGACGGTTCCGGATATCCCTTTCATTGCGTAGCCGCCGAGCTAAGTACCGGAGCACGAATAATGATGGTCGCAGATATATTTACCGCACTTGCTGAAGACCGACCGTATAGAAAAGGTATGTCCAAAGATGGAATTGTTCAGATTATTAAACAGTTTTCTGATCGTAGCCTTTTGGATACCAGAATAGTTAATCTCCTTTTTGAGAATTACAACGAGATTTTCCCCTATGTAGCTGAAAAACAGGCTGTTGCCAGAGAGTTCTACGAAAAGCAATTTGCTTTTATTCATTAACGA
Source organism: Syntrophaceae bacterium (assembly GCA_003142835.1). GTDB lineage: Bacteria > Desulfobacterota > Syntrophia > Syntrophales > Smithellaceae > FEN-1160. Next base: position 15,744 of record PLNU01000177.1, read on the forward strand.
CCCATATTTTGGAATATTGATGATTGAGCAGCTAACAATCGCATCAACTCAGACTGGCAATTCCGCTATGCTCCAGCTGACCGCCAAAAGCGTCGGCTGAGCTTGAACGTTAGCTCCTTAAGGTTACGTTATGAAAAAATTTATTCAATCGGCAATCAGGTTTTTATTCGTGACAGCAGTGCTGATGTTTGGAGGCATTCTTCCATCATTTTCTGCTGATTTGCAAATGTTCTCCAATGGGAGATTGATAAATAATCCAGCAAATGATGGGGATAGCTTTCTTGTGGAAGCTAATGGAAAATCTTTCCATGTGAGGCTTTATTTTGTTGACTGTCCGGAAACCTTAATTGCCTTTAAAAGTGATGCGCAGAGGGTCCGGGAACAAACACGTTATTTTGGATTGTCTGATGCAAAACGCACTATTCATTTCGGTAACGAAGCAAAAACCTTTGTTGATCATGTCCTTGTTAAACCTTTTACTGTTCATACAGCCTTTGCCAGTGCGTTAGGAAGGTCATCCAAAGGCCGAGTATATGGATTCATCACGACTGCTGACGGAAATGATTTGGCGAGCCTGCTCGTTAAAAATGGTTTTGCCCGTACATACGGCAAAGGTAGGGAAACAGTCGACGGAGTGTCACGTGATGAAATGGTTGAAAGGCTGCGGGATTTTGAGATTTCGGCCATGTTGAAACGTGTTGGCATCTGGTCGGAGAGTGATCCGGATCGGATTGCCGAACTTCACGCAAAGCAACGCAGTGAAGACCGTGAATTACAGGAAGTGCTAGATCAGGCAACAAAAGCTAAATCTCCACAGGGTTTAGTAAACCTAAACACTGCCAGCAAAAAAGAACTTCAGTCTATCAAAGGAATCGGTCCTGTTCTTGCTAAAAGAATTATAGCCGGTCGCCCCTATAGAACCTTAGATGATTTGCTCAAAGTAAAAGGAATTAGCCCCAAAAAACTTGAAATTATTCGCCCTTATTTTGGCGCAGGTAAAAAATAGGGCTTGCGTGGGGTCAAATCTTTGCTTGGCTCATTAGCGATGTCGGATACCACAATTCACTTGGTAATGATCAACGCTCAGATTTATAAATAATTTTCTGATTGACCTTAAATGAATTAATGTAGAAACTCACTTAAATATAAACATTTCAGGACAAACAATATGGATTATTCTCAATATACTGACAATTCAACAACCGTTAAAGAATATATGCTGGAAGTGTCAGATGGGGTTTCTCTTAAGATAATTGATTTCACTCCACGAAATGTTTCACAGGAGAAACCGGTTATTCTTTTTGTGGCAGGATGGATTTCACTAATTTCCGGATGGAAAGGTGTGCTGAAAGTTCTAACCGCTGAGTACAGAGTTCTCTACCTTGAGTCGCGGGAAAAACAGTCATCAACAGTTCCTGATGTAAAAAAAGTAAGCTTCTCCATAGAGCGTCTTAAGCTCGATATAGGTGAGATCATAGAAAAAGTTATCCCGCCATCAGAAAAGTTTATACTTGCCGGGAGTTCGCTCGGTGCTTCCGCGATTCTTGAATACTGCGGATCAGAGAAACGGGAACCTTTATCCGCGATACTGATCGGTCCAAATACCGAGCTCAGATTCCCAAAAATACTGGGAACAGTAATTCCGGCATTGCATCCTTCACTCTACTTTACCGTAAAGCCTGTAATAAAATGGTATCTTAGAAACTTCAGGCTGGATAAAAAAAACAGTAAAGAACAGATTGAAAAATATGAAAATACCCTGGACTGCGCAGATCCATACAAACTGAAGGCTAACGCGCTTGCTATTAGAAACTACGCAATATGGGATCGTATAGTTAACATCAGCGTTCCGTGTCTCATTATAGGCGCTACGACAGACACCCTCCATGGTACCGAAAATATAAAGCGTCTTATGAAGATAATACCTGATTCCACTTATATAGAGCTTAAAAGTAATATGGAAACTCACAGCGAAAAAGCGGGACGTGTAATTGCGGAATATATTCAAGGTTAAATTCAGCAACTTATTTCAAACGTTTATCCATTCCGGTAAACCCACAGTCCGGTTCGTAGCAAGTAACATTCAGAAAGGCGCATTTTTGCTTACAGGCCGGGCAAATTTCCGGTGGTTTCATTTCCACAATGGTATTTGCCACAATTGCTGCATTTCCAGGTGTTTTCGGGAAGAGTTGCTTTATTTTCAGTCATGGTCGATTCCCCCCCCCTCTAATTTTGTTAGTAAATTTAGCACAAAAACAATTACATATGCGATATTTTTTTTGCCAAACGAATATAGCTTGAAATAAATGAGTACTTTCGGTAAACGAATACACTCTTTTTATTCGGGGGAAAATCATGGTTAAAAACACAAAAAATAATGATCTGTCCGGCTTGACACTTCTGGGCAGAGCGGCAAAGCCTTCACGCAAGCTGGAAACTTTTCCCAATCACCACAGCCGCAATTACACAGTCACCCTGCAAACGGAAGAATTTACCTGTGTCTGCCCCATGACCGGCCAGCCGGATTTTGCCAAAATCAAAATTGAATACATACCGGACAAAAAAATTGTCGAATCAAAATCATTAAAATTGTATTTATGGTCATTTCGTGACGAAGGCATTTTTCATGAGCATGTAACCAATCTGATCCTTGATGATCTGGTGACCGCCTTGAAACCACGCTGGTGCAAAGTAAGCGCGCAATTTGCCGTGCGCGGCGGCATCGGCATTACCGTGGATGCCGAATACAAAAAAAGTAAATAATGATGCTCTCGTAAACAGTCCAATAATCGTCACACCGGCGAAAGCCGGTGTCCAGAAAATTCTGAAATAACTGGATTCCGGCTTTCGCCGGAATGACGAAAGAAGCAATTTACTACTTCTTGTGAGTTCATCAATAATTATGACAAAATAAATATGTGAAAGCAGATGAAAGGATAAAGAATGGGAAAACGCGATGATATAAAAAAAGTTTTGATTATTGGCTCCGGGCCGATCGTAATCGGCCAGGCCTGCGAATTTGATTATTCGGGAACGCAGGCATGCAAGGCGCTGCGCAAGCTCGGCTATAAAATTGTGCTGGTTAATTCCAATCCGGCAACAATTATGACTGACCCCGGCATGGCCGATGTTACTTATATTGAGCCTCTTAATCTTCAAACTTTGACCGAAATTATTGAAAACGAAAAACCGGATGCTATCCTGCCTAATCTGGGAGGCCAGACCGGACTCAATCTGACTTCGGAACTTTACCGCAAAGGTGTTTTAGAAAAACACGGCGTAAAGGTGATCGGTGTCCAGGTTGATGCTATCGAACGCGGCGAAGATAGAATCGCTTTTAAAGAAACCATGAACAAATTGGGTATTGAGATGCCGAAAAGCGAACCAGCCGTTACTGTGGAGGAAGCGGAGAAAATCGCCGCCAAACTCGGCTATCCGGTTGTCATTCGTCCGGCCTACACTATGGGCGGAACGGGCGGCGGCATAGTCTATAATCTGGAAGAACTGCGCCTCATTGCCAGCCGCGGTATTTCGGCAAGTCTTATCGGACAAATTCTGGTGGAAGAATCGGTCATTGGCTGGGAAGAGCTGGAACTGGAAGTCGTCCGTGATGCCAAAAATCAGATGATTACCGTTTGCTTTATAGAAAATGTTGATGCGATGGGGGTGCATACCGGCGATTCCTATTGCACCGCTCCCATGCTGACCATTTCAACTGAATTACAAAAGCGTTTACAAAAACATTCTTATGACATCGTGGAGGCCATTTCGGTGATCGGCGGAACCAATGTCCAATTCGCGCACGATCCCCAAACAGACCGCGTAGTCGTCATTGAGATTAATCCGCGCACTTCGCGCTCATCGGCCCTGGCCTCCAAAGCGACCGGATTCCCCATCGCGCTCATTTCTTCGATCCTCGCCACCGGCGTCACACTGGACGAAATTCCCTACTGGCGGGATGGCACACTGGACAAATACACACCATCGGGCGATTACGTTGTAGTAAAGTTTTCCCGCTGGGATTTTGAAAAGTTCCCCGGAGCGCTGGATAAGCTGGGCACGCAGATGCGCGCCGTTGGCGAAGTCATGAGCATCGGTAAAAATTACAAAGAAGCGCTGCAAAAGGCCATCCGTTCGCTGGAAAAGAAGCGCTATGGGTTAGGCTTCGTCAAAGATTTTAATAAAAAGTCTCTGGATGAACTTCTGGAAATGTTGAGCGAGCCATCGAGCGAAAGGCAATTCATCATGTATGAAGCCCTGCGCAAAGGAGCTACCGTAGATAATCTTTCGGCCAAAACATATATTAAAAAATGGTTCATCGGGCAAATGAAGGAACTGGTGAAACTGGAAGAAAAGATTCTCAGATACAAAAATAAGCAGCTACCTGATAATTTGTTAGTTCAGGCAAAAAAAGACGGCTTTGCCGACCGGTACCTGGCGCAAATTTTGGAAAAGAAGGAAGATGAAATTCGCCAACAGCGTCTTTCATTAGGAATGCATGAATGCTGGGAAGCGGTGCCGGTAAGCGGTGTGGAAAACGCGGCTTATTATTTTTCCACCTACAACGCGCCGGATAAAGTGGCCGTAAGTTCACGCAGGAAGATAATGGTCTTGGGCGGCGGGCCAAACAGAATCGGCCAGGGAATCGAATTTGACTATTGTTGCGTGCACGCGGCTTTTGCGTTGCGTGATGAGGGAATCGAATCCATCATGGTAAATTGCAATCCCGAAACAGTTTCCACGGATTATGATACTTCCGATAAACTTTATTTTGAACCGCTCACCGTTGAAGATGTTTTAAGCATTTACGAAAAAGAAAAACCGGAAGGTGTGATTGTCCAATTCGGCGGTCAGACGCCATTGAACATCGCGGCGGAGCTGGCCAAGGCTGGTGTGAAAATTATCGGCACATCGCCCGAGACTATCGACCTGGCGGAAGACCGTGACCTTTTCCGTAAAATGATGGATAAGCTGGGTATTCCCATGCCCAAATCCGGCATGGCCAGCAATCTGGATCAGGCGCTCAAAGTCGCGAGCAGCATCGGCTATCCGCTGATGGTGCGCCCCTCTTATGTATTGGGCGGGCGCGGCATGGAAGTTGTTCATGATGAAGAGATGCTCAAACGTTATGTCACTGCAGCCGTCGGAGTCACGCCGGACCGGCCGATTCTCATCGATAAATTTCTGGAAAACGCCATCGAAGCTGAGGCTGACGCGATCTCGGATGGCATTGACGCTTTTGTCCCGGCAGTCATGGAACATATTGAGCTTGCCGGTATCCATTCCGGTGACTCCGCCTGCGTTATTCCGCCGGTCAGCATCCCGCTGCGCCACATTGATACGATCAATGAGTACACGAAAAAAATTGCCGTGGAGTTTGGTGTAGTAGGATTGATGAATATTCAATATGCTATCGCCAATGATATAGTTTACATCCTGGAAGCTAATCCCCGCGCGTCACGCACGGTTCCTCTGGTTTCCAAGGTATGCAACATTTCGATGGCGCGTCTGGCCACACAGATTATGCTGGGCAAAAAACTCAAAGACTTGAAGCTGAAAAACAAAGTCTTCCGCCATTTTGGTGTAAAGGAAGCTGTTTTCCCCTTTAACATGTATCCGGAAGTTGATCCGCTCCTGGGGCCGGAAATGCGCTCCACCGGTGAAGTCCTGGGGCTTGCCGATTCTTTCGGCCTGGCTTATTACAAGGCTCAGGAAGCAACTCAGCAGCGGCTTCCGGCAGAAGGTACCGTGCTCATTACTGTTGAGCAAAAGGATAAAGATGGAGTACTGGAAGTAGCCCGGGCGTTTGAAAAAATTGGTTTCAAAATCAAGGCTTCCGAAGGGACTCATAAATTTTTAACCGGGAATGGAATCGCTGCCGAACGAATTTCCAAAATGCACGAGGGAAGACCCAATATCGTTGACGCGATCAAAAACGGCGAGATTCAACTGGTAATCAACACCCCGGCCGGAAGACTCAGTAAATATGATGATTCCTACATTAGAAAGTCCGCTATTAGATACAAAATACCTTATATAACCACAATTGCCGCAGCGGTGGCCGCGGTCAAAGGTATTGCCGCATTCCGCCAGGGTCACGGCCGGGCAAAATCGCTGCAAAGCTATCACGCGGAGATCAAGTAAACTTGAAACTTTAAAATGCACAATAAAAAATAACACGATTGTCATTCCCGCAAAGAGACCGTGTCGTAATGTCCCCCGCTGGCGGGGGTAGGGGGTGGACGTGTTAATGTAGCCGTAATGTGCATCGAAGTTACAGTCTGGAAGTCCTTTATCCACCTCCGTCACTGCGTGACACCTCCGCNNTTGCTATTGCGACACAGTCTCGAAAGCCGGAATCAGAAAATGACAGATTATGAATTATGCATTTTGCCAGACGCATCTAGTAAAAACACTAGACTTGTCTAGTAAATAGCGTTTGCAGCGTCGTGAGGCGCCTCGCACGATTGTCAACTGTTATAATTTTGCCGAATTTTTCAGAAAATCCTTCTTAACCCTCCTTTAAAAACCTCCCCTTTTTTAAAAGGGGGAATGAGGGGGATTTAAATACCGAACTCCCCAGTAGGGAACCATCATGACTGTTCACTACAGAAATCCCAGATCCTGCAAAATTTCTCTTGCACGGTCAGCTTCATCAGCTTTTACGAGCAGGCGGGCATAAGATCCTCCCCCAACCATTAAGTTAGAGTTTTCACCTTGAAAATAGTATTTAATTTCTTCGCCATCAAATACGGACTTTATAAACGCGATGTCGCCCTGATTATACGTTGAGAAAATCTCGACCATCTCCACATAACGCACATCGTCTTCAGTATCCGGCGGCTGGCCTTCTACCAGATCAACGCCGCAATCGGCACACTTATAAAAACCTTCCCTATATTCAATTCCGCATTTTGGGCAAAACATTTTGGGCTCCTTTTTTTTAACAGGCACAAAGTGGCAAAGGCACAGAGTTAGGCAGGCGTGTTCCTCAACTGTATCTTTATTCTTTTAAAACTTTGTACCTTTGTACCTTTGTGCCTCTGCCTCTTCTACTCTGTCCCTTTGGAACTCTGTGCCTCTGTGCCTGTCTTACTTAACTTTAGCAACAAGACTACTTAGCATTCGCTCAAGTTCCCTGCTTAACTCATAAATATATTCAAATTGTTCTCGCTGTATGTAGTTTAAGTTTTGGGATATTTCTATTTGCGTCTGGATTTCGTAAAGAGATGCACTGGCAATATTTAAAAAGCGCAGATAATCGCCAGTGGAATTTCGGCCATACCCTTCAGCAATATTGCTCGGTACGGAAACGGCACTGCGTCTAATTTGAGAAGTTATGCCGTAAATCTCTTCTTTGGGAAATGTGGCCGTCAATTTATAAATCTCCGTAACAAACGTCATAGACTTCTGCCAAATAATCAAGTCTCTGTAGGTTTTCATAACTGAGCCCCTCGTCTTTTAGCCTTTGTCACTTTGACGCTTTGTGCCTTTGTGCCTCTTTATACATTCACTTCTCCAACAAAAACAACTAAAAACAAAATTTTATTTCAAATTATTCCATTGACTAATTCCTGTCATTGGATATTATGCGCGCAAGAAGGGATTATTTATGAAACAACTCAAAGGTTCACAAAGAAAATATCTGCGCTCGCAGGCACATCATCTAAAGCCGCTGGTCATCATCGGCAGAAACGGCATAAACAAACAGGTAATCGGTTCAGTGGATCTCGCCCTGAAAGATCATGAACTGATCAAGGTAAAATTCGGCGAATTCAAAGAAGCCAAAAAAGAGATGTCCGCCGAAATCGCGCAAGTTACAAAAGGCGAATTGGTCGGCATTATCGGCAACATTGCCATCTTCTACCGGCAGCATCCCGAACCGGAAAAAAGAAAAATTAAAATACCGTAAAGCTTCTCGGTGCGTTCAGGGAACGCACCCTACATTTACATCTAATAGCTGGTAGGAAAAAAGGTCAAAGGTAGATTCGAACATCTGACCTCCCCCAATTGCTTGACGAAACGCTTATAATAACATATATTCCCCGTTCCGATTAGATTTATTGTATTAAGGCAAAGATCAATATTTAAATTTAACAAGAAAAGAAAGGATTGTTATGCGTAAATTGATGATTATCGTTTTTGTTGCCCTTCTGGCCATACCGGCTTGTTCCCAGCAACCGAAAACAGAAGAACAGAAAGCCTTCTATGCGTTAGGTGTTCATCTCAACAAACAGTTGTCTGTTTTCGATCTGTCCCCCGAAGAGTTGAAATATGTTCAGCAGGGTATGTCCGACGCGGCCACCGGCAAGAAGCTTGCGGCTGAGCCGGAAGCGAACATGCAGAAACTCGGCCTGCTGGCTCAGGCTCGTATGCTTAGAACCGCTGAAAAACAAAAAGAACTCTCCAAACCGTTTTTAGAAAAAGCTGCTACCGAAAAAGGAGCGCAAAAAACCGCTTCCGGCATGATCTATACAGAAATTAAGGCCGGCACAGGCGCTCAGCCTAAAGCCTCTAACATCGTCAAAGTTCACTATACCGGCACTTTGATTGATGGCAAGGAATTTGACAGTTCCGTCAAGCGCGGCCAGCCGGTGGAATTTCCGCTTAATCAGGTCGTTCCCTGCTGGACGGAAGGTGTTGGCATGATGAAAGTGGGCGGCAAGGCCAAGCTGGTGTGTCCAGCAGAAATTGCCTACGGCGACAAGGGACGTCCGCCTATTATTCCCGGCGGCGCGACACTGGTCTTCGAAGTGGAACTGCTGGATGTGAAAGCCGCCGCGGCGCCCGCACCCAAGATGCCCCCGGCGCCCAAGGCCGGCTCAAAAAAATAGTTTAAAGTCAATATTATTTTTAAGTCATGCGAGTTGAGGAGGCGGGTTTGCAGCCCGCCTCCTCGCTTTATGATTTCCGTCTTTGATGTATCAATTGAGACCTTTGCAAAACTCCTC
>PLNU01000177.1:24803-54302 GCA_003142835.1 Syntrophaceae bacterium
ATATTGTTGGTTTTATGCAGTTGTGCAAAGCTCTCCAATTATTAATAGTCTCATAATAATTTAGACACCATTTTGTCATTCCCCGGCTCATTGCCCAGCGTATGCAGGGTGATCGGGGCTTGTGCCCTCTCGTCACCTCTCGTGCCCTTTAGGGTATTAGGTGATTAGGGCAAATCCATAAAGCATGATACGAGTAACGATCTCGATCGCCAAGAATCTTTTCCATTATGAGACTGTTAATAAATGTTTAATTGCCGGAGTCACAATACAGTTACAAATATTATGGTTTTTTAAAAATGATTAATTGTGCCATATGAAAGAAAATTAAAATAACCCGGAAAGAACAATTTATGGAACAACTCAAAGGTTCACAAAGAAAATATTTGCGTTCGCAGGCACATCATTTAAAGCCGCTGGTCATCATCGGCAGAAATGGCATAAACGAACAGGTAATCGGTTCAGTTGATCTCGCTCTGAAAGATCATGAACTGATCAAGGTAAAATTCGGCGAATTCAAAGAAGCCAAAAAAGAAATATCCACGGAAATCGCTAAAGCCACAAAAAGCGAGGTGGTCGGCATTATCGGCAACATTGCCATTCTCTACCGGCAGCATCCCGAACCGGAATTAAGAAAAATTAAAGTACCGTAAAGTAACAATGTACTGAACATATACAAACAATACAGCGGCAAAAAATAATCACTGTCGTCATTCCGATGAGCGAAAGCGAAGAGGAATCTAAAAAAAGACGACTCTTGTAGTGCGACATGACAAGCACAGTTAAAGGTTTCCAGTTCGCGCTTATTTCCGCCCAATCCATCATGTCATGTCTCCTTTATCATTTTTTCTTTTGCCGGAAATGTTGAAAAAAGCCGTTGCCGTTTATCCCGCATCACCTTTCAGGGTTCAACCAGAATCTTGATGGCGGTCTTGCTTTTTCCCGCTAGAACCTCGAAGCCGCTCTTGGCGATATCCGACAGAGGGATAATGTCCGTGATGATGCTCTCGGGCCGGATTGTCCCCGTTTCCAGCCATTTCATGGCCAGAGCGGGATTAATGAAGTTGGTGCCGATCATGGTCGTTTCACGGGTCACAAAACCCAGCATATGAACAGCGGCCCGTTCCGTGAAGATCCCCTGGACGATGACCATCCCCTGGTAGCGGGCCGATGCCAGGCAGTCTTTGAGTGTTGCTTCGATACCGACGGCTTCAATGGACACATCCACGCCGCGGCCCTTCGTCAATTCCTTGATCTTTGCAGGGCTCTTGATTTCTGCGGGATTCCAGACCAGTGTAGCTCCCAGGTTTTCGGCCATTTTTCGTCTGTTTTCCAGAACGTCCGTCATGTAGACGGTTTGAACACCCATGGCCTTGAGGCCCATAAGCAGCATGAGCCCCACCGTACCGGCGCCGGCGATAAAGACGGTGTCATCAGGCTTGACATGGCCGCGGTCAATCGCATAAGCCGCTCCGGCCAAGGGTTCCAGAACGGCGGCCCGTTTCCAGTCCATGTCGTCGGGGATCTTCAACAGCCGTTCCGTCGGACAGACGATGGCTTCGGCATAGGCACCGGCCATGAGGGTACAAACACGATCGCCGACGGCATATCCCTCAACGCCTGGCCCGATGGCAATGATATTGCCGCAGGCCTCATGGCCAAAAGGGCTCTCCGGAAATGGGCCATGCAGGTATTCATGCAAATCGGACCCGCAGATGCCACAATACTTGATTTTGACCTTGACTTCACCGGGCCCCGGTGCCGGGTCCGGAACTTCCTCGATTCTGATGTCCCGAATGCCGTGATAAATCGTTTTTTTCATGAAAATTTCCTTTCAGATCGTTAAACTATTAAATCATCCGTTTGTCAGTTCCATTACACCATGCGATAAATCCCGTCAATGAGTTGCGTGTAATCGATAGTTGCCCAAAAGAAATCCATTTGAGGGGTCATTGACAGGGAGCGCAGCACGCAAACCCAGCTCCTTTTGGCGGGGTGAGGGGCGCAATGTGAAAACTTTTACCTTTCCGGGAAGCGCCGCCCTGTGGGCGGTTAGCTTCCAAGCGTTTTGGCTAATAAAGCTTGGCGAAGTCCCGAAACAGGTTCGGGATAAACTCCAGATCGGCGATTACAACTTTTTGAACCGAAGGCGAGTTTTGTTATCACCTGAAGCAAGCCTTAGATTTATCCAAAACGGTTTTACCCTGATAACCTAAAGGTCACGCGAGAGCACAAGCAGACTAAGCGAAAAGGATTTTTGGGCAACACCCATTTATTTCCCCCCCCCATAAAAAAGCAGAAACTATCCACCCCCATACCCCTGGACTACACGCCAACGGGGGGCACAAACGGTGTCAACATTATTGTATATGGACACTGGATTACCCGGTCTTGTTGCCGGGTAATGACAGAAAGTGCGGCGCGTTTGGGGAATAACCTAAAGGTTACACGACGCACCCTACACCCTAACGTAGTCCGAATATGGATTCCGGTGTTCACAGAAATGACAGAATGGATGTTTTTTATAAAGGTGTAAATATAGATTGCTACGGCGCACAAGGTGCGCCTCGCAATGACAGACAAATACTTACCAGTTATCCGATATATCTTATCTTCTGGTCAGTTGCCGGTATTTGATGCGGTGGGGCTGGCTGGCGGCGGCGCCTAATCTCTTTTTGCGGTCTTCTTCATATTCGGAATAATTGCCGTCAAACCAGATGGTCTTACTTTCGCCTTCAAACGCCAAAATGTGTGTGCAGATGCGATCTAAAAACCAGCGATCATGGCTGATGACGACAACACAGCCGGCAAAATTCTCCAGCGCATCTTCCAGCGCCCGCAGGGTGTTGACATCCAAATCGTTTGTCGGTTCATCAAGCAGGAGCACATTGGCGCCCTCCTTGAGCATGCGCGCCAGATGAACCCGGTTGCGTTCACCACCGGAGAGCGTTCCTACCTTCTTTTGCTGATCGGTGCCGGAAAAATTAAACCGCGAAACATAAGCGCGGGAATTGATTTGCCTCGTTCCAATGGCAACGATATCCTGTCCATCGGAAATCATCTCCCAGATAGTCTTATTCGGATCAAGCGCGTCGCGGCTCTGATCAATGTAGGCAAGCTTCACCGTATCACCGATGCGGATTGTGCCCGAATCCGGCTTTTCCTGGCCGGTAATCATTCTAAAAAGAGTTGTTTTACCCGCCCCATTGGGACCAATGATACCCACAATGCCACCGGGCGGCAGCGAAAAAGTCATGCCTTCCACAAGCAGATTATCCCCGTAAGCTTTGTTGACATTTTGCGCTTCTATAACCAAATCGCCCAGTCGCGGACCGGGCGCGATGAAAATTTCACGTGTCTTTGATTCTTTTTCCTGATTTTGTCCCAGCAGCTCCTCATAAGCGTTAATGCGCGCTTTGGATTTGGCATGGCGTCCTTTAGGTGACATTTTGATCCATTCCAGTTCGCGCTCCAAGGTTTTGATTCTTTCTCCTTCTGTCTTTTCTTCACTCTTCAGACGGGCCTGCTTTTGTTCCAGCCACGAAGAATAATTACCCTGCCAGGGAATCCCCTGCCCGCGGTCGAGCTCCAGAATCCAGCCGGCAACATTATCCAGAAAATAGCGGTCGTGAGTAACGGCAATGATGGTGCCTTCATATTTTTGCAGGTGATGTTCCAGCCANNCAAAAGCAGGCGGCACAAGGCAACGCGTCTTTTTTCACCGCCGGAAAGGACTTTCACCTGTGTGTCACCGGGCGGGCAGCGCAGAGCGTCCATGGCCATTTCCAGCCGCGAATCTATATCCCAGGCATCAAGCGCATCGAGTTTTTCCTGCACGGCAGCCTGTCTATCGCAGAGTTTCGCCATCTCGTCATCCGACATCGGCTCAGCAAACTGCTCATTTATTTTGTTATATTCGTGGATCAAGTCCATGGTGCTTTGCACACCTTGCTCCACGATTTGCCGCACGGTTTTTGTTTCGTCCAGACGCGGTTCCTGCTCCAGATAGCCAACTGTATAACCCGCGGAAAGAATTGTTTTGCCGAGGTAATCTGAATCTACACCGGAAAGAATTTTTAAAAGGGAACTTTTACCGGAACCGTTTAATCCGATAACGCCGATTTTCGCGCCGTAAAAATAAGACAGATAAATGTCTTTGAGCACCGGCTTTTTTTCATAAATTTTACTTACCCCGATCATGGAGTAAATTACTTTATTTACTTCATTACCCATTGACACCAATCCTCCAGAAGGCAGATCTTATACCTCTCCGCTTTCTTTGGCTAACTTTGTTGGCTGTGTCGTCGACTTCCTCAACGTATGTACAATACGCCTCCGGATCCTCCTCCTCACCGCCTCGTTATCCTTTGAAAGCAAAATGGTATTAAATATAAGGGAATACGTTCTGGATGACGATATTAAAATTGTCCTGAACTTTATCCCTTCCGCTTACAATACCCATATGCCCGGGAAAAAGCAACTCCAGATCAAGTTCAGAAAAAGAAATTATGCTTTTCTTTAAAAGAGCGCCGTTGCCACCGGGAAAATCGGTGCGTCCGACATTTTCCTTAAAAATTACATCGCCGCTAAACAGAGCTTTCTGCGCGGGCCAGTAAAGACCGATCGAGCCCGGGGAATGGCCGGGGGCAAGAATTATTTTGAATTCCTGGTCTCCCAAATTGATGCTGCCTTCATCCAGCGGCAAATTGATCTGCATCTGCGGCACTGAAATACCGAAAAGACCATATAGCTCACCGCCAACTCCTTTCAAAAAGTCGAGCTCCTTGCGATGCAGGGCAATTTTTACAATTGATTGGTCGAAAAGTTCCGCGCCCTGAAAATGATCAGGATGCGAATGGGTGTTCATGATGTATTTAATATCTTCTTTTTTGATACCATCGGCTGACATCTGCTTGAGTAAATCGGGCACATAACGGGATAATCCCGGATCAATCAATGCCTGTACTCCACCGCCGATATAATAACTGTTGCAGTTGTTATCAAAACAGTTTGTCCATTCATAAACATAAATATAGTCTTTCAGCTTCATTGTTAAACCTTTAGCTATTGTTATACGGGGATATCGATTTGCAGCCGTTTATTAATATCGTCACTTGATTGCTCACTGCCTGTATCGATTTCAGGAAGATACATAGAAAGGATTATGTCTTTATGTTGAGGCTTGCGTATCCTCCACTTTTGGCTGGCGAGGAACAAAAATCCAAAGGAGAATATATATTAACAACCCCGTGCCATAAACAACAAAAAGTAATACAAACAATAAACGCCATGCCCAAGAGGGGAGAGAAGTGTGTTCGCCTAAACCGCCGCAAACACCTCCAATCCAGTGATCTTTCTCCGATCTGGTAAAATTTTGCAGCCAGTTTTTTTGTGTCATTTTTTTTCTCTTCTTTTTTGCGGTGTTCAGTTTGTTTATCAGACCCAATATGAAATTTATATAGTTTATTTCTTATCCGGGAAAAGTTTATTCAAAGGTAAATCCGAAGTACGGTGACTTATAGTAATAATATTTCCTTCTTTATCAATGAGAACTAGTGTCGGCACACCAACAATGTTGTAGTCGTTGGCAACACTGCCGTCTCTGTCCAGCAAAACAAGATAAGGGAATGAATAACTTTTAGTAAAACGCGCTACTTTTTCGGCCGGTTCATTTATATCGATATAAATAACTTCCAGTCCGCGTTGGACATATTTTTCATAAATAGCTTTGTAGGCTGGAATTTCAGCACGGCAAGTAGGACACCAGGTGGTCCCGAAAAAAATCACTACCGGCTTTCCCAATTGGCTACGCAATTTAAATGTTTTACCTTGCAAATCCTTTAGAGAAAAATCCGGTGCCGGAATCGTTTTTTGTTTAAAGGGAGCATTGGGTCTATATTGTCCAAATGACAGAGTCACTGGAATACAGATCAGCAAGATCACCGAAACCAATAGTATTTTTATTTTTTTATTCATTAACCCTCGTATTTTTATATCGACAAAGCGCCGGCAGTATACAGGAAATATTCAGCCGCGCCAATTAATATCAACCCGAAAATAAGTTTTATTTTCGTCATCCATTTTCCCGATTGAGGCAAAGCGGCAATAACCCCGGCAAACGTGCCGACTATAATCAGCAATGTACCCATGCCGAAGGCAAAAACAAAAAGCAGACTCATGCCCAAAAGCAGATTAGTCTTTATTGCCACATAGCCCAGTAAAACTGCCAGGGCAGGAGCAGTGCAAGGACCGATAACAACACCGGAGACGGCACCCATTAAGAAGCTGCCCAAAAATCCTTTTTTATCTCTATTGCCGGTAAGCTTCATAAGCTTTTGCGAAACGGGCAGGGAAATATTGAAAACATCGAGCATGGACAAACCCATGATAAGACATAAATTAGCCATAATAAAATATGTCCAGGGCGTCGTTTGCATTTGCCCGAAAAGCCTGCCCGATAAAGCAGCCACCCCACCCAAAATGGAATAAGTGAACGCGAGTCCGCCGACATAAAACAGCGAAAGAAAAAATCCGCGGAGTTTTGATGATGGGCCTTGTGCTCCAATAAACCCAACGGTTACCGGAATCAAAGGATAAGTGCAAGGAGTAAAACTGATTACAAGCCCGCCCAGATATGCAGCCAGAAATGCTAAAAACACTGAACCTTGCAAATAGACGGATAAATTATTAATTAGATTTTCAATCATTTATTTCCTTAGAATTGTTTTTCAGAATGTACAGGCGGGAGGGAAAAACGTCAAGATGAAATATCNNTTTTGTCGTTCTTTTCATGCATCAGAACCATTCACCTGGGTGTTTACACCCCGCTTTGAGACAGATTTCGTGTCTAGAAAGGAGTAACAAATGAAGGGCAGCTTTTTTGAGAAACTTTGGAAGACGGAAGATTGGTGGTCGGTTTGGCTCGGTCTCGGTATTGTGATCGTGGCCATTGTTGCTTTATGGATGGGTACCTCCATCAAGGGCTGGGCCGTTCTGCCGAGTAAGATAACCAGTTTCAGCAGCGTCGGGGCAGACTTGGCAAAGAATGCCGGCGGGTATCTCACTATCTTTTTGGTCCTCGGTGTGGTCTTCTGCATCTCCATGAAGCTTATGGGGCACAAATTAAAAAACTTTATTCCCGGTTTCATCATCATGTTTGTCGGTTCACTTTTGATCTTTTATGTGGCCGGAACGAAATTCATGAATGATTACAACATTGAAGCACCTCTGCTGGCCCTCATTGTCGGGCTGATCATCTCCAATGTTGTTAAAATTCCCGACTGGTTTAAGACATCGCTCCGCACGGAATACTATATCAAAACCGGTATCGTCCTGCTGGGAGCTACCTTGCCTTTCACCATCATTGTCAAGGCCGGTCCTATTGCCCTGCTTCAGGCTACCATTGTTTCCGTGGTCACCTGGCTCACCATTTACCTGGCCGCCACCAGGATTTTTAAACTTGAACCCCAGTTCGGGGCGGTATTGGGGACNNGCCGCCGGTTTTGCTGTAGTGGCCGAACTGGCCACCCGTTTTGGAGACGCTCCGATTCAGACCTTTACCCTGATGAAAGTTATTGGCCGGGATATCTGGATCGGCATCTGGTGCCTTATTCTTGCTATTGTTTCCGTCACGTTCTGGGAAAAGGATACAGGGGATAAGAAGAGTTCCGTAGGTCCTCGGATCATCTGGGAGAGATTTCCCAAGTTTGTCCTTGGATTTTTGGTGGCCTCCATTATCGTGAGTATTGTCGGCACCATGGTACCGGCAAATTATGCCGGAAACGTCAACTGGGCAGACAAGATCAAGGGCAAGGAATATAAGGCTGATTTTTCTCAATACCAGGTGCCGCCCGAATTCGCCGACCGCATGACCGTTGACGCTACGGCAAAAACCCTGACCTTTAAGGGCCCTATGTCCGGCGACGACCTGAAAGCTTTGACCAGCAAGACGACCAGCCCGGACCAGGCCAAGGCATTAAGTCAACTTAAAGCCAAATCGAGCTGGTTTGACAGCGTATTAAGTCCGAATGTCATCGGACCTATCAAAAATCTCAGATCTTGGGCCTTCGTGCTTTGCTTCCTCTGCATCGGTCTTTCCACCCGTTTCGCCGAAATGCTCATCTTCGGCATGAAGCCTTTCTGGGCTTTCACCTGTGGGGTCATTATCAATGTTCCCCTGGGCATCTTCTTGTCCAGCTTTGTGTTTGTGGATTACTGGTCAAAGATTTAGCACGGTAGCAAATGATAGCAAAGACAAAACAAATAAGGTCATTAGCTGACTCTAAATACTCCGCGGAGTAAAAACGAAACACTCCGCGGAGTAAAAGTGCAGACCGGAAACTGTGTAAAAATAGTCGATAATAATAACTCGTAGACTGTAATAAGAGAAAACATCTTGACATGTTTTTAAAAATCGAATATCACTCAGTAAAAGTGGTGTGCTCATAACTTGACTCATTCCCTCGGCATCCAGCCTGGAGAATGGTTTGAAAAGGGGGTAGGTGAATGGCAGACTATTATATCCTTCTCTTTCTCGATGATGAGAAGATCAAAAAGGTTGAAGGTGCCGGACTGGCCGGAGAGATTAGCGAAATCGATGGTAAAAAGGTGGTTAGGGTAGATGTTACCAGCAAGGAACAAAAGAAGCTTGTCAAGAGTTTCCCGGATTTGACCTTCGATTCTTCCAATGCGTGTGTGCTTCCGGAACAGGCGGAGAATATCCTAATGAATCTTATCGTAGCGATGAAGACTTTGGATGTTATGAAGGGGGCCATTATGAAACTTTACAACCCCCTTTCCGGTAAAGAGCTTCGTCGCGCAAGTGTTTCTTAACGAGTGGAGGGGAACATTTCGTGACTGGACTTACCACCGAGGAAGAGATGAGAAAGAAGGCCATTTTCAATGCCATGTCGGAGAGGGGTCGTAAGAGGATCCTCGATAAGGGATACGAAAAGTGGGATCCTTTCCTGATGCCTAAGGATCCTATGGACATCCGGATGGCTCAACGAAAAGAAACAGCATTGTCACTGATGAGTAGATTTTTGCAAACATGCCCTCATAATAAAGAGGACAGTAACGCTTATGGCCAAGGGGCGTGGGAGGTCTGCATGGGGATTATCAGTGGCGATGACCGCTGGAGGGGAATATATGATTTTTCCTGCTGGTATCGTGATACCTCAAAAAATGGTGAAATAGGATGAATGAAGTGAACTCCACCGAAGCGTACATAGAGGAACTGAGAAAACAACTGGGGGAGAACCCGGGCTGTGCGCTTACCCATTACAACCTGGGAATTGCACTGATCAAACAGCGTAATTGGGATGAGGCGATTACCGAGTTTAACTGCGCCATCAACGAGAATCCCCATCTGGCGGAGGCATATATCAACTTAAGCGGGATATATTTCCAGAAAGGAGAAATGGAGAAGGGGATTGACCTCTGCAGAAAGGTGATAGCCTTCAGGGCGGATTTTGCGGTTCCTTATGGCAACATAGGATTTGCCTATCTGCAGATGGGGGAGGTTGAGAAGGCGATTGAGATGCTTAAGGAGGCAGTTAAAAAAGACCCCATGTTCGTTCAGGCCATAAGCGTCCTGGGGAGCGCCTATCTGTGTCAGGGACAGATTGAAGAGTGTATCTCACACAGTGAAAAGGCCATTAAAATTGCCCCGCATTTCGCTGTTGCCCATAATAAATAACTTAGCCGTTGCATATCTCCAGAAGGGGGAACCAAAAAAGGCAGTCTATCATTGTGACAAGGCATTAGAGTATGGATATGAGGTACACCCGGAGTTTCTGGAAGAATTGAGGGCATTTCGGAAGTAGTGTCGGTAATGCCTTAAGGAGAGGAAGATAGAAGATGGTTTAAGATAGTGGTTTTTTACCTGGGGGAGGATTAACCGAAAGGGGAAATCTCCTCAGATTACTTTAAAGAAGGGAGGTATTTTGATGACAAAGCGTAAGACTCCTATGCTTGATGAGTTAGAGAACGGAAAATGGCCGAGTTTTGTTTCCGATATAAAACAGGAGGCCGAGGCGAGAGAAAAAACCAACGTTGATTTGCAGATACCGAAGGAGGTTTGTGATGATCTCCTCGATATTCTGGAACTCTCCTATAAGGAGAAGGAGGGACACTGGAAACACGGTGGTGTCGCAGGTGTTTTTGGGTATGGTGGTGGTGTTATTGGTAGATACTGTGACCAGCCTGAACAATTTCCGGCGGCAAAAGATTTTCATACCCTCCGTGTCAGTCAACCTTCCAGTTATTTTTATAAGACTGAATACTTAAAACAATTGTGCGAGTTGTGGGAGAGACGGGGCAGCGGCCTCACCAACATGCATGGTTCCACCGGTGATATCATCTTATTGGGCACAACCACACCACAGTTGGAAGAGATCTTCTGGGAGCTTACCCATAACCTCAAGCAGGACCTTGGCGGTTCAGGCTCCGTCCTCAGGTCGCCCAATTGCTGCATTGGAAAGGCCCGCTGTGAGTTTGCCTGCTATGATACCCAGGAGGCATGCCGTTCCTTTACCATGCAATACCAGGACGAATTGCACAGGCCCGCCTTTCCCTATAAATTCAAATTCAAGTTCGATGGCTGTCCCAATGGCTGCGTGGCCTCTATTGCCCGGGCGGACATGTCGGTTATTGGGACCTGGCGTGATGATATCCGTATCGATCAGGCGGCGGTGCAGGCTTATGTGGCAGGAGAATTCAAGCCGGATGGGGGAGCCCACGCCGGCCGGGACTGGGGTCCTTTCGATATCGTAAAAGAGGTGATCGATCTCTGTCCTACCCATTGCATGGCCTGGAATGGGAAAAAACTTGGGATCAACAACAGGGAATGCAACCGTTGCATGCATTGCATCAATACCATGCCCAGGGCCCTGAGGATTGGAAAGGATACAGGGGCCTCCATCCTCTTTGGCGCTAAGGCCCCGATCCTGGAGGGCGCCCAGCTCTCTACATTGACCGTACCGTTTATGAAGATGGAAGAACCGTTTAATGAACTTAAAGAACTGATTGAAAAGGTATGGGACTGGTGGTCGGAAGAGGGTCGGAACCGTGAACGCCTCGGCGAACTGATACAGCGCATGGGCTTTCATAAATTTCTCGAGGTTTGTGGAATCAAGCCGGATCCTCGCATGATTAAAGAACCCAGGTCCAACCCCTACATCTTCTGGAAAGAAGCGGACGTTCCGGGAGGATGGGAGNNAGAATCACCGATGTCGGTCCTCGAGATTATAAAGAGTTTTTGCCCCCCGTCATCAAGAGAAATTTCGGGAAGTGGTTATATCATGATATTCTGGAACCGGGCGTGCTGGTCCATGTCTCCGAGTCGGGGGAGAAGGTCTTTACCGTGAGGGTGGGTGGCGCGCGGATTATGAGTGTGTCCCATATCCGTGAGATATGTGACATTGCGGATAAACACTGCGATGGCTATGTCAGATGGACTACCCGCAATAATATCGAGTTTATGGTCGATGATGAGGCAAAGTTGAAGCCCCTGATGGAGGATCTGGAAAAGAGGAAATTTGCCGGTGGATCGCTTAAGTTTCCCCGGGGCGGCACCGGGGCCGGTTTGACCAACATCGTTCATACCCAGGGATGGCTTCATTGTCATACAGCGGCTATCGATGCCTCGGGTGTGGTCAAGGCGGTCATGGATGAATTATACGATGATTTTGAGAAGATGAGATTTCCCGCTCATGTCCGGATATCCCTGGCCTGTTGCCTCAATATGTGCGGCGCCGTTCACTGTTCCGACATCGCCATTTTGGGCGTCCACCGCAAGCCTCCCATGGTTGATAATGAGTATTTGGCCAACATGTGCGAGATTCCTCTGGCTGTTGCGTCGTGTCCTACGGGAGCCATTAAGGCGACCACAGTGGATGGCAAGAAGAGTGTGGTGGTGAATGACGAGAAGTGCATGTACTGCGGAAATTGTTTCACCATGTGTCCCTCCATGCCGTTAGCGGATGCAGAGGGAAGCGGTGTGGCCATTCTGGTGGGTGGTAAACTTTCGAACAGGATCAGCGCCCCGATGTTTTCCAAGGTTGTGGTTCCTTTCCTTCCCAATGAGCCCCCCCGCTGGCCGCAGACGGTAGAGGCGATCAAAAAAATCCTCTATACCTATGTGGAAGATGCGAGAAAATATGAACGCCTCGGTGATTGGGCCGCGAGGATCGGCTGGGAGAGGTTCTTTGAAAAGACGGGCCTGCCGTTTACAGGACATCTTATTGACGATTACCGTTTTGCTTACACAACTTGGCGTACCAGCACACAGTTTAAATTTTAAGAAAAGAGGTGTGAGATGGGCACAGAAGAAGATAAAAAGCTTATCATCGAGAACCTGAAGGCTAAGACAACGAAGACGAAGTTCTATTTGCACGACTTCAATAAGATGTTCCCTGAGAAAAGGCCAAGGGAAGTCAGCAAACTTGTAAATGGGATGGTAACGGAGGGTATCCTTGAGTACTGGTCGAGCGGCAGTACGACCATGATTGGACTCAAGGGTGCGGGCTTGCAGCACGGAGTGGAAGAAAATGAAGAATAGGGAATAGAGTGGAGAAATGATTGTAGACCGCCCAAGGATAGTTTTCTCCGCTTTACGAGGAAATGCCGGAAAGACCTTCTTGACTGTAGGTATGGGGGCTTGCCTTCGCCATAGGGGCAAGACCGTATCTCCTTTTAAAAAGGGCCCCGATTATATCGATTCCGCCTGGCTTGAAATAGCAACGGGGCGTCCCTGCTATAATCTGGATCTCTTCCTGATGGAACAAGAAGGGCTTATTTCTTCTTTTTCTGTCCGTGTGCAACAAACCGATGGCGCATTGGTGGAAGGTAACAGAGGTCTTTTCGATAGTATGGATCGGGAGGGAAGTTACAGCACGGCGGAACTTGCCAAGCTGCTGCAGGCGCCGGTCATATTGGTTGTGGACTGCAGCATGACTACGCGCACCGCAGCCGCCATGATTCTCGGCTGTCAACATTTTGATCCTCAGGTTGCGATCCGGGGTGTTGTCCTGAACCGGATCGGCGGGGCGCGCCACGAATCTGTTATACGTTCCGCTATAGAGGATCGTTGCTCAGTGCCTGTATTAGGAGCTATTCCTAAGATTAAAGGGGGAATTTTTCCGGAGAGGCATATGGGTCTCGTCCCCCCGCGGGAACACCCGGGGGCCGCCCGGGCGGTAGACGAGGCTGCCTGCATCGTTGATCGGTACGTCGATGTGGATCGATTGTGGGAGATTGCCCAGGGAGCCCCTGCCGTTTACTTCGACGCCCCGGACAGGATAGAAGCAGAGCAGTTTGTCCACTCATCGAAACAACCGAGAATCGGTTTTATCAGAGACTCCGCCTTCTGGTTCTACTATCCGGAAAACCTGGAAGTTCTCGAAAAATTAGGGGCATCTCTTGTAGAATGCAGCGCCCTCCATGATAGGGAACTGCCTCCGGTTGACGCCCTTTATATTGGTGGCGGTTTTCCCGAAACCCATGCCTCATCTTTGGCTCAGAACACCGGTTTCCGTAAATCTCTGCGTGAAGCTGTGGAGACGGGGCTTCCTGTGTATGCAGAGTGTGGCGGTCTGATGTATCTGGGGCAAGAGCTGATTGTAGAAGAAAAGGCATTTCCCATGGCGGGGGTATTTCCTTTGCGTTTTGTTATAGACGGAAGTCCTCAGGGTCATGGATATACAATCCTTGAGGTTGATACGCCTAATCCTTATTTTCCCACAGGGGAGGTTCTTCACGGTCATGAGTTTCATTACTCCCGCATCCTGGATGGGGAAGAGAAGGGCTTTGCTTTCGCCTTTAATGTGAGGCGGGGGTATGGCATCCAAGGGCGAAGGGATGGTTTGTGCTACAAGAATGTTCTGGCCACGTATTCCCACCTCCATGCCACGGGAGCGAAAGGCTGGGCCAAAGCCATATTGGAGCAGGCCATTTCTTATAATCAGAGGAAGATGTTATCGGCGCGGTCGAATGAGACACCGGTTGTCACAGACATTCCGGGGACGTCAAGACGCGTGTTTTCGCCGGAGCTTATAAGTTTGCCTTAGTAGAATCAACAAAAAATAATAAAGAGGGAGGTAGTAAAGATATGCCGCAGGTAGAGGTTGGAGGAAAGACTTACGAGGTTGATGAGGACGGTTTCCTGCAGGAACTTGATAAGTGGAGTAGAGACTTTGCAAAGGGTTACGCTGCCCTGGAAGGTATCGAGGGAGAACTTACCGAGGAGCATTGGAAACTTATAGATTACATAAGGAACTACTATACCCAGTTCGGAATCGCTCCTATGATCAGAAAGATGTGTAAAGATACGGGGCTTGACCTCAAAAAGATTTACGCGCTCTTCCCATCCGGACCGGCCAAGGGGGCGTGCAAGCTTGCCGGCCTTTCGAAACCGACGGGTTGTGTGTGATGCCATTTTGCTTTCTTCGGCTAACTTTGTTGGTCCCGCTTTTAGCGGGATCGGCTTCCTGCATCACGCCATGGTGTGACTCACGGTGTCTCCTCCTTGCCGCCTCGTTATCCTTTGAAAGCAAAATGGCATGAAAAGATATAAAAAAGAGGATTAAATGGGGACGCTGATTATAGTTCTGACATATATTGCCTACGTCTGCATCGTCGCGGTCTATACGTTTAAGGTCGTGGGATGGTTGCGGCTGCCGCCCCATATTCGGTGGGACCTCTATCCCGTGATCCATGAAGAGAATTACCGCTATGGCGGTTCCTACTATGAACAGCAGGAATGGTGGACCAAGCCCCGTCCCAAGAATCGTTGGCGAAGCATCATGTACTCGCTGAAAGACAATTTTTACATGGGCGAGTACTACAAGAGAAATCCGCTCTACTGGTTGTTTCTCCTGCCGTGGCACTTGGGATTCATTTTCATCATCACGTTCCATATCCTCTGTTTCTTTGCGGCCGTGTCAATGGTTGCGGGTTTGGAGATCAGTGCTGCTTCAGCCAGCTCTGCGGGTAAGTCGTTTTATTACATACTGCTTGCGACCGGAGGCTTTGCCTTTTTAACGGGGACCTTTGGTAGTATCGGTATGATATTCATACGCTTGGCTGACCGTTCTCTGAGGATGTATTCCATGCCGATGAATTTCTTTAATTATTTCTTCTTCCTGATCGTTTACGGCAGCGGCCTTTTCGCCTGGCTTGCACTGGATCCCACCCTGGTTGAATACCGGGCCTACTGGCTGGGACTGATCACTCTGTCACCGCCTGTGCTCCACCCGATGACGGTACTGCATATAATTCTGTTCGATATTTTCCTTATCTATCTGCCTTTTACCCGTTCCACGCACTACATTACGCGGATCTTAGCCTACTTCTATATCCGCTGGGATGACGAACCAAATCAGCGTGGCAGCAAGATGGAAAAACAGCTCAACGACCTCCTGGGGCAGAAAGTCTCTTGGGAAGGATCGCATATTGCAAAGGGAAAGAGTTGGGTCGAGGTGGCCACGGAACCGGGATTCCCCGATACGAAAAAGGATAGCAAATGAACAAGATTATCCATATTGAAGATTTCAGCCGTTCCGGTGGGCAGTTGGCCCAGATCGATCCCGCCGAGCTGATGCCCCTACCGCCGCCGTACGACAAAATGTCGAAGCCCCCGATCCGGCAACTTACGGACGAACAGCGCAAGCGTATGGATGCGTCGCTCGACGGCGTCGTCGCTATCGGCCTTACCCCACCGGCAAACCCGGAGGAGGAAAAAGCCTTCATCGATAAATTTCTTGCCGGCCTGGAAAAACTCTTCACTATTGAAAATAACTGGACCTTTCTCCAACCGCTTGTCCATACGCTCGATTACTGCGTGAAATGTCAAATCTGCTCTGATGCCTGCCCAACTTACTTGGCCAGCGGCCGTCAGGAGATCTATCGCCCCACGATGCGGGCGGAGATCCTCCGGCGAATCATCAGCAAGTACATCAAGAAGGAAAATTCCCTCGTAAGAAAGTTCAAGGCCAGCGATATCGACCTCAACTGGCAGACACTGGCCCGGCTGGCGGAATTGGCCTACCGGTGCACACTCTGCCGCCGTTGCGCTCAAGTCTGTCTGATCGGCTGCGATAACGCTTTGATCAGCAGGGAAATACGGAAGATTTTTAGCCAACAGATGGGAATTGCTCCCAAGGAGCTCCACGAGAAGGGGGCCGTCCAGCAACTGAAGGTCGGATCTTCCACGGGAATGACTCCTGCTGCTCTGATGAACATCATCGAATTCATTGAGGAGGAGATAGAGGAGAAAACCGGACGGAAGATCAAGATTCCTGTGGATAAGAAAGGGGCGGATATGCTCCTTATTCACAATGCCGGTGAATTTCTGGCCTGGCCGGAGAATCTGGAAGCCTTTGCTATTCTCCTGGATGCTGCCGGGGTGGACTGGACCCTCTCTACGGAGATTGCCGGTTATGACTCCGTCAATTACGGTGTCTGGTACGACGACTTTCAGTTCTCCCGTGTTGCTATACGCCAGTCTCTGGCGGCCAAGTCTCTCGGTGTCCGGAAGATCTCCCTGGGGGAATGCGGTCACGCCCATAAGGCGGGGATCGTTGTCGCCGACCGGGTTCTCACGGGTGACCTCAATATCCCTCGGGAAAGCATTCTTCCTCTGCTGGAGGAGATTGTTATAAGCGGCCGGGTCAAGCTTGATCCCAGCCGGAATAATTTCCCCGTTACCCTTCACGATCCCTGCAACATGGTCCGACTCATGGGGATTGTCGCGCCGCAGCGGCGGATACTAAAAAAGATTTGCCCCCAGTTCAGAGAGATGACCCCCCACGGTGTTGAAAACTACTGTTGTGGTGGTGGCAGCGGTTTTGCCATCATGCAGTCAACGAACTTTCCCGATTGGCGCTCCGCCGTTTCGGGACGAATGAAATTCAAGCAGATTCTTGACGCCTTCCACGATGTTCCGGGGCCGGAGGTCAAGAAGTATCTATGTGCCCCCTGCTCGAACTGCAAGGGGCAGTTCCGCGATATGTTCGAATATTACGGGGTCTGGGAAAAATCAGGGATTCTCTATGGTGGACTGGTGGAATTGATCGTCAACGCCATGGTCGATCTCAAGAAACCCTTTATCCAGTGGGAGTGGCATTGATGCCTATGAAGAATCTCGGACTATCGATCATCGCTGTTTTGATTCTGGCCTTGCTGGCCATAGGAATAGCCATGAGCCATGGTATGGCCTATCTCCTAACCGTCATTATCCCTTATGTGGCCTTTGCGGTCTTTCTCGCCGGATTTGTTTATCGTATTATAAAATGGGGGAGCTCCCCCGTCCCCTTCCGCATTCCCACGACTTGTGGCCAGGGAAAAACGCTGCCCTGGATCAAGACGAATCCGGTAGAAAACCCGGCAGGGTTTTGGGGTGTGGTCGCGAGAATGGCCCAGGAAATTTTTTTATTTCGCTCCCTCTTCCGGAATACGCATGTGGAGATTATCGATGGGCGGCCTGTGTACGGCAGCGCCAAATGGCTCTGGTTTTTCGGTCTGATGTTCCACTGGTCGCTCTTGATCATCGTTCTTAGACACCTGCGCTTTTTCATCGAACCGATCTCCCCTTTGATCGGTGCTCTATCTGCGGTAGATGGATTTTTTGAAATCGGCATCCCGGCCCTTTATCTTAGCGATATCGCCCTGCTTACCGGTTTGTCGTTTTTGTTCCTCCGCCGCGTGATTGTCCCGCAGATTCGTTACATCTCATTGTTCACCGATTATTTTTCATTGCTGCTGATCATCGGCATTGTGAGCACGGGCCTTCTGATGAGGCACTTTTTCCCCGCCGATCTCAACGCGGTGAAAACCCTGGCCATGGACTGGGTCACCTTTTCGCCCGTTGCCCCGCAGGGGATCAGCGCTGTTTTTTACATCCACCTTTGCTTCGTCTTCACGTTGATGGCCTGGTTTCCCGCAAGCAAGCTGATGCACGCCGGCGGGATTTTTTTGAGCCCGACCCGGAACCTGGCCAGCAACAACCGCATGCAGCGGCATGTTAACCCGTGGAACGCCCCGGTCAAGGTTCATACTTATGAAGAATACGAAAATGAATTCCGCGATAAGATGAAGGCCGCAGGTCTTCCGGTGGAAAAGGAGTAGCCGTGTCGTTTGATAAAATACCCAAACCGGATCAGTTGATTCAAATCCAATACGCGCCGCCTAAAACCGGTTGGATGGAGACCCCTGTCGAGTTCCGCCCGGGGACATGGAGTTACAGCGGCACAGCCAAGAGCCTTACCGCCCTTGACCTTCCGAATCCGAGATCATGGCAGCCCTCCGATGACGACTGGAAACTGCCTGAAAACTGGCAGGCCATTATCCTTTCCGGCATGAAAGAGCGTCTGGGGAAATATCGCTCCTTCCGGCTTTTTATGGACGTCTGCGTCCGGTGCGGCGCCTGCGCGGATAAATGCCATTTCTATATTGGCTCCGGCGATCCCAAAAACATGCCCGTTTTACGGGCCGAACTCCTGCGCTCAGTTTACCGCCGCTATTTTACAAAATCGGGAAAGCTCTTCGGGAGGCTTGCCGGAGCCAGGGACCTGACAATGGATGTCCTCAAGGAGTGGTTCTATTATTTTTACCAGTGCACGGAGTGCCGCCGGTGTTCCGCCTTCTGCCCCTTCGGCATCGATCAGGCGGAGATCACCATGATGGGCAGGGAACTCTTAAACCTTGTCGGCTGCAACATCAACTGGGTTACCGAGCCTGCAGCAAACTGCTTTCGGACGGGAAACCACCTCGGGATTCAGCCCGGCGGCATCAAGGACATACTCGATTTTTTTGCGGACGACATCGAGGAACGAACCGGCGTGCGTGTAGACGTTCCTCTCAACAAAAAGGGCGCCGATATCCTCTTCGTCACCCCTTCGGGCGACTACTTTGCCGATCCGGGGACATACACCTGTATGGGATACATGATGCTCTTCCACGAAATCGGTCTGAATTATACATTTAGCACTTACGCCTCCGAGGGGGGAAATTTCGGCCTGTTCTCCTCCCACGAGATGATCAAACGCCTTAACGCCAAAATTTACGCCGAGGCGAAGCGGCTCGGTGTCAAGTGGATCCTTGGCGGCGAATGCGGCCACATGTGGCGGGTTCTTAACCAGTACATGGACACCATGAACGGTCCGGCGGACTTTCTGCAGGAGCCCGTGTCACCCATCACGGGGACGCGTTTTGAAAATGCTAAATCCACCAAGATGGTGCACATCGTCGAATTCACCGCTGATTTGATTCGAAACGGAAAGCTGAAGCTCGATCCGTCCAGGAACAACACACAGCGGGTCACGTTCCACGACTCCTGCAATCCTGCCCGGGCGATGGGGCTTTTCGAGGAACCCCGCTACATCATCAACCATGTCTGCAACCATTTCTATGAAATGGCCGAAGATACGATCAGGGAAAAGACCCTCTGCTGCGGCGCCGGGGCGGGTCTGGGCAACGATGAAAACATGGAGATGCGGATGCGGGGCGGCATGCCACGGGCCATGGCCGTAAAAAAGGTTGTGGAAAAGCACGGTGTGAACCGTCTGGCCTGCATCTGCGCCATCGACCGGGCGACGCTCAGCTCGCTCATGGATTACTGGGTGCCGGGGGTCACGGTCATGGGTGTTCACGAGCTTTTAGCCAACGCCCTCGTTATGACGGGAGAAAAAGAACGGAAGACTGACCTGCGGGGAGAACCGCTGGCGGGCTATTGAAAAACACTCACCTGCTATGTTGCGCAGCAAACCTCATCGCTCAACGTATGTAACTATACGCCTCGCGATTCGGTTTTTGCACGCCTTGCAGTTGAATATTTTTGAACAGCCTGCGGGACGTTGAGGGAAATTTGATGTCTGCTTAGATGGGACGGATATGTAATGAAACTCTATAACAAGGGATACATCATCGCCGGAATAGTGGTCTTTATTATTTTGATCACATTTCCGCTCTGGTACGGCAAAGGGAAATCATCCCCGCCGACGCTCAGCCTGGATACGCCCGCCATCGCTCAATTGAAAGATAAACGCTGCATAGAAGAAAAATCATTTATGCGCGAAAACCATATGAAGCTTCTCGGTACCTGGCGCGATGAAGCAGTCCGTGAGGGGAATCGACTTTACACCGCGCGTGACGGTCGTGTTTTCGAGAAGAGCTTATCCGGCACCTGCCTGGAATGCCACAGCAACAAGGAACAGTTCTGCGACCGGTGCCACAACTATGTGGGAGCCCAGCCGACCTGCTGGAGTTGCCACATCATTCCCGGGGAGGTGAAATAATGACGTCGAGCCGCAGAGAATTCCTGAAAATAGCGGGGGCCTCCACCCTCTCCCTGATCGTGCCGATGATCTTATGCCCGGCTTGGGCAAAAGAGAAATTGATTATTCCCGGCGGCGAATCACCGGAGGCAATATCTGCCTTGCGGACACTGACGGCCAAACGCTGGGCCATGGCCGTGGATCCGTCAAAATGCCCCACTGGTTGTGTGGATTGCATCGCCGCCTGTCACGGGGCACATAACGTCCCCGATTTCGGCAACCCCAAGGATGAGGTCAAATGGATATGGCGGGAGGAGTTCCCCCATATTTTCCCCGATGAGAATCATTCCTATCTGCCAACAACCGCCAGATCCTTACGGCCGGTTGTTTTATGCAATCACTGCTCCAATCCGCCCTGCGTCCGGGTCTGTCCCACGAAGGCCACGTTTCAGAGACAAGACGGCATCGTCATGATGGACTATCACCGCTGTATCGGCTGCCGGCTTTGCATGGCTGCCTGTCCTTATGGGGCAAGAAGTATGAACTACCGGGATCCCCGGCCGTTTATTGCAAAAATAAATCCGGATTTTCCGACGCGAACCAAGGGTGTCGTGGAGAAATGCAATTTTTGCGAAGAGCGTCTGGCCAATGGCCTGCTTCCGGCCTGCGTTGTTGCCTGTAAATCAAAGGCCCTGGTCTTCGGAGATCTGGAAAATCCCCAATCGGAGATCCGGCTTCTCCTCGGAAAACGCTTTAACCTGCGGCGAAGAGCAAACTTAGGAACCCGGCCGCAGATTTATTATATTGTATGAGGACATTATGCTGGAAAAAGCGCTGAAAGGCAGCCGCGAATACTGGATCTGGATCAGTTTTTTACTGGCTATCATTACGATCGGGTTTTACTTCTATCTTCACCAGTTGGATTATGGCCTGGGCGTAACGGGAATGAGCCGGGACGTCTCTTGGGGGCTTTATATCGCCCAGTTCACATTCCTTGTCGGAATTGCCGCTTCGGCGGTCATGCTCGTTCTTCCGTATTATCTCCATGACTACAAGGCCTTCGGCAAGATCACCATCCTGGGTGAATTCCTGGCCGTGTCCGCCGTTATCATGTGCGTGATCTTTATTTTTGTCGATCTCGGCCAACCCTCACGAGTTCTGAATGTCCTGCTCTATCCCGCGCCTACCTCCATCCTTTTCTGGGACATGATCGTCCTTTCCGGCTATCTCCTGATCAATATCGTCACCGGCTGGATCGTTCTGTCCTGCGATCGTAAAGAAGTCCCTCCGCCAAACTGGATAAAACCGCTGATCTACCTTTCTATCCCCTGGGCCATCAGCATCCACACTGTAACAGCCTTCATCTATGCCGGCCTTCCGGGCAGGAGTTTCTGGCTGACGGCGATTATGGCCCCCCGGTTTCTGGCCTCTGCCTTTGCCTCCGGTCCTGCTCTGTTGATCATCATCTGCCTGATTTTGAAGCGTTACGGGCGCTTTGATGCCGGGGAAAAGGCGATTTCAACCCTGGCTAAGATTGTGGCCTATGCCCTGGCTGCGAGCATATTTTTTGTCCTCGTGGAGTTATTCACCGTTTTCTACAGCGGACTCCCGGAGCACGAAGCGCCTTTCCGTTATCTCTTTTGCGGCCTTTCGGGCCACTATAACCTTGTTCCCTGGATGTGGACCTCCGCGGTGCTGGCTTTTGCCGCCCTGGGCATCCTGATCATCCCCCACATCCGCCGGAAGGAAGGATGGCTCGCCGTCGCCTGCGCTTTCGTGTTTGTTTCCCTCTGGATTGAGAAGGGCCTCGGTCTGGTCGTGACCGGTTTCATCCCCTCGCCCCTGGAGACAATAACCGAATATGTTCCGACAGGAACGGAAATAGCCATCAGCCTCGGCATATGGGCGGTCGGATTCCTCATTCTGACAATCTTATACAGGATTTTTGTCACCGTGCGGAGCGACATCGACGGCACCAATGACCGGTCCGTTGCCAATGTGAGAAATTGAGTCGTTGTGTATGAAGATCCTGGTCCTGAATTGTGGCAGTTCATCGCTTAAATACAAACTCTTTGAGATGAAGGCCAATGGCGTCATGGCCCGGGGCCAGGCAGACCGTATCGGCATGCCCGACGCCCTGTTTCGACATGATGTGCAGGGACGGGAAACCTTTCTGAACGAAACGCCTTTGCGGAATCATCGCGAGGCGGTGCATGCCCTTTTGGCCGTTCTTGTAGATGGCAAGCGGGGAATTCTGACGGATATGGGCGAAATCGACGGTGTCGGACACCGAGTGGTCCACGGAGGCGAACATTTCCGCACCTCCGTTGCCGTCGATCCCGCAATACGGGAGACCCTTGAGGCTACCAAGAAACTCGCACCGCTCCATAACCCGCCGAACCTGATGGGGATCGATGTCTGCACAAGCCTTTTGCCCGGTGTACCCCAGGTGGCCGTCTTTGACACAGCTTTCCACCAGACCATGCCGGCGTATGCTTACACCTACGCGATACCGTATCGTTACTACACCGAAGATCATGTCCGGCGATACGGCTTCCACGGCATTTCGCATCGGTATGTAGCCTGCCGTACGGCGGAAATCCTGCGGAAGAATATTGAGGAGTTGAGGATCATCACTTGCCATCTCGGAGCGGGCTCCAGCCTCTGTGCCGTTGCGGGAGGAAAATCCCTGGATGAAGCCGTAAATGAGTTCAAAATGTTCATTCATTTTATGCGTCTCATGGAAGCCTTCGATATCATGACGGCAGGCTCCTTCCTTCAGCTTACATAAAACTATAAGCGGATCGATCCGCTTTAGTCAACAGGATATTGNNAGGGAATGATACTTGGAGGATTGAAAATTATTTATGGGTGCCAAGGAGAGACGGGAAAGAGAAAGAGAGCAGCGGAAGAGCCAGATCCTAGATACGGCCAGAGCGCTTCTCCTGGAGAAGGGGTTGAACGCTACGTCTATCAATCAGATTGCGAAACGTTCCGAATTGAGCGTCGGCGCGATCTATTTTTATTTTAAAGACAAAGAAGAACTCTTTGCGGCTCTCCAGGTCGAAGGGCTGGAGTTGCTCCACCAGACGATTTGCCAGGCTGTGGATAGAGAATCTCCGCCGGAGGAGAAGATCCGGTCGATCGCCCTGGCCTATCTACGATTCAGCGAAGAGCATAAAAATTATTTCGATATCATCAATTATTTTCTGACATCGCCGGAAACGATCTTCCCCCCGGATTTGAAAAACGAGATCGATTCACATGGCAATGCCAGTATTTTCACACTCACCACAGCGATCCGTGAAGGAATCGACAGCGGACAGTTCAAAGCGGTTGATCCGAGAAGGCAGGCTATCATCCTCTGGAGCGCCTTCCATGGCATGATCCAGTTGAAGAAATTGGAAAAGACCATCCTGGCGAAGGATGAATATCAATCTCTCTACATGGAGACTCTGGATCGATTTCTTGANNCCAATTCCGCCACTTCGGCATTTGAGGAAGTGCTCTATACTGATCAGAGCATTCTTGTCAAGATAAAATGAGCTTGAATTTAATCTCCAAAATGCTATGGTACGCCACTAATACCATTTCGCTTTCAAAGGATAACGAGGCGGCAAGGAGGAGGCTCGTAGGGAACGGTTTCAAACCGTTCCTTACAAATACGTTGAGGAAGCCGANNCAGCCAACAAAGTTAGCCGAAGAAAGCGAAATGGTATAATCGATTTGTGCTTAGGCAAAGGAACAATGATAGTATTTAACGCAATAGACGACATAACAAAAGATTTTCGCGCATCGTTTGTCACAATCGGCAACTTTGACGGCGTACATTTAAGTCACCGGCATATTTGCCGCAAACTCGCTTTAGAGGCCAGAGAAACCGGGGCAAAATCCCTGGTTATTACCTTTGATCCTCATCCGAAAATGATTCTGCATCCGGATATAAGACCTTTTTTTCTTATCACTACTCTGGAAGAGAAGCTCGGCCTGCTGGAACAATGCGGCATTGATGCAACACTTATAATCACTTTTTCGCCCGATTACGCGAAGACTACAGCCAGGCAGTTTGTCTATGAAACACTGGGGCAGAAGCTGGCGATAAAAAAAGTTATTATAGGTCATGATTACACTTTCGGACATGATAAAAAAGGTAACGACACTTATTTGATTTCTTCGGGGCAGGAACTGAGATTTGATGTCGAGGTCATTGACGCCTTCAAGGTGGGAAAAGATATTGTCAGCAGCACGCTGATTCGCAATCTTATTCTCAAAGGCGAAGTCGCGGACGCGGCCAAACTGTTGGGCAGATGGTATAATGTTGCCGGCAGCGTTGTTACCGGTTTTGGACGCGGTGTTAAACTTGGTTTTCCTACTGCCAATATAGACCCGGAAAAAGAATTGCTGCCGGCGGCGGGCATATATGCCGCCTTTGTCGATGTGGAAGGAAAACGCTATATGGCAGCTTTAAACATCGGGGAGAAGCCAACCTTTGCCGATTATACGTTTACCTTTGAAGCTCACTTACTGAATTTTGAAGGTGATCTTCGAGGCAAAAGACTAAATACTGAGTTTGTGGAGAAGTTAAGGGACATTATCAAATTTGATAGTCCCGAAATGTTGAAGAAGCAAATTGCGGCGGATGTGGAAAAAGTAAGAGCAATCTTGCTCAAAAATATAAAAAAATAATACATAAAAATTATTTGGGAGGTTATTTAACAATGTTAAAAATTGCCATTGTCGGCGCAACCGGGATAGTCGGTCAGCAGGCGATTGTTAGTTTGATCGGGCACCCCTGGTTTAAAATAACAAAGCTGGTAGCTTCGGAACGTTCGGCGGAAAAAAAATACAGTGAAGCTCTGAAGGATGCCAATGGCTCTTCACGCTGGTGGTGTACCGAAGAACTGCCTCAAGATATCGCCAATATGGTTGTCGAAGAAGCCGCAAGCTTCGATCCGACTTCTGTGGATATTATCTTCTCCACAATGGATGCGGGAGCCGCCAAGGAATTAGAGCCTAAGTACGCTAAAACTACACCTGTTATCAGCACTGCTTCGGCCTTTCGTTATGAAGATGATACACCGATTTTGGTGGGCGGCGTGAATATGGACCATGCAGCCCTGCTTGCCGTGCAACAGAAGAACCGCGGCTGGAAGGGATTTGTCTCCCCTAAACCGAATTGCACAATTGCCGGTCTGGTTGTCTCTTTAAAACCGATTCAGGATCTTTTTGGCGTAAAGCAAGTAGTGATGACTTCACTTCAGGCCATGTCCGGCGCGGGAAGAACTCCGGGTTTATCGGTCATGGATATGACAGAAAATATAGTTCCCTATATACCCGGCGAAGAACCCAAAGTGGAAACCGAACCGCAAAAGATTTTAGGTAAATTTACCGGCTCGGCCATTCAAAATGCCGCTTTCGGTATTACTGCGACTTGTACCCGTGTGCCTGTTCTTGACGGCCACATGGTTTGCGCTTTTGTGCAAACGATAAAACCTTGTACGCCCGAACAAGTAAAAAAGGCGATGATGAACTTCGGCAAGGATTTTGTCGATCTTGCGCTTCCCAGCTCACCGGCACATCTGATCGATGTTACCGATGATCCTTTCCGTCCTCAGCCGAGAATGGATAGGGAAAAAGGCGGCGGCATGACGGTGACTGTCGGACGTATTCGTAAAGACCCGATTATTGAAAACGGGATCAAATATGTTTGCCTGGCCCATAACACCAAGCTGGGCGCGGCCAAAGGCGCTCTGCAAACAGCGGAATATCTGGTCAAGAATTATCTGAAACTGATTAAATAATTTGATGTGAGACCCCGGCCTTCATTTTCAAAGGCCGCGGTTTTTTATTCATCACATTGGCAATAATATATAAAAGCAACCGTCATTCCCATGCAGATCAGCCTACCCGGCGCATGAGACTGTGTCGCAATCCTTGTTTGTCATTGCGAGTTCACGGCAGTGAACGTGGCAATCTTAATATATTCAGACACTTATGGGATTGCTTCGCTCATTACATTCCCCCGCACGCTTTGCTCGGGGCTACGGCTCACCGCAAAGACATTGCGACACAGTCTCGCATGCCGGGGTAATTTAGTATTTCTTCGTCATTCCGGTGGAACGCGATGAATTCCTGTCTTCCAGATACATTCAACGGGAAGGAATTCAAAAAGCCCGTGAGTTCTTTCACGGCCTTGGAATATGGACAACATAAAAAAGCCGTGAAGACCTGAGAGGTTCTCCACGGCTTTGACTTTTATTTAAAAAAGATCAACGGCGGACAGACCTCCCCATGAGGTTCCACCACCAGCCATTAAGCGACATTGTTGTAATTTTCTTCTGCATAAACACTTCCCGATAAAGTTGATTGCCGTATAGCAATATTTAAAAAAGCTGTCCACAATTTTCCCCAATTGCTTCCTGAAAGAAACATTAGACATACCAATACGATTGATGTAGATTTCACATCGAAAGGAACAAAGTAAAGGGCATATAATTAATATGGGAAGTGTCCCTCAATTTTCTCAATTTTGTTTGGAAATTGATGATCGTTTCCGCTGCAGATGATAAAGGGTACGGGTAGTAAGTGAGACCGGCCAGTAACATGCCACACGGACAAGAGGGAGGCCCTTGACAACCTCTTCTCTTGGAATAAACTACAAGTAGCCGGCAGTTAAAATGTGGTACCCCGGAGAAGGACCGGGCTGTTGACAGTCCGGTCCTCTTTATGAATTTTAAAATTTTATTTCACCTATAAAGTTCGGTCACTGAACACACTCTATTTCTGCGGCGCGCCAACAAACTTGAGTTCTCCGGCACGTTCAAGCTGTGCAGGGAGTTGAAGCTCCCAATCTCCGTACGCGATTGCAGCTTCTTCGAATTCCTTTTTATCATCAAAATGACCCCATAAAAATGGCATTCTGAAGACATCGTCCGTCTTGGTTGAAAGGTTTTCAAATCCTTTACTGAGGGGGAAATTCGCCTTGCGCCATGCCGCGTTGCCTCCTGCGAGAATACTAACCGGTTTTGCTGAAAACTCTGCTAAATCATTTGCTGCCAGGGCGACCAAGGCAGGATTGTCACCAGTCACAACAAAGTTGGAAGAATCGGGGAGTTTCTTGATGCTTTCTGCTAGACGAGACCGAATGGCAAACCATGCTCCAGGGATATGTCCATTTTTATAACTGATACTATCTGCAAAATCAATGACTGTCGCCTTCTTCGCTTGAATGAGTTCATTCAGCCTCGCAGGTTCAATACGTGGCAGCTTGATGTCGTTTAACCCGCGAACAACCACACGTCTGTCTCCTGTCTCCAGTTTCACGCCTGCAAAGGGATCAGCTAGAACGACTGCATTTGGCCACCCTGCCTGAACCAACCACGAAGCTGTCATCAGTGCTCTCACTATATGATTGTCGACAAGCACGAGTCTTGCGTTACGCGTTGCAACATACTTGTCGGTTGACTGCACAAGTTGGACCCCCCAAGCATAGATAGAATCCGGGCGATGACCCACGCGAAACTCATCGGGCGTGCGAACGTCGATGATATAGACTGTACGATCGTTCTCAGCTTTGTAAGACTCCAGCGTCTTTGCATCTATCGTTCTTACTTGATACCGATCTGCTACTTTTTGGGCGGTTTCTAAAGCCTGTTTGAGATTTTTCCCCCAGGGTTCTGGCGCATGCCGCGTTGAACCGTGCTCTAAATCAAAACCAGCCATCTGCCATGCCGGGGTACCACCTCGCAGCGCGACGACGTTTTTGACTCCAGCGTTGATTAACGTCTGTGCACCGATGAGGCTACGAGTACGCCCAGCACAGTTTACCACTACAAGCGTATCGGGCTTGACTGGGAGTTCAGGGAAACGATAGACGAGTTCAGAAACCGGAACGTTAATCGAGCCGGGTATGTTCATATTCACATATTCATTAGCCGGTCGGCTGTCAAGGACGAGAACATCCTTTCCTGCTGCGAGTTTCTGATGAAGCTCTTTCGGTGTAATAGTGGGAGTACCATATGTAACTGAAATCCACTCTCCAAAGCCCTTGGTAGGCACACTCATGCCGCTGAAAGCCTCATAACCAGCAGCCCGCCACGCCGGGATGCCTCCAGCTAAAATCGCTATAGAACTGTAACGCAGTTCTTTTAGTTTTGCTGCTGCTCGCTCCGCTTGGCCGTCTCCACCGTCGGTTAAGACAAGTCGAGTTGATTTGCGAGGCACTAAGCTTCCGATCTCGATTTCAAGCTTGCTGAGCGGAATATTAACCGCAAGCAGAAGATGTGCTTCTCCGAAAATTCCCTCTTCTCTCGGATCGATGATTGCAATTTCCTTCCCGTCAGACTCCATTGCTTTCAGCGACACAGCACTGATACGACTAACCTCATCAGCAAATGCACTCCGGACGCTTACTATAGAGACAACAAAAGTGTTAGCGCTATACAGAAGTGCCGTCAATAGAAAAAGTACAACTTGCCCATAAACGAATGCGAATGCTGGGGTCTTCTTTATTGCCTTCATTTGAGCCTCCTTATCCTTGTTAGATGTTTTGTGACTCTGAATGCCGGAGTTTTGATACCTGTTTTCATACTGCTTGCCAGTGAGACCTTTGTGCATCTTGTATCAATGTTTCTGATTTTACTCATCGATAATTTTCACTACGGTGGCATGCAGTCTTCATCGGCAACAAAACATACTTCGTCTCTTATCTTTGGTGAAACATCTTTACTCTAGGGTGTTGCGCAGAAAAAACAGCCCGACTTGTGATCTTCGCTTTGTCCCCCCTTTCCAATTGATGTTGTTTTAATAAGAACTTGCTTTCATTGGAAGTGAGTATAGGGAAGCCACTCTTGTATGTCAAGGGAATCTTGACCACAAAATGTGGGGTGCGGCACCAATGACCATGCCGGGGGTAAATTGCGACATACGTCCTTATAGGAAATCTGCTCATCTTTTAGCCTGTCCACCTGCCAAAAAGGTATTTTTTACAGAATTCAGGCAGGCCTCTCCCTCACGCCTTTTTTTTTAAAAATGCGTTATGACTGGATGTATTCATCCCATGTGTATTCGGGGTCGCCGTAGATAGTATCAGCGGGAGTTTGTTGATTAATAGCGACAGCGACGTATTCTCGAATCGGCGGGTCATGAATTTTCGGCGGCGGCCTTGATCTTACCAGCCAGATGCCCAGATGTTTGAGGATGTCACGGATGGTCGATGGCTTCTTTGCTGATT
>PLNU01000045.1 GCA_003142835.1 Syntrophaceae bacterium
ATTTTCACGTTGCAATAACATAATTTTGTCCGGACATGGAGGAAGATAATCTGCTGTTTGTTTCTAAAGAGAATCCTCTAAAAAAAATGACGCATGATCAATGGAAACAACGTGCCGAAATACGAAGGCCTTAATTTCTCCAAGATGAGTAATCATGTACGCCGCTGGTTGGATGCTTTGAGCTCTTCCGTCACCGCGGACACTTCCTTCGTTGAAGAATTCACAGGCCATAGCGCTTCACCGATGGTTTCATTAATGAAACACCGAAATCTATATATGGAAAAACTGCAAGAAAAATTAAACCATTCGTCTGGCGAAGATGGTTTAATTTGGATTAGTAATTACAGAGTCAGGCTGCCCCCATCCACGTATATTGATTGACCAGTAATAAAATTGGCGGCTCCTGAGGCAAGGAAAAGAACGGCGCCGACAATTTCTTCCGGTTCGGCCAAACGTCCCATAGGAATATTGGAAGTCACCAGCTTGGCAATCTCCGGATTGGACCAGATCGGTTTGCTGAATTCCGTACGCGTCAAGGTCGGACCCACAGCGTTAACCCGGATGCCGTAGGCAGCCCATTCACGGGCCATGCAGCGCGTCAGCATCTTCAAAGCCGCTTTGCTGCAGCCGTATGCGGCCATACCCGCCTCCGCCTTTTCCGCGCCAACGGTCGTAATATTGATAATCTGCCCGCTTTTTTGTTCGGCCATCTTACGGACCACAAGCCTGCTTAAGAGCCAGGCGGCTTTCACATTGGTATCAAACACCTTATCCCACCCATCCTCACGCAGATCCAGAAGGCTGCGCAGGAAGCTCCGGGCGGCATTGTTTACCAGAATATCGACGCGCCCGAAAGTACTTAGAGTTTTCTGCACCAGATTCTCGAGCTGCTCATTGATGGTCAGATCGGTAACAACTGCTATGGATTTACCGCCCATCTTGATGATTTCTTCGGCCACGGCTTCGATCTCCTGCTGACTGCGAGCAGCCACCGTCACAGCAGCGCCGGATTCGGCCAGCCCCAGGGCGATAGCCCGGCCGATGCCTTTTCCGCCTCCAGTCACGATAGCTACTTTACCGGTCAAGTCAAATTTTACACCTTCCATAATTTCCTCCTTATTATCGGGAATGATGATCTTACCAGAGCCCATATTTGATATGGGCCCTGGTAGCGAAATGAAGTATAGAGATAAGCGATCTGATATGTCAAGACAGTTTCTTTAGCTTTATATAATTCATTGACTTCAGTACTATTATCAAGTAAAAATTAATTACAAATTCGGTCTAAAGGGAAGAACGAATATGATCCGTTCGGCACTGTTAGTTACCTTGGGCGTCGCTATAACCGCGTTTATATCCTTCTGGTGTGTGATCTTTTCTCTTTTTTCCAATGCGGAAAATAATATTCACAAAACAGCCAATCTCTGGGCTAAAATCCTGCTGTTAATCTTCAATACTAAGGTGGAAATAATCGGCAAGGAAAATATTCTGCGCGGCAAACCGCAAGTATTCATGGCCAACCACCAGAGCGATTTTGATATTTTAATTGTTTTAGCGCACATCCCCGGTCAATTCCGGTGGCTCGTTAAAAAAGAGTTGTTTCATATCCCTGTATTCGGCGCGGCGATGAGAAGTGCCGGATACATTGAAATTGACAGGAATAATAGAGAAAGAGCAATGCAAAGTCTCGATGAGGCAGCCTTGCGCATCAGGGAAGGAAAATCAATCATGGCTTTTCCGGAAGGCACCAGAAGCGGCTTTGGTGAAATCAAACCTTTCAAGCAGGGCACATTTTATCTGGCGATTAAATCTGGTGTTCCCATTGTTCCTATATCGATCATCGGCAGCGGAGAAATTATGCCTAAAAGATCTCTAAAAATAAAACCTGGAAAAATAAAATTGGTCATTGATAAACCGATTGATGTGAAAAATATTACACTGGAAAACAGACAGGAGCTGATTACGATAGTCCGAAATACTATCATTAAAAATTATGACGGCTTTCGGGCAGAAGGCGCCCCGAACATTAGAGACCTGGGAAAAGACATCAGTTGATTTAATATATTAACCATCATTAAAATAATATTCACACGGCAGGGGCATGAAACAGCAGCAAACTGATAATAAAAGAATCCGGGAAATTAAAGGCGTGGTGTATCTTGCCCTGGCTTTATTTCTGCTTTTGTGTCTTTTCTCGTACCATCCGCAAGACCCTTCATTTACCCACGTTGTCCCCCCTGATGGTCAGACAACCCATAATTTCATCGGCATATTCGGTTCCTACATTGCCGATTCCTTAATCCGTCTTTTAGGTATCAGTTCATTTCTGTTACCTTTAGTTTTCTTACTGTGTTCTTTTATATATTTTTTTCGGCCCGAGTTTAACATTGCCGCCAACAGGTTTCTGGGATTTTTCCTTTTTGCCCTTTCTTTTGCCGGACTTCTGTCTCTTTTCGTCAGAGAAGGTTTTACTGTTTATGGAGAACAGCTTCGGGCAGGAGGCCTAGCTGGCTACGCGATCATCCGCCTTCTTCTCAGCTATTTTAATACCGCGGGAACTTATATTATTTTATTTCTCGTTTTTATCGTCTCCCTGATTTTCACGGTTGAGTTTTCACTGGTTTCCACAACTCAACGTCTTTATCAATTTACCACAGTTCTGTTTATTGCCTGCAAAAACCAGTTCGCGTCTTTTGTTAATTTTGTTTTCGGCGGTACAAAAATAGATAGAAGTCCGCAGCCGGTGTTCGAAGATAATTTAAGTGTATCTAAAAAAGAAAAACCAAAAAAAATTGAGCAGACTCGTTTCGATTTCACCAAAATCAAGTCCGACGGCAAGTTCCAGTTGCCGCCTTTGACCCTTCTGGAAGAATCACCTCAAAAGGATACCAGGATAAAGCGCG
The DNA here is from genome assembly GCA_003142835.1 of Syntrophaceae bacterium. Lineage (GTDB taxonomy): Bacteria > Desulfobacterota > Syntrophia > Syntrophales > Smithellaceae > FEN-1160. The sequence goes on from PLNU01000045.1 coordinate 2,904, forward strand.
ATTATTTGATCACCAACTCACGCATTCTGGAAAAGAAACTATCTGATTTCGGCGTCGAAGGCCGCGTTGTCGAAGTCATGCCCGGTCCGGTAATCACCATGTATGAACTGGAACCGGCACCCGGCGTCAAGATCAACAAGATAACCAATCTGGCTGATGACCTGGCTTTGGCGCTCATGGCTCCGAGCATTCGCATTCTGGCCCCGATCCCTGGTAAATCCGTAATCGGTATTGAAATACCCAACCTGAAAAGGGAACATGTTTTTCTCAAGGATGTGCTGGATAATGATGCCTTTCTGGAATCATCCCTGCGGCTGCCCATCGCTCTGGGAGTTGATTTTGTTGGCGCGCCGGTTATCGCCGATTTGACCAAAATGCCTCATTTGCTTATCGCGGGCACAACTGGCTCCGGCAAAAGCGTCGCCCTCAATGCCATGATTTGCAGTATTCTTTTTAAAGCCCAGCCGGACGATATCAAATTTCTCATGGTTGATCCCAAGAGGCTGGAACTCTCTTCTTACGAAGGCATTCCGCACTTAATGCATCCGGTGGTTGTTGACCCCAAAAAAGCTTCGCAGGTTCTTCGCTGGACTGTGGAAGAGATGGAAAGGCGCTATAAGACCATTAGCGATCTGGGCGTAAAAAGTATTGAGGCCTATAATGAAGTGCTCCGGAAAGGCTCCAAGGACAATGCGGTATCAGTGATCAAAGAAAGGCCTGCCGAAATACGGCTTGATAAGGAATTCAACGCCTCGGAAATGGTCACTCCCAGTCACGATCCGCAGATAAAACACGTCAAACTCCCTTATATTATCGTAGTGATCGATGAATTGTCCGACTTGATGATGGTGGCCTCGCGCGATGTGGAAGAATCACTGACACGTCTGGCGCAAATGGCGCGGGCGGCTGGAATTCATCTGATCATCGCCACGCAGCGGCCATCGGTGGATGTCATCACCGGTTTGATTAAAGCCAACTTTCCCACGCGTATCTCGTTTCAGGTGTCTTCGAAAATCGATTCCCGCACGATCATCGATCAACCGGGAGCTGAAAAACTGCTTGGATCCGGAGATATGTTGTTTATTCCGCCGGGCACTTCCAAACTCGCGCGCATCCACGGAGCTTATGTTTCGGATAAGGAAATTTCCCGCATTGTTGATTTCATCAAAATGCAGGCGCAACCGGCCTATGATTCCTCCATTGAAAAGTATGAGTTCGAAACAGCCCAGTCGCAGCATGAACAAGAAGGTTATGATGCAAAATATGATGAAGCCGTCGCTCTGGTTGGTGAACTTGGGCACGCATCCATATCACTTGTACAGCGATACATGAAAATCGGTTACAACCGCGCCGCGCGGATGATCGAACAAATGGAGCGCGAAGGAATTGTCGGCCCTTCCGATGGCGCCAAACCACGCAAAATCTTGATTAGAAAGCTTCCCCGTTGAAAAAAACAAAATCAGAAAAAGTACATATCATCAGTCTGGGCTGCTCGAAGAATTTAATTGATTCCGAGGTCATGGGCGGCCTGTGCAATAAGTCCGGCCTGCAACTGGTTGAGCGCAGCGATGCAGCCGACATAGTCATTGTCAATACGTGCGCTTTTATCAATCCCGCCAAGGAGGAAGCTCTCGAAGAAATACTGACGCTCGCGGAAGAAAAAAAGAAAGGCACCCGCAAGTTTCAACTTGTCGTTGCCGGTTGTCTGGCTCAACGCTATGGAAAAGAACTCTTCTCCCAGATACCGGAGGTCGATTTGTTTATCGGCACCGGAGAGGTTGGCAATATAGTCGCGCACTTAAATAAATTTAAAAAAGGCAAATCCAGACGCGCCGTCGTAATTACCAAGCCGGATTTTTTAATGACTTCCCAACATGAGCGGGTTTTATCAACAGCAGCTCTCAGCACTTTTTTAAAAATTTCCGATGGCTGCTCTAACTGCTGTTCTTACTGCGCGATTCCATCGATCCGTGGTAAAGCCCGCAGCCGAAAGCCTAGTGATATTTTAAAAGAAGCAGCAAATCTGGCGGCAAGAGGTATCAGAGAGATAATAATCACCGGTCAGGATACAACAGCTTACGGCAGGGATTTGAAAAGCCACCCCAGTTTATCGGACTTACTTACCGGCATGGCCAAAATAAAATCCATTAAGTGGATTCGTCTGCTTTATGCTCATCCGGCGCATATCACCACAGACATCCTGGAGACTATAGTCGCAAATAAAAAAATGTGCCGCTATATTGATTTGCCCATCCAGCATATTGACGATGCTATCCTTCAAGCTATGGGCCGCAAAGTAACCGGCACTCAAATCAAAGAAATCATTACTCTGGCACGCAAGATAATTCCTGATGTCGCGCTGCGCACATCACTCATTGTCGGATTTCCGGGGGAAACCACCAAAAGGTTTGAAAGATTGCTTGATTTTGTGCGCGAAATAAAGTTTGACCATCTCGGTGTTTTTACTTATTCGCGTGAAGAAGGGACAAAAGCGGCACAGCTCAAATCACAAATATCTGAAAAGGAAAAAGAAAGGCGGCGCGAAATTATCATGAGCGAACAGGCCGCCATTTCCAACGCCATCAACAAGAGCTTGATCGGGTCTATTCAGGAAGTGCTCATTGAAGAAAAAAGCGACCGTGCCGATTTTGCCTCTATGGGGAGATGCCGCAGACAAGCTCCGGAAATCGACGGCATAACTTATATTAAAGACGGCAAAACCCAAATCGGCAAAATTGTCCAATGCAAAATCACTGACGCCGACGACTATGATCTGTTTGCCGGAATCATTGAGTAGCATAATTAATAAGGTAAAATATAAATATGCAAGTTAAAGATGTCTTTACCGCCTATAAAGACGATATGCGCCAGATCGAAGCGCACCTCGACAAATATATTACCTCCGAAGTCAAGCTGATTCCGGAAGTTGCCCATCACCTGATCGACAGCGGCGGGAAACGGTTCCGTCCTTTACTGCAACTGATTTGCTCCAGTCTTTGCGGCTACAAAGGCGTTCATCGCTTCCCGCTCGCGGCAGTGATTGAATTTATCCACACTGCCACCTTGCTTCACGATGATGTTATTGATCAGGCTGTAATCAGGCGCGGTAAGACTTCCGCCAATAACATCTGGGGAAATGCCGCCAGTGTTCTGGTTGGCGATTTTCTATATTCCAAAGCATTCAAGCTGCTCTCCGAAATCGGGGATATAGCGATTATCAGACTAATGTCCAAAATCACCAATATCATGTCCGAAGGCGAAGTCTTTCAACTGGTAAAGTGCGGCGATGTCAATCTGACTGAGGACGAATATTTATGCATTATCGAAAAGAAAACGGCTGTGCTTATTTCCGCCGCGTGCGCCAGCGGAGCAATTCTCGGATCGGCATCACCTGATAAAACTGAGGCATTGGAACAATTCGGCTATAATATCGGAAAAGCTTTTCAAATCACTGATGACACTCTTGATTATATGGCCAAAGAAGAAGATTTCGGCAAATCCATAGGTAAGGACTTGGAAGAGGGGAAAATGACTCTGCCATTGATACACGCTCTGAAGCAATGCACACCCGAAGAAAAAGATAAAACCAAAGAATTGCTGCTGCTCGCCCGTAAGCAAGGCGGTAAAAACGCGGCCCAGGAAATACTGAGTTTAATTCAGAAATATAAAGGCATCGATTATTCCCTGCAATGCGCACAAAAGTTAATCGCAGATGCGCAATCCCAACTGAATATTTTTGCCGATTGCCCGGAAAAAAATCAGCTCAACGCGGTTGCGGAGTATATACTTTCACGGAAAATATAACCACCGGTAGATAGAGACTTTGCAGGCAACGTCTCTACATTATTATAGGTGGCGCGAAATAATTTGCACTGATATTACCCGCCCTGTCGTGCTTCAGCGCCAGTGGTAAATATTCCAAAATATCGCGGGCAGTAATGCCGTCGGAGCCTTTTTCGTCAGCCGCCAAATCACCAGCATAGCCATGCAGGAAAACACCTTTGCGCACTGCCATCTCCGGCGTCAACCCCATTCCATACATGGCCGCTATGCAGCCAGTAAGCACATCACCACAACCGGCTGTAGCCATCCCAGCGTTGCCGCTTAAATTTACAAAGACCTGACCATCGGCAAATCCAATGAGAGAATGAGGTCCCTTCAAAACAATTGTAGCTCTTAGTTTATCTGACGCCTCCCGCAAAACGGTAATCTTATTGTTGCTTATCGCGGCAGGCGATTTTTGCGTGAGCGCTGCCATCTCGCCCAAATGAGGAGTAAGTATCGTTGGCGCCTTTCTCTTCTTCAAAATTTCCGGATTGCGGGCTATGGCGGTAAGGCCATCTCCGTCAATCAGCAAAGGCACTTTTATTGCCACACATAATTCTCGCGTAAGCTTCATTGTCTCTTCCTGCACAGAAAGTCCGGGACCGATCACTACCATATCAACCTTGGCCGCGGCTTCGAGCAACTGAGCTTTACTTTCTGACGCAAGACTCCCTGCTGCCGTTTCTTTTTGCGGTAAATAGACAATCTCACGGCCTTCCTGCGCGATAAAAGGCACAATGGATGAAGGTGCCGCTAATCTTGAGTACCCACCCCCTGCTTTCAGAAAAGACATGGCGGAAAAATAGGGCGCGCCAAAGTAATTGGCAGCCCCGGCAATGAAAAGCACAACCCCCATTGAGCCTTTGTAAGCACCGGCAGGTCGGGGAGGAATTTTGATGGCTTCGTTTGTTTGTACTTTAAGTTCAGCACGATTATATAATGAGGGTGGAAAAGAAATGTGAGTTACCCCAAGTTTTCCGCAATATTCATAGCCCGGATAAAGCATATTGCCGATCTTAGGCAAACCAAAAGTTACTGTATAATCGGCTTTAACGGCAACACCCATAACCTCTCCCATATCACCGTTAATGCCGGAAGGAATATCGAGACTAAAAACAGGTTTATTACAGTTATTGATAAGATCAATTACACCGGCAGCTAAACCTTTTACTCCACGATCAAGCCCGGTGCCGAAAATTGCGTCTATAATTACATCGCTGTGCGCGGCATCCATCTTCGCTTCGGCGGCATTTTTAAAAACTCTGGGCTCAATATTCAGCGCAATGAGTATATCCAGGTTTGTTTTGGCCGCCCCGCGATATTTTCCCTTATCACCAAGTAAAAATACCTTTACATCACCGCCGTTGGAATGGATTAAGCGTGCCACAACCAGGCCATCACCGCCGTTATTTCCGGAACCGCAGAAGATGACGAATTTCTTGCCGCTGATGCCGATTTCCTTTTGCAGCAAATTGACGGCCGCAAGCCCCGCATTCTCCATGAGTATTTCTTCGGCAATGCCCAGTTTATCAATGGCATAGCGATCCATAAAACGCATTTCATCTACTGTGACTAATTTCATAATCTGCTCCCAAAATATTTTTCATTGTCATAAACAACTGGACGGCTTTGCCAAAAATCCATCTGCGGTGATGCATCTGGAGCTTTTTTACAAAGCCGTTAATATTGAACGATCTTTACATCTATCCTCTTTGATGTATGATGATATTACTCTGACAAAATTATTTTGCCAACAACAATTTTAAAGGATTTTTTAATTGCGATGCGATAAAAAGTTATCTGCCCGTGTTTTTCCCCTCAAGCGATTAATCATGCAATGCTGATCAATCGCATCTTTGCCGGGAATATCTTCGCGGTGCAAGGCCTAAAGATTTAATCGCCCATGCAGTTTCCGGATTCATTGGCTGAACCGCTGTATTTCGTTAGATTTATTGGTTTAATTAAATTATAAAAAAATATTCGACTTTCTTGACTGATTAATTCGCCTGTGCTAGAGTCCGTCCAATCATAAGATCCAATGGTCAAATCTATATGGCGGATGTTGCCGGCAAGAACACAGCAAAGAGCGTTGCAGAGGCTTGCAGGAAAGCCAGGATGAATTTCTGGGCGCTCAAACTAATTGAAAAAGGCCACATTGCCAGGAAGTAATGTTTTGGCGGCAGCAAAATTGTCGTCAAAAGCGGCACGTTTACTTGGAAGATAAAATAACCAGGGGAATTTAAAGATGCAAAACATTTATAAAATTAAAAGAGCGTTTCTTATTCCCTTCAGCGTCACTATTGTGCTCTTATCTTTACTCTTTGGGCTGAGTTTGATTACCGGGCAGACATGGGAAAAAATCATTCTGGCAGTTTTATGTGTAAGTATTCTAGCCATTTGTGTTGAGGCAGCCAGAAGGGAAATCATTGTTAATGAAGAAGGGCTGAAAATAAAAAAGTTTTTTTGGGTGAAGAATTTTACCTGGCCGGAAATTACCCATTTAGCAGTTGTTGTCATGAGGAATAAAGCCTACTTTTTATTAACAACAACCAAGGGTTTTTATATTTTTTCCAATCTTTTGGAAAACCATGCTGCACTTGTCCGGTTTCTTCTGAATAAACTCGGCCAGGAAAAAGTGGAAGTGGAAGTAACAAATTATTTGGAGCATCCCATTGAACGGCGTTCTCTGATTGTGATGAGTTGGGTTGCTGTTATAGTCATTAGTATTATTATCATTCTAAAGTTAGTTATTGCTTGCTTAAATATAGCGTAAGCGGTTTTAGTAGTATTAACTTTTATGGTAGAGCGATAGAGAGGAACGAAAGAAAAATGCGGTCAAAAAAGCAAAATTCAGCAGTGCAGATGGATGTTAAAGAAACCCCTTATGCGGCTGTTGAAGAAATACTGGAGAAAAAATTGGAAGATATTGCTACTGTTTTAGCATCTTACGATGATCGCAAAAGCAAACTTTACGAAGAAGTTATGACTATGGTGGAAAAGGGTTTATTTAAAATTGCTCTGCGAAGGTCTAACTATGTGAAGAGTTCAGCCGCGGGTTTTTTAGGCATAAGTCGCAATACTTTTACCGATAAGATGGCTAAATTGGGCATAAACTGTGAAAAAATCAAGTAGCTGCCAAAACGACATTTATGAATAGAGTTGTAAAAAAAAATATAAGCTTGCCGGATAAGGTAGATGTACTCTTAAAAAAAGGGGTTCGGATGACGAACCCTTTTTCTGTGGAAATCGGCAAGGAAGTCAATTTAGATAAGATTGCCGATTCCGTGACAATTTATGGTGCAGCCAGGATTTACGGTGAAGAAACGCTGATCGCCCAAAATGTTAAACTGGGATATGAAGCGCCTGTAACTTTGATTAATTGTCAACTTGGCGCGGCGGTAGAACTCCGGGGCGGATATTTTGCTAAGTCCGTTTTCTTAACAAAGGTTTCCATGGGCAGCAATGCTCAGGTCCGCGCCGGTTGCCTTTTGGAAGAAGAATCCGGTGGAAATCACACTGTTGGTTTAAAACAGACAATCCTGTTTCCTTTCGTGATTCTGGGCAGTCTCATTAATTTTTGCGATTGCCTGATGGCCGGTGGAACAAGCCGGAAGAATCATAGTGAAGTNNCCCATATTTCTGGGTGGTCAAGGCGGAATCGTTGGGCCGTTAAAGATAGCTTATGGTACAGTGATTCCCGCAGGTGTTATTTGCCGTCAGGATTTTAAAGCGAAAGGGATGCGTTGGTCATCCTCAGCTTCACCTGAAAGGAAGAAAGAGTTTATTGCCGGTGTTTATGGCGATATTAACCGCAAAGTTAATTATAATATAGTCTATGTGGCAAATTTGCTGGCGTTAAGGCAATGGTATAGCTATGTGCGGCGGGAATTCTTTATCAAAGAGAAGTATGGTAATGATCTTTATTGCGGCGCCCTCAATGTTTTAACTGAAGCTGTTGCTGAAAGAATCAAACAGATGAGTTTGTTTGCGCAAAACGTAGAGAATTCCGTTGCTGCTGGTTCAAAAAAAATGAAGCAAGGCTTATCGGATAGTGTGAGGCGCACTCAAAAACTTTTTTTGCAAAACTGGCCGCAGATGCAGGAGTATCTTTCCGGCAATAATGAAGATAAAATCTCTTTGAAGGTAAAAGAAAAATTTGTAAAAATAATGCGAAACCAATCAGATAAAGGCCTTACCTATCTGGAGGCGATACAAACGCTACAGCCGAAGCAAGTGCAAGAAGGTAAGGATTGGTTGAACAAAATTGTTGAAGATATTGCCACAGGATGCCTGAAAAAGTTTCGCGCTCCGCGGCAACAGGGGAAATAATGTTTGTAATAAAAATGTTCGGAGCAATAAAAGATTTATGCCGTTTTTTTGTGGCCTGTCAGCTATTCATCGGAAAGCAACCCTCTAGTGTTCCTTCTCCGTCAATAATATTTTTTCCGGTCCTACCATCTCAACTGAATTGCGGTTTTGCCGGGTTAATGACTTTTCAGTCTCAGAAAAAAAATGCCGGCCTGACTGCTGATCTGACGCTTACGGAGTTATGGGAAAAAATTAAGAGTTCAGGTTTGCAAAATGTTCTGGCCGGGGAAATCACCGCGGCATCTTCCTGGAGTGGTCTGGAAACGCTCAATTCAATGGAAAAAGCGTTGCTGGAACTCAAGCAGGAAAATGCCCAGGAAATTCTTTTCTGTGAGAAGGCAAGAGCCCAAAAGCTTTTTGTTTTAGCCCGCGAGATGAATTTATTTTTGGCAGCCCAGGAAAAACTGCTGGAAGAAAACGCGGTCAAGTTTACTTCCACTGATCTGGAAATCATCAACAGCCGGATCATCCTGATCAAGGATATTAAGTGGATTTTAGAAAAAGACATACTCGCCAATTTTGAGAAAATTATCGAGATTTCCGGAGCGAAAAATGCGTCAGCAATCAATTCGGCTGCTTTTAAAAAATACCGGAAGATAAATTTTCTGCTCAATGCTCTGGACCGACTGGAGGTGCGCGGCCGGGACTCGGCAGGCCTGCAAATTGTCTTTGTTCTGGAGCAGGAAAAGGCAATAGACAATTTGGCGCTAAAACTTAAGAAAAAAGGTTTATACGAAGATTATTTAGTGAGATCTGAGGAGAAAGACCTTATTAATGGTTCCATCCTGATTGCATCAAATATAAATGCCGGCGCTCAAAAAAGAACGAGTGTGACTTTTACTTATAAAACTTTTTCCATTGTCGGCGAACTGGGACACAATGTCGACGATCTAAGGCAGATAATTAAAAAAGACAAAATTCTCCAGTGTTTTGCTGCGCTGGATACGGTGTATGAGACGGCTCTAACTCATACACGCTGGGCTTCGGTCGGTTCGATTACAGAGGAAAATTGTCATCCTGTCAATAATTATAAACTTGATCAGAAAAATCTGTACTTTCCTTTTTATCCCAATTCCGCATCACATATTAATGTTGTTTTAAACGGCGATATCGACAATTACCCGGCATTGCGCGCCGGGCTTTCGGCAGACAAGGAGTTGATTGCCCCGGAAGTCACAACTGATACAAAAATTATTCCCCTGCAAATTGAGAAATATCTGAAAGCCGGTCAAAATCTTACTGAATCGTTCCGCCTGGCCGTGAATGATTTTGAAGGTTCGCAGGCGATAGCTATGACCAGTGATCTGGAACCGGGCAAAATGTTCTTAGCACTCAAAGGCAGTGGTCAGTCCATTTATATAGGGATCAGTTCTGATCAATATATGTTTTCTTCGGAACTCTATGGGTTAGTAGAAGTGATGCCTCATTTCATCAAAATGAATGGCGAGACCGCAGCTGTGGGTAAAAGCAAAGCAGCGGGACAAATATTTATTTTAGATCAAGATTCCCCGGGAGGCCTGGCGGGAGCAAGGGGCTGCTATTACGATGGCACCAAAATTAATTTAAAGGATAGTGATTTGCAGAAAGCGGAGATTACAACGCGTGACATTGATCGCGGCGATCATCCCCATTTCTTTCTCAAGGAAATTTCCGAGTCCGCTGTTTCTATTAAAAGAACCCTGCGGGGTAAATACCGCCTGGCCACAAAGGACAATTTTTTACCGCAAGTTATTTTTAATTTAGGTGAAGATATTGTTCCTGCCGCTATTCGTTTAAGACTCCAAAACGGCGCTATCAAAAATATAATAGTTATCGGTCATGGAACGGCAGCTGTAGCCGGTGCGGCAGTGGCTGACGCCATGGAGCATTATTTAAAAAACAAAAATATTAATATAATGTCCAGAGTGGCTTCCGAATTAAGCGGGTTTTTTTTAAAGGATGATTTATCCGATTCCCTGGTGATTCCTATTACTCAGTCCGGAACTACAACAGATACAAATCGCGCTGTGGCCATGGCCAAAGAGCGCGGTGCTTTTATCATTTCCATCGTCAACAGGAGGCAATCGGATATCACTGCCAAATCGCATGGAGTATTCTACACGAGCGACGGACGCGATATTGAAATGTCGGTTGCTTCCACAAAGGCCTTTTATTCACAAATTATTGCCGGTCATGTTTTGGCCCTTTTCTTTGCTCAGCTTTTAGGCGCAAGGAGGGATGATTATATCGCCGCGAAATTGCGTAATCTGGAAGGTGCGCCACAGCTGATGGAGCGGGTTTTTGCTATGAAGGATCAAATTTCCGCTTGCGTTAAAAAAGCTCCCGCGAAGAAATTCTGGGCGATAGTGGGCAGCGGTCCCAACAAAGCGGCGGCCGATGAAATTCGAATCAAACTCAGCGAGTTATGTTATAAAACTATTTCCTCCGATATTGTCGAAAACAAAAAGCACATTGATTTATCAGCTGAACCTTTAATCCTGGTTTGTGCTGCCGGCAATCCGGGGACTGTTGTGGAAGATATCGTCAAGGAAGTGGCGATTTTTAAAGCACACAAGGCCGCTGTTATTGTTTTTGCCGATGAAGGTGATGATCGTTTCGATAAGATTGCCGATGCCGTAATTCCCATTCCTGTTGCATCCATGCCGCTGCCCGTGATCCTCAATACTATGGCGGGACATTTGTGGGGCTATTATGCCGCCTGCGCCATAGATGAAGAAGCGCTCATATTTAGAGAATTCAGAAACAACCTGAATTTGGCTATGNNTGCGGATGTTCAGTTTCGCCGCCTGATTAATGAGTTTTATCAAACTTTCAATACTTCCCGCAATGACGGCGCCTTCAATTTGCTAGGTGTTCGGACAATCTCGGACATCGTGCTTTTGGCGAAATATGCCGCGGGCAAATTACCGCTGGAAGATTACCGCCATGAATTTAAAAGTGATGAAGATTTTGCCTCGCCGCTTGATCTTTTAGATGTTACTCTGGGCAGGGCAATTGATGAGCTGACGAGACCCATAGATGCGATACGCCATCAGGCTAAAACGGTTACAGTAGGCACAAGCCGCAAAGAAAAGGAACTCAAAGGAATAATATTTGATCTTCTGGAGGAGCTTACGTTTGCCGCAAAAGATCTGACCTACAGAAACGTTATGACTGTAAGCAGGATCCAGCCTGCTATTTCTGCCGTGCGGGGATACACCGTTTATACTATTAATAATCTCGATGTGCAGGGCAATCCCGCCGAAGGGTCGACTATTGCGATACGAAAAAAGGGCGGAGTGGCCAAAGATATGAAATCACGCGCGGATACTTCCGCGATGCTTATGGGAACGAAAAGGACGATTGTCAGTACCGGTCACGTTTATATCGGGAAGGGTAAGGCGGACGGAGCGTCTATCGTAATATTGCCGCTTCTGGGAGAAAATGAATTAGTCAGCAATCTGCTTTTGCTCCATGTAGACTATAATGAACTTCTGTCCATCAGCAAAAAGAAAGAAGTTTTAGGTTACCGCTACAACGATATCCGGAATCTGGTAAATGAATATAACATTGTCTGGGACGACAATTATCTGGAAAAAATTCCGCTTGCTGATTTGTTCAGCGAGCCGGTGGAGGTTTTGGCCGGGCGAATTAAGCAATCGGCCATATTAGGGAAATGAAGCTCTCCCGCAAGCATGGAGACGGGGTGCGTGAGCTGTTAATATACATGGAGAATCTTGAGGATCAATCATGAAAACAAAATTTATCTTTGTCACAGGCGGTGTTCTTTCTTCGCTGGGTAAGGGCCTGGCGGCGGCTTCCATTTCCGCCCTGCTGGAATGCCGTGGCCTGAAAGTTACCAATCAAAAGCTGGATCCCTATATCAATGTTGATCCCGGGACGATGAGCCCTTTTCAACACGGTGAAGTATTTGTCACCGATGATGGCGCGGAAACTGATCTTGATTTGGGGCACTATGAAAGATTTTCATCGACCTGCATGGGAAAATGCAACAACCTCACCACCGGCCAGGTTTATTTTTCCGTCATCACCAAGGAAAGACATGGTGATTATCTGGGCAAGACCGTGCAGGTAATTCCCCACATAACCAATGAAATTAAAGATTATATCAGTAAAACTGCTGCCGGTTACGATGTATCGATAGTGGAAATTGGCGGAACGGTTGGCGATATCGAAAGCCTTCCTTTTCTGGAAGCCATTCGCCAATTCCGTAACGAAGCCGGAAAACAAAATGCTATCTTTATTCACTTGACCTGGGTTCCTTTTATTAAGACCGCCGGCGAAGTTAAAACCAAGCCCACGCAGCACAGCGTCAAGGCGCTGCGCGAAATCGGTATTCAGCCCGACATTCTTCTTTGCCGGACGGAAAATTTTCTATCCGAAGACATTAAATCCAAAATCGCGCTTTTCTGCAATGTGGAGGTCACGTCTGTGTTTACAGCCAAGGATGTTAGTTGCATTTATGAAGTGCCGTTGGTTTTTCACAAGGAGGGACTGGATACCAAGATTGTTGATCTGCTCAATATCTGGACCGGGCAGCCGCGCCTTGATGCCTGGGAAGAAGTGGTATGCAAATTCAATAATCCTCCTCATGAAGTATGCATAGGTATTGTCGGCAAATATGTGAACCTGACCGATTCTTATAAAAGCCTCAATGAAGCTTTGGTGCATGGCGGGATCGCCAATAATTGCCGGGTAAAATTAAAATTTATTGATTCGGAAAAAGTTGAAGCAGAAGGACTGGGGTGTGAGCTTGATGATGTGGATGGAGTTTTGGTGCCGGGAGGATTTGGCATTCGCGGCATTGAGGGCATGATCATGACGGCACAATATGCACGGGAAAACAATATTCCTTATTTCGGAATTTGTCTTGGTATGCAAATGGCAGTAGTGGAATATGCACGCAATATTTGCGGTCTGGCTAAAGCCAATAGTTCTGAATTTGATTTTCAGACTCCCCATCCGGTAATTGATTTACTTCCCGAGCAGCGCGATGTCCAGGATAAGGGCGCATCCATGCGCCTGGGAGCCTACCCCTGTGTGGTAAGTCCCGATTCTTTTGCGTATGCGGCGTACGGTCAAAAGGAGATTTCGGAGCGGCATCGTCATCGCTATGAATTTAATAATGACTACAAGAAAATACTGACGGATAAAGGATTACAAATAACCGGCGCGTCGCCGGATGGCCGTTTGGCGGAAATTGTGGAAATAAAGGATCACCCCTGGTTTCTGGGCTGTCAGTTTCATCCCGAGTTCAAATCACGGCCGACCAAGCCCCACCCACTGTTCAGCAAATTCATTGAAGCGGCGCTCAAGCGTGCCAAGGGTAAATCAAAAAAATCACCGGCAAAGCAGCAAAATCTAAAGCAGGCCAAGCAGGCCAAGCAGGCTAATCTTATTCAGGACTAGGTGATTCCATTTCCAATTTAAGCGCTACCTTTGTTGGCTGCGTCGTCGGCGTCCTCAACGTATTAACATATACGCCTCCGACGCCTCCTTCTAGCCGCCGCGGTATCATCATTGAATTGGTAATGGAATAATGGTTGGCACATGTTTGTGTAGAAGACTTTCAAAAGTCTATACATGTTGAATTGTGGTATCCGAAATCGTTAATGAGGCAAACAAAGATTTGACTCCACGCAATGTCCTTTGCGCGAAATAAAAAAGATGGTTCGGGAGCGATTTAGGGCTTTACTTTACTGACAGTATCTGACCCCAATTTTGTGTAACCCATTTAATGAGCGAGATACCTTTTTCGGAATCATCATATCTTATTGTCATTTTTACATTTTTACCTTGACATATAGATGCACGGTTACTTATACTCTAAACAAAACAATAAACGTATCAACAAATAATTATGAATAATATAATTGTTAATCTAGATGGCATATCGACAGAAATTAACAGGTCTAAAATACCACTGTCTAAATTAATACTGGATATTGAAAACCCACGCATTCAGTATTTTCTTGATACCAGATTGAACGACAATATAAATCAGGAAAAAATTAAATTTGCTTTATCTGAAGGCAACGATCAATACGAAAAACTCAAAGAACATATTGAAAGTAACAAAGGAATTTATGAGCCTATTTGGGTCGTGCCCGAAGATGATTTCTATAAAGTTATAGAGGGCAATACTCGCGCTTTTATATATGAAGAGTTATCTGAAAAATATGCAAATGATGATAATTGGAAAACAATACCATCATACATTTTACCCCACAAGATTGACAGGAAACAGATAAATTTCATAAGGCTTGAAAAGCATTTGTTCGGACAAACGCCGTGGTCTGCTTATGAAAAAGCAAGGGAATTATACCGATTACACGATAAAGAAGACTACTCATTGAAACGTCTTGAGCAACTTACTAAATTGAGAGCTTCTGAAATTCAGAATAACATCCAAGCATATAAAGATATGGAGGATCAATATTTAAAAAAATACAATAAGCCTGCTGAAAGATTGAAATTCAGTTACTTTGTTGAATTTAGAAAAAATAAAGAATTAAAAAAGTTAGTTAAAAAAGATCTTCTATCATTATTCGATTTCTGTGATTGGGTTGGAGAAGGTAAATTCAGGCGTGGTGAAGATATTCGTAGATTACCATTAATATTAAAAGATGAACAGGCAAAACAAGAATTAATAGATGATAACTTTCAAGCTGCATTAGATCAACTCGAACAAAAAAATCCTGCCGCAAAATCAAAACTATATGAAAAAATAGAAGATGTTATCTATGGAATTGAGAAAATTCCTTTCGGTGAGTTAGAAGAAATAAAGAGTGGAATGCAACCCGGGAAAGTTGATTCATTAATTAGATTGTATGATTCATTAAACAAAATATTAAAAAATATTGGGACAATCAAATAGTGGCTGGGAAAAGGCATCAATTTATTCTTGGATTAATAATAAAAAAAATAAGGGAGGATGGATTTACAATAATTTCTACCGATGGCAATTTATCAGGTGCTTTTGGTGATAAAATGCAATTGCCACCAAAAATATTAAGACATAGACCTGATGTTATCGCAATAAATGAAGATGGCTTAATATGTATAGGTTGTCTATTCCGCTGAAGT
>PLNU01000029.1:0-12923 GCA_003142835.1 Syntrophaceae bacterium
AGCGCTTTTTTCATTGTTTCCGCCGCGGCCATGAGCTGAGGTAAAAAGTAAATCTTCTTTTCGTATAAATCACCCACACGGACAATGGCGGGGATCATAATCTTATCCACCAGCTCCGGTGCCTGGGTGCCGCCTGCAAGCTCCCGGTCAATCAAAGAAATAATGTTTTCCCGGTCACCTTCGAGAATTGCGGCCGCAATTTTTTCCCGCGTGGACGGAGTTTCTTTTCCTTCGCTGGCTGACGATGTAACACTGGGCTGGACGGAAAAATGTTCGATAAAACCCAGAGTGCTTTTATCTTTAGCCGTAAGTGTGTCACTTGCTTTTTTCACATTCATTAACTCCACACTGGACGGATTGGCAATGGCCATAGTCAGGCCGCAATATTGCGCCATAGCCAGAAAGGCCGCATTGAGCCAGGGGCGTCCCGGCATACCGAAAGAAACATTGGATAGTCCAAGGATGGTTTTGCTTTTAAATATCTGTGTACACCAGCTCAGGGTCTTTAATGTTTCCTGTGCTGCGATGGGATCGGAGGCCACAGCCATGACAAGGCAATCCACAATAAAATCGTCTTTGGTAAAGCCAAACTTTTTTGCCCTCTGAAAAATATTGTTGATCACTGCCTGGCGCTTTTGCGCAGTTTTAGGCAGATCGCCGCCGGTCAGGGGCAGAAGAATAAACATCGCTCCATACTTGGCGGCCAGAGGCAAAAGCTTGGTTATTTTCTCTTTTTCGCCGGAGATGGAGTTGATCAGCATCCGGCCCGGATAAATCCGAAGTGCGGCTTCGATAGTTTCTATTTTTGAAGAATCTACAACCAGCGGCAGTTTAGTAGTTGTCGTCAAAAGGCCTATGGCAGCTTTAATTGTTTTTACTTCATCGATACCGGGCTGGCCGACGTTTACATCCAGCAGGTTCGCGCCTTGCTTTTCCTGTTCCTGCGCCATCTGGCGGATGATCGACATCTTGCCCTCCGCAAGTTCCTGCTGCAAGGCTTTTTTACCGGTGGGGTTGATTCTTTCGCCGACGATGCAAAGTGTTTGATTATCCGTGAAATATAAAAAACTCCGTGGCGAACTAAGCGCGCTGATTGATTTTCTCACAGGTAATTTTGGTTTGCTGCTTGCCGTTGCTTTGGTCAGTTGCTTGATATGCGCAGGTGTCGTGCCGCAGCAGCCGCCGATCATATTGGCTCCGGCTGCCGCGAGCTTTCGGCCATAAATGGCAAAAGTCTTGGCGTCCATATCAAAGACCGTTTTCCCACCTTCCAGGCGAGGGACTCCGGCGTTGGGTTTGGCTACCAGAGGTACGGTGGCGTAAGGCTTCATGGCCGCAATAAATTCCAGTATTTTTTCAGGACCCGTGGAGCAGTTGCAGCCAACGGCATCGGCACCCAGGCTCTGCAGGGTGATGAGCGCGCTTACCGGATCAGTTCCGCCCAGCGTATGGCCGTCCTTTTCATAGGTCATGGATACAATCGTAAAGATGTTTTTAGTCTCTTTGACGGCAAGCAGCGCCGCGCGTGTTTCCTGAATATCGATCATGGTTTCGATGACAATAAGATCACAACCGCCGTCAATCAGGCCGCGCGCCTGCTCTTTAAAAGCATTTACCGCTTCTTCAAAGGCCAGCGGGCCGAAAGGCTCTACAAATAAACCGGTCGGGCCGATATCTCCGGCAACCAGCGCTTTTTTACCGCAGGCTTGTTTGGCCAGACAAGCCAGTTCATAGTTAATCCGGCGGACGTCTTCTTGAATGCCATATTGCTGGAGTTTGAAGCGATTAGCGCCAAAAGTGCAGCTATAAACTATTTGCGCGCCTGCTTTTGAATAAGACGCATGCACATCCCGGATAATTTGCGGATTGGTAAGACACCACTGCTCCGGACAGACTCCGGCAGGTAATCCCAGTTTTTGCAGTTCGGTGCCGGTGGCGCCATCCAAAATAATAATATTATTAGTCAGATTATTTTTAATTTTACTGCTTTTTGTCAAAAAAATACTCCTGAATTGCATATGTTTCTTTAAACTGTGTTCTTATATCATCTTTAAGGTAAGAAATGGGAATTTTTTTATTGCGTATATGGTCAAAGAAGTCTTCTTATACCATTTCTAAATCAAAGATGATATCGAGGCGGCAAGGAGGAGGCGCGTAGGGAACGGTTTCAAACCGTTCCTTACAAATACGTTGAGGAAGCCGACGACGCTGCCAACAAAGATAGCGCTTTGATTTAGAATTGGTATTAGCGAATCTCGTTGGGATAAGGAAAAGAATTTGTGTAGTGCGGATAAAAAGATATTTTGAACATATTTGGCCAAAAAAACTCTTGAATTCGGTAGCGAGCGAATACTGAATGATATTGTTCCTTAAGAATCGAAGATTCTCCGCAGCTTACCGCGGAGAGCTTCAATTTAATCTCTCCGGGTTATATTCCCCGAAGCTTGCTTCGTTTTTAGAGCTGCTACCAACCTTGAGATACCCCGCAGCTTGCTGCGGGGAGGTTCATTTAGTTGTATCAAATGCCTTGCAATTCCCCTTAATGCAAGGTAAAAAAATAAATTAACGATTAGAGGAAAACGTTTAAAAGGCCGTATTCATATAATATTATGGCATCAAAAATCATTTTTTCAAATCTCAGTCGCAACGACGATTATACGATTTTACTCAATGGTCAGGCCCGAGGTACCATACTGCCCCTGAAAACAAATACGATCGATTTGGAAGCGGGAAAATATGAGCTTTATATCAATGGCAGCAATGAAGAAGGATTGCCGAGTATGTGCAAACCGATTGAGGTTACGATGGAGGATTGCAAGTCCGTCCATTTGCAGATCGTCGCTCGTCATTTTGCGATCGGCATATACGACGAGAAAGGAACGCAGCTGAATGCCAAGCAGGGTTTCCTTTGCGGAACCATTGCCGATGGCGTTCATATAGACAATCCCATATCATGAATATCCCTGATAACAAGCCCCAACAAACGTTTTTTGAGCGCATCAGACGCCGTTTTATTGGCGTGCCGCGGAATATCAATGAGCCGTCCCTCTTTCACAAAATTTCCCTGATCCCGATTCTGGCGTGGATCGGCCTGGGTGCTGACGGTTTATCATCCTCCTCCTATGGGCCGGAAGAAGCGTTCAAAGCTCTGGGACCCCACACCTACCTGGCCATCTTTATTGCTATTGCCACAGCGTTCACGGTATTCATTATTGCCTACGCCTATTCCCGCATCATTGAACACTTTCCCCACGGCGGTGGCGGGTATATCGTTGCCACCCATACGATCAGCGGCAAAGCCGGCGTCATTGCCGGATCGGCCTTGCTGGTGGACTATATCCTGACCATCACCGTTTCCCTTGCCTCCTGCGGGGATGCCATCTTCAGTTTCCTCCCCCCCGCCTTTTTGCATTACAAGATGCCCTTTGTCGTGGGTTTGATTATCCTTCTCGTTTTGATGAATCTCCGCGGTGTGAAGGAGTCCATTACTTTTCTCGCGCCCATATTCATCGTATTTCTGATCACCCATGCTCTCCTAATTGGTTATGGCCTGGGAACCCATCTGGGCGAAGTCGGACCAGTTTTGGAAAAATACCGCGGAAGTATGAATCAGGATCTCTCGACAATTGGTTTTGTGGGGATCATGGCGATTTTTTTGCGGGCGTTCTCCATGGGCGGTGGAACCTATACGGGGATTGAGGCCGTTTCCAACGCCATGAATGTTATGCGGGAGCCAAGGGTGCAGACGGGTAAGCGCACCATGGTATATCTGGCTGTATCACTCGCCGTCACCGCCTCCGGCCTTCTTTTTTGTTATGCTCTGTTTTCCATTAAACCCATAGAGGGTATGACCCTGAATGCCATCTTGGCGGACAGGACCTTCAGCGGATGGCCATTGGGCGGCGTCTTGGCCATTATCACCATTCTTTCGGAAGGTGCCCTCCTCATGGTTGGCTCTCAGGCTGGTTTCATTGACGGACCGAGGGTTATGGCCAATATGGCCGTCGATTCCTGGCTTCCCCGGCGTTTTTCGGCACTCTCGGAACGCCTCACCATGCAGAATGGCGTTCTCCTCATGGGAGCGGCTTCCCTGGCGGTGCTTTTCTATACTAATGGCTCAGTATCGGCCCTCGTTGTTATGTATTCAATTAACGTTTTTCTCACGTTTTCCCTGTCTCAATTCGGCATGGCGAAGTTTTTTTCCAGAATAGGAATAAGGACAAGAGGTGGGCAAGACACATCGTTATTCATCTCATTGGTTTGGCTCTCTGTGTGACCATCCTGATCGTAACGGTTTATGAGAAGTTCGGTGAAGGTGGATGGGTCACCCTGGTCATCACGACAGCTCTGATTGGATTGTGCTATCTGATCCGGCGTCATTACCTGAAAGTGCGGAAAGGTGTGCGTCAGCTTGAGGAAATCCTGTCGTCACTTCCATCCGGGCACATTCCTAATGAGGAGCCACTTAATACGAATGAACGGACGGCTATTATTCTGGTAAGCGGTTATAATGGGTTTGGCCTTCACTCCTGGCTTTCCGTTTTTCGGGAATTTCCCAAGCTCTATCGCAATTTTATCTTTGTATCCGTGGCGGAGATTGATTCCGGCGCCTTTAAGGGTGCATCGGAGATTGAGGCCCTGAAGTCGTCGATCGCGGAGCAACTCGCAAAATACGTCAAATTAGCCCGTTCCTATGGGTATGCCGCTGACTACCGTATGGACGTAGGAACAGATGTCGTAGAGGTGGCAACCAACCTCTGCCAGAATATTGTCCAGGAGTTTCCTAAATCGTCAGTTTTTACGGGAAAGCTAGTCTTCCGCCAGGAGAATCCCTTCCAGAGAATTCTGCACAACGAGACGGCCTTCGCCATCCAGAGGCGCCTGCAGTGGGAGGGCATCACAACTGTTATCCTGCCGGTTCGGGTGAATATCTGATAACAGTTCCAATTTTCAGATAAGGAAAAGAATTTGTTTGGTGCGGATAAAAAGATATTCTGAACATATTTGGCCAAAAAAAACTCTTGAATTTAATCAATTAATCGTGCATTAATTAAATATGAAAATCAGTGTGTTAAAATTTCGCTTTCGTGCCTGCCACACTGGTAATTTTTAGGAGTATTTTGATCTCCGCTTTTTGACAATTAACTGCAATCATCCAACCAACTCCAGTTGCTTAAAGCAGGGAGAGAAGGAGGATTTCATACCATTTCTAAATCAAAGATGATATCGAGGCGGCAAGAAGGAGACGCGTAGGGAACGATTTCAAACCGTTCCTTACAAATACGTTGAGGAAGCCGACGACCCAGGCATGCGCCGGGCTGCGTTGCCAACAAAGATAGCGCTTTGATTTAGAAATGGAATCAAATCAATAAAGGAGGGAGGTGATATTATTATTTTAACCGCGGTGATAGGAACAGCTAACAGTAAATTCGTAAACAGGTTTTATTAATTAGAATAAGGAGGTAGTTATGAACGCAGCAGTACTATTGATTATAGCAGCTGTTTTATTCTTTTTAGCTTACCGTTTTTACGCAAGGTTTATTGCCAAACTCTTTGGAGAAAATGATCAAAATCCCACACCGGCGGTTGCAATGAAAGATGATGTTGACTACGTACCGACGAAACCGATTGTTTTGTTCGGGCACCATTTTGCAAGTATTGCCGGTGGTGGACCGATAATAGGCCCTACCGTAGCACTGCTTTTCGGATTTTTCCCTGTATGGTTGTGGGCAGTGTTAGGGAGTATCTTTATTGGTGGGGTGCATGACATGACGGTACTTTTTGCCAGTGTCCGGGAAAAGGGCAAATCAATTTCGAATATCGCCAAAACGACTCTGGGAAACACAGGATTCTTTTTATTTATCAGTTTTACCATTCTTTTGCTCCTGCTGTTGACCTCAGCATTTTTGGGCTTGACGGCAACCGCTTTAACTTCTATGCTATCTCTGGATGTATTAAAGTTGGCCCCGGATCAAACTATTGTGAAGACTATTGTCGATGGCGGGGTCGTCAAGGCGCAGATAGGCGGTATCGCCTCAATGTCCGTTATCGTAATAACCTGCTTTGCGCCGGTTCTCGGCTATCTGGTTTATAAAAGAGAAATTAATGTTTATCTTGCGTCCGGATTGGCCATATTGGTTTGCATTTTCTCTGTTATCGTGGGAATGAATTATCCGGTTACGCTGAATCCTACCACCTGGATGATTATTCTTTCTTTTTATACTTTTCTGGCCGCGGGCATTCCTGTTTGGATTATTTTACAGCCGAGGGATTTTACCAATTCGTTTTTGCTCTATAGCGGAATTGCGGCATTGTTTATTGCCGGTATTGTGGCAGGCTTCAAAGGTGTTACGTTTTCAGCACCGGCTTTAAATATAGCAGAAGGAGGCAGCAAGTTAGGTCCGATCTGGCCGTTTTTATTTATTACTGTTGCCTGCGGTGCCATTTCCGGTTTCCATTCATTGGTTGCCGGAGGAACATCCTCAAAGCAGATCTCCAAAGAGTCGGATGTGAAAAAGATCGCCTTTGGCGGAATGTTGTTAGAGGGTTTGCTGGCCATCGGCGTGGTTGTTGCTGTAGGATGCGGAATAGCATTTGCGGATTATACGAATATTGTTTTCCCGACAATCGCCGGGGCAAAATCAAATCCAATTTTAGCATTTGCCGCCGGAGCCGGAGGACTACTTGATAAGGGATTAGGAATTTCGCCTGTTTACGGGACAATTTTTGGAATCCTGCTGGTAGAGGGTTTTGTTGTCACAACTCTGGATACGGCAGTCAGGTTAAACAGATACCTGTTTGAAGAACTGTGGCAGGTTATTTTCAAGAACGTTCCAAAAATAATGAAATCCTATCTCTTTAACGCTCTGCTGTGCGTGGTTTTAATGTTTATCCTGGCATACTACAACGCATTTTTGGTGATCTGGCCGATATTTGGTTCTGCCAATCAGCTGCTGGCTTCACTGGCATTGATTGCCGTTTCCGTTTGGCTGGTTAAAAGAAAGAAGACGGCGTGGTTTACAATACTGCCGGCAGTATTCATGATGATAACAACCCTGTATTCTTTGGTCGTTTTGCTGATTGAAAAATATATTCCCAAGCAAAACATCATGCTGTCTGTAGTTGATGTATTGCTGATCATTCTTTCCATCGGAGTAATAGTTTTAGCCTATAAGAAATGGAAGGAGTTGAGGAAGGGCGCTCAGACCACAGGGAGTGTTGCGTAATAAAGATATTATAAAACGGGTTTAATACCATTTGCTTTCAAAGGATAACGAGGCGGCAAGGGGGAGGCTCCGCAGGCGTATTGTATGCGTACGCTGAGGAAGCCGACGACGNNAAGAAAGCGAATTGGTATAAATATCCGTGAATGACTCTTTAATATATACGCATCTCAATAACCTATTTATATGGAAGCGGAGAGGGACAGCGCAGGCTGTCCCTCTTGTTTTTCAGGTGCCCGATGGGCTTTGTCGCAAATCGAGAACTTCACGTATTTTATGGGAGAGATCGGCGACGCGAAATAGTTTTTGGATCAAGGCCTGACAACCACTGTCCATAATTTTTTTTGCCTGATCACTGATACTGTAACCAGTTGAAAGGCTCGATAAGTAAACCGGTCGGGCCAATATCTCAGGCAACCAGCGCTTTTTTAACACCTTTGAAGCAAGAAGTCTGATTTTTTTGGGGAAAAACAGGCAGAAAACAGGTTCATCCGGTTCTTGCATATTTTTTGATTTGATAAGATATTACAATTAGGGGATGAATTACTTTTGTTACGTATAACATCTACAAACAAATGAGCAGTGTTAATAAAAATTTTGATGATTTGCGTTTGAAATGTTAGATTAGTATGAATATGAGACGTTCTGGAAAGCGTAGCGAGCAGAAACGGCTTGATACGATTTTCCCGAATTCTGCGTTTTCCCCATCGTAGAGTGCGTTCATTGTTTTCCGAAAAGATAATAGCTTCCAGGCCGGTGCGGTACCTCAAAGTTTGTCCAAGTTACATTTTTTTGCCACGAACACCATTCATTAAAAAAATTAATATTGTCAACATCACCGAAAACAGTTTGATATGTAATCAGGTAATAGTCTGCCTGAGCTATGACAGGAAATGACAGCAAGTGTTCACGAAAGTTAGTACCTGTTTCACTTATTGACCAAGTAGCGATAAAGAGATTTCCTCCGCTCATAGCATAATTAAATTTAGATAAGACTTCAATGTCTGATATACAGTAGACACCTTTTTTGTTAACATTAGAAAGCATATCCAAATCTTCAACGACATCCACTGATAGAGATCTCAGGTAATATTTTTGCAGAGCATTTAGTTCCGGGAAATCGATGATGATATAATTCCCGCAAAAACCAAATTTGTGGATCTGATGGCACATGCAACCATAGCCACCACCGAATTCGATGACGCTTTGAATGTCCGCTATGCGAATACCAGTCCATTCCTCGAAATGAGCAATATGGGATGTCGTGTGAATGCGATTCCCTGAGCTTCCTTTGTAGTATTTGCATTTTTTTGGCGATCCGATGGGTTCTTCTAATATGGCAGGAGCCCATCTCGAAGTCCATTCTGGACGCATTTTTAGAGATTTTAGTTCTTGCTTAATGTAGGGGTCATTGCCGACAAACATGGTTTCGGTTATCATGTCCCACGTTAAAAACCGTTCAAGATTTCCTTCCAGAAATAACCTTCTTAACGCATGTCTCCTTTCATTCCATTCTTCATCTGCACTAGAGCCAGATAAGGAACGTGAAATGTCAGGCAATGAATTAATTTCTGACTTTAACTTAGCGGCAGGCCAATTCTCTCCCTGAAATATTTTTTTCCGGAAAAAAAACATAGGTTTTATTATTTATTTCTGTTTTATAGGTTACATTAATATTATCACTAATATGAAAAATTTTCAATGATTATTGTTTGAAGTCTTGCGTTTTTGTGAAGGTGGACTATTTGCATATAATAGGAAGAAGTCAGTATCACGCCCGATAATATTTTTTATCAACTATCCACCCTATTCTTTAATTCCACTCCCACCTTGAAAAAAGGCAATCTTCGGTTTCACTTATATGTTCTTTCCTGTTTTGGGATTCCTGCTTTTATAAGCCTTATACTCCCGAACACTGAAACTACCAAATCCTCTGATCTTTTTCCTGCCACTGCCCATGAAACGCATCCATTGTTTTCCTGATTCTCTTCCCGATGACTGTGTATTCGGCGCCACTAATACCATTTCTGAATCAAAGATGATACCGGGGCGGCAAGGAGGAGGCGACGAGGTGTATTGTTGTACATACGTTGAGGAAACCGACGACGCCCCAAGCATGCGCCGGGTTGCGTTGCCAACAAAGATAGCGCTTTGATTTAGAATTGGAATAAGATTTGCCAAGGAGATGCGCACAGTTCAAAGCGGAGCGGCGAATCTTTTTGAGTGTTATCCGTAAATGCCGCTGATAGCGGTAACTGATTTTTCCGGAAGGAGGATGAAGTTGGAAGTGATGGTTACGCCAATTTTTCTCATTTGAAGCATTTTAAGAGATTATTTATAGGATAATCTCCAGGTGTTAAAGTATACGTGCTGGATAACGCACCCTTGCGGCGAGTGGCGTTCCTGGTGGGCGACACCATCCAGAGCGCTCAGAACGCAGCCTTGACCTTGCACTCTGTAATTGACGGGATGGTCTGCTGTATTACGTTTGCGGCCAGCTTGATCTGTGCGAAAGGTCGCTGAGTGACGCACTCAGCTTCAGCGGTCGGCAGGAACCGTTTTTCGCGGGTCGCTTTGATCCACCTAGTGTAGTGTCTCAATAATATCTATACAATATGTCATTTCGAAGCGAAGCGAGAAATCTTAATGATCGTCAGAATATACAAGATATCTCCCGCTGGTCGATATGACAATGTTTCATTGAAACACTACACTAGCGTCTTCGATCTTCGCCACTCCGCCCTGAAGCATCAGTATCGCCGCCGCAAATCAGAGGTGCGCGGCTTTCTGGACGGACGCATCGATCTCCTTCCGCATCAACTCAGCATCGCTTCGGAGGTGACGGGGCGGATCGTGCCGCTGGTCCTGCTCGCAGACGAAGTGGGCATGGGGAAGACCATCGAGGCCTGTCTCATCTCCATCGGTGACTGCTTTTTCTGTATCAAGTCCAAGGCCGGAAACAAGGCTAGGATTCAACTTGGGGGAATGGTAGCAACGGAACAGAAATGGATTACTGCAGGGAAAGGTTCCACGGTGAACAGGGAATTCAAACGGCCCAGGAAACGATCCCTGTTACGGGGGAGGAACCGGTTTGGGGGGATTTTCAGGCTTGGGTGGATCCACGGCCTTGGGCTTATCCAGAAAACCCGGAAGAATACCGTGGGAGAGGCCGTTTCCGATGAGTTTGCGAATGGCCTCCCACTCACTGACCTTGGGATCGCTGGTGGAACCGGATATGCGAGTCACCGTGGCCACCGCCTTGGTGGAGTGATTCTTGAATAGGTTGGCCAGGAATTGCAACACGTGCATTTCTACGCGCTTCCCGAAGGGCTTTCCCTTATCCTTCTGTCGATCGTAGATCTTCAGGTTCTTGATGAGGGGCTTGATGTAGCCATCCACCCTGCCGTTTTTTACGGTGAGTTCGGTGTAGACCGAGAACAGGCCCTCGGCCACGTCCACCCCCGCATGAGCATTTAAAAAGCCATTGAGGTCGGGCAACTTGGCATCATCCAGTTTGAGATGGACATCAAAGTCTGCCGGGCTGGCGGTGGACCGGAATCCCCCTGAGACCACGGTGGTGCCGCTGCCCATGAAGGCCCCCCGGGCATGGAATGCAGATCTTCCCTGATCGGCTTGGTTGCTCAGATTTTCCAACCCTAGGTTTACATTCGAAATGAACAATCGGTAGGGGGGCTTGGTCGCCTCGTTCACAAAGCCAATCTGGCTATTCGTCAGCCTCAGGGTGTCCACCTTAAGCAGAAGTTGGGGCGCATTGCGTACGCTCTTGGCCAGCTTGACCGCCTGCTTTGCATGCTCCTTTTCCATGGCCGCGGTGGCTTTGCTGGTGACGTAATCCACTTTCAGGTTCTCGAACAGGACATCGGTGAGATGGGCCGTCTGGACCTCTGGGGTGTATTCCAGGGACCCCTTCACCGAAAGGAACCCACCTGTGGTTTTCAGCTGGTAATCCTGGGCAAGGGGGTTGAGGCGATCCAAGGGAACGTGGTCCAGGCGGATCTCTCCATGGGCGGCGGCGTGCGGCTCGCGAAGGAAATCCGCCGCCCCCTTGAACCAGATATTGCCCGTGTCAAACAGGACGCCTTCCAGGGTCACGGGCGATGGATAGGTGCCTTTGGCCGCGGCGATGTTTCGCACGTTATTGGCGACCATGAAGACCTTGGTGAGCTGGAGGGGCTTGCTGGCCGTGCCGCTGGAAAGGTAAAGCAGGGATCCATCCTGAATCTTCACCCGATCCAGTTTGATGGGAAAGATGGATTCCACGGCGCTCTGCCATCCCCGGTCCTTCAGGCTCACATGGCTGTTGGCCTCCTCCTCGATCTGGGTCAAGTTGATGTGCAATGCGGGGCGCTCGATGGTCAGATCCCCCGCCACCTTGAAATGGAGCAACTCCCCCCACACCATGGAGAATTTAAGGGCGTCGAAATTCGCCACGGGTGGGTCCGGGTGCGTGTTCTGAACCAGGACCACATCGTCCAGTTCAAAGGCCAACCTCCAAAGGTGGGGGCGAACCCGGGCGATTTGGACCGTGTAGCCGTTCAACTTTGAATTCATCATCCGCTCGGCCCAATTTCGCATGGGTCCCGCGAGCAGAGTATCAGCCAAACCGAAGGCAAGCACCACGAACAAAGCCAGACCGGCAAAGGCTGTCTTGCCTCGGTTGGCGCGGCAGGTGAAAAGGAATCGCCTCCACCACCCGGCGGGCGGTATGGGGGTAAGACCGTTCATCGGTCCTCCCAGTGGGAATTCATCATGAGTATCCATTTGATTTGATAAGACATTGCTTGTTCATGGTTGTACTATAAGGATTTCGGTCTTGTGTGTCAATGAAATATTGACCCACATCAGTGGGGTGTGGTGCAGATGACTGTGTATTCGGCGTCACTTATACCAATTCTAAATCAAAGATAGCGCTTTGATTTAGAATTGGTATAAGATTTGCCAAGGAGATGCGCACGATTCAGAGCGGAGCGGCGAATCTTTTTGAGTGTTATCCGCAAATGCCGCTGATAGCGGTAACTGATTTTTCCGGAAGGAGGATGAAGTTGGAAGTGATGGTTACGCCAATTTTTCCCATTTGAAGCATTTCATAAATTGCTTTCTGATTTTCCAGATTGAAGTCAGCATAGCCAGCCGAAAAGCGTCGGGGCAACAGCCTTTTCCCTTCTCTGCGCACTTGCTGGTTTAAATAATCCATAATCCAATCCAGAGCCGCATCGACCATTTCACTGGCAGTGGCATCATAAACTACCGCTGCGGCCAGATCATCCTGGCTGGTTTTTTTCTGGATTGCATCCATAATGGCGCTTCCGGCAGTTGCCCCCATGAGTACGGCCTCAGGGCAATCCCGCAGGAGTGCGGATAGTTTTTTGCTGCTAAAGGTTAAGTTTTCAGCCAGAGTAATTTCTTTCCCATCGTTTTTGCTGATGATAGTTCGGAGAATTGATCCCTTNNGTTGTTCTTTTTTTATATCCGAGGCGTGAATAAATTTTCGCGTAAGGAGGATCAATTGATATGTTCCCTGTAAAAATTAAAGAATCGGGCATAAAGATTCAACTTTGCTTAATGTGTTTTCATACCTTTAATTTGTTGTAGCGCTTTTTCCAGCTTCGGCGGCAATCACTTCATGGTCCGCTTCGGTAAATACAGTGGAAAATAATTCGCGAATAGAAGCCTCATCAT
>PLNU01000029.1:12949-16653 GCA_003142835.1 Syntrophaceae bacterium
TTGCCCATTTCCTCTGTGCCGACAAGCCTATTGCCTTCCGAATAAATATCCTGCGTCCGGAAGCCTTCTTTTAAAACTTCCGTGACGGCTTTTTCCACTAAGTTTGCCTCCTCGGGCATGGCCAGTGAATAGCGCAGCATCAAGGCCACCGATAAAATTGTTGCCAGCGGATTAGCTATATTTTTTCCTGCTATATCCGGAGCGGAACCGTGAATTGGTTCATATAGAGCGCTATCTTTGCCCAGAGAAGCTGAGGGCAGCATGCCGATGGAACCGGTCAGCATGGCTGCTTCATCGCTTAATATATCTCCGAACAAATTGGTAGTAACAATTACATCAAACTGCGCCGGATTACGGATAAGCTGCATCGCGCAATTATCAACATACATGTGTTTTAAAGTCACTTCCGGATAATTCCGGCCGACTTCCGTAACCACGGTACGCCACAGTTCGGTGGTCTCCAGAACATTGGCCTTATCCACCGAAACAAGATTTCGTTTTCTGCCGAGGGCAATTTCAAAAGCGCGAACGGCAATCCTTACGATTTCATCTTCGGTATAAACCATTGTGTTTATACCTTTGCGCTTGCCGTCTTGCCCTTTTGTTACCCCGCGCGGCTGACCGAAATAAACATCACCGGTCAATTCGCGCACAATCATGATATCGATGCCCTGCACCACACTTTTTTTTAGAGGAGAAGCATCCAAAAGCTCATTGAATGCTGCGACCGGCCGTAAATTAGCGTAAAGGCCTAATTTTTCCCGCAAGCCCAGAAGAGCTCTTTCCGGCCGTAAACTATAATCCAGATTCTCCCATTTCGGACCGCCTACGGCGCCGAGCAGAACAGCGTCGCAATGAAGCGCTAGATCAAGGCTTTGCTGTGGTAACGGAACACCAAAACGATCGTAGGCGCTACCGCCAGCATATCCTTCTGATAAGGATATGTTAATCTTTCTTTTATTGGGAATCAACCTTAAAACCTTTAACGCCTCGTTTATGACTTCCTGGCCGACACCATCACCGGCAAAAACGGCAATTTTAAAGCTACTCTGTTTCATTTTTCCCTCATTTCCTGGCAATATGCTTCATCAAACCGCCGTCGGCAATTAATTGTTCCATAAAGGGCGGAATGGGATTAATGTTGAATGTTTTATTTTTTGAGGCCAGTGTTATAGTTCCCGAGACACTGTCCACAATTATTTCTTCCCCTTCTTTGATTGCCTCAAACAATTCCCTGGATTCAAAAATGGGCAGCCCCATGTTAAAGGCGTTGCGATAAAAAATGCGGGCGAAGCTTTTGGCTATCACGCAGGAAATGCCCGCCGCTTTAATGGCAATGGGCGCGTGCTCGCGTGAGGAACCGCAGCCGAAGTTTTCTCCTCCGGCAATAATGTCACCGGTCTTCATCTTGGTGATAAATTTTGGATCCGCGTCTTCCATGCAGTGGCAAGCGAGCTCCTGCGGATCGGATGTTGTTAAATAGCGCGCTGGAATGATCGCGTCGGTATCAATGTTATTCCCAAATTTCCAGACTTTTCCTTTGGCTATCATATTAAAGAGACCTTCCTTATGTTTTTACTATAGTTCTGCAGGAGAAGCAATTCTGCCTAAAACGGCGGAAGCCGCCGCGACAGCGGGGCTTGCCAGGTAGACTTCGCTTTTGGGATGACCCATGCGGCCTACAAAGTTGCGGTTTGTTGTGGCAATCGCTCTTTCACCTTCCGCCAGAATTCCCAAATGTCCGCCCAGACAGGCGCCACAGGATGGCGGGCTGATGACCGCACCGGCATTAAGAAATATTTCGAGCAGTCCTTCCTGCAAGGCTTGCTTGTAAATAAACGGTGTTGCCGGAACAACGATCAATCTTACATGAGATGCCGCTTTATGGTTTTTCAAAATCTGCGCGGCGATTCTTAAATCTTCAATCCGGCCGTTGGTGCAGGAACCGATCAGCGACTGGTCTATTTTGACGTTGCCCGCTTTGCTGACGCCTTTTACATTAGATGGCAAATGGGGGAACGCCACCTGAGGTTCGAGCTTGCTTGCATCGATTTCAATAGTATCCGAATAGACGGCATCAGCATCGGAGCAGTAAAATTTATAAGGACGTTTTGCCCGGTTTTCAACGTATTGCGTTGTAATTGCATCAGGAGCGAAAATGCCGTTTTTAGCCCCGGCCTCAATAGCCATATTAGCCATAGAAAGCCTGCCCGCCATCGGCAATTTACTGATAGTCTCACCGGTAAATTCCATTGCCTGGTAAAGAGCTCCATCAACGCCGATGCGCCCGATGATGTTCAAAATCAAATCTTTTCCCGAAACCCATTTGGGCATTTTACCGTTAATTACAAATTTCATCGACTGCGGCACTTTGAACCAAAGTTCTCCGGTAAGCATGGCCGCGGCCAGATCAGTGCTGCCCACGCCGGTAGCAAATGCGCCTAAAGCGCCGTAAGTGCAGGTATGGCTGTCAGCGCCTATGACCAGATCGCCGGGCAGGACAATGCCAAGCTCGGGCAGCAGGGCGTGCTCAACACCCACCTGTCCGCCTTCGTAAAAATGAGTTATTTGCTGTTCACTGGCAAATTTCCGAATGAACTTGCATTGCTGGGCGGAACTAATGTCCTTATTCGGCGTAAAATGATCGAGAATTAAAGCAATCTTGTCTTTATCAAAGACCTTTTTCCCTTGGGCTTTTTTAAATTCTTTGATTGCTATAGGCGCGGTAATATCGTTGCCTAAAGCTATATCCACTTTGGCGTTGATTAACTGACCAGCCGTGATTTTCTTAAGGTCGGTATGCGCCATTAAAATTTTTTCTGTAATAGTGTTACCCACAATTATACTCCTTATTAAATGTGAAATTGTCCTTATACCGTTTTTAATGTTTATTCAACCCTAACCTTTTTAGCGTTTTCTTTCAAAAATTCCAGCCGGTTGAGGGCATTGATATAAGCTTTTGCCGAAGCGACAATGACATCGGGATGGGCGCCGCGGCCGGCGACGGAGTGTCCGTTATATTTAAGCTGGACGGTTACTTCGCCTTGCGCGTCAGAGCCGCCGGTGATGGCATTAACCGCGTATTTCAGCAGCGGATAATTGGTTTTGGTAATGCTGCGGATCGCCTCGAATGTCGCGTCCACCGGGCCGTTGCCGAAACCGGCTGCGCGCACCAGATCTTTCCCCACCTGCATTTCCATGGTTGCCGTCGGAATTGCCACATTGCCGCTTACCACATTTAGATACACCAGGTTATATTTATCCTCAACACGGTAAATTTCTTCATACAGGATGGCTTCCAGATCTTCGTCATAAATGTCTTTCTTGATATCAGCCAGCGCTTTAACCCTTGCGGCGACCTTGTTGACCTGCTCATCGTTGAGCGCGTAACCCATTTTTTTCAAGTGATGCGAAATGGCGTTGCGCCCGGAGTGCTTGCCCAGCACGATATGCGTATCGCTGATGCCGACGGATTGCGGCGTCATGATCTCATAAGTGATTTTTTCCTTGATCAGGCCGTCCTGATGAATGCCTGATTCGTGAGCAAAGGCGTTCGCGCCGACGATTGCCTTGTTGGGCTGCACCGGTATGCCGGTAATCTGGGTCAACTGGCGCGACGTTTTATAAATCTGATCGGTCTTGATTTTTGTATAGAGGCCGTACATATCTTTGCGCGTTTGCAGCGCCATGACAACTTCTTCCAT
>PLNU01000001.1 GCA_003142835.1 Syntrophaceae bacterium
GAAGGGGTTGGATCATCTGGTCCTATTGTTTGGTCAACCAGAAATGGAAGGAGCTAAGTGATAAGATAAAACCGCCAGATTACCTGGTGGCTGGATGATAAGAGCCGTATGAGTCGAGAGGCTCACGTACGGATCCGTGGGAACGTGGGGGTGAAATTCCCCTGCGTGACCCGACTTAACAGAAACATTTTTTCGAGATCATTTAGTTGTAGATGAACTAAATAACATACTAATTCCATAGCCTTTCCAAACCAGCTCACCACTCATGGTATAAACTCAGAACAGCGAAAATCGGCCTCAATACCGGAATGATTCTAATCCGATAAAAACTAAAATCAGATGGTTGGGGAAACTTTGCAGCTAGAAAATCATTGGTCATGAACTGATGAGAAATACGCAGACTCCTGCGCTTTTTAAAATCTTGCACCACTCACGAGCTTCATAAATTAGATTGACACACAAAATTCTTCTTCGTATATTCACACTGTCAGAAAGAATGTTCTTATCAATCAGAGCTTACTGCTTTGTCACTTTTGTGATGATTAAAGGAGGATATATGATTTCAAAAATTCTTGTACCATCAGACGGGTCCAAAACAGCGCAAAAAGCAGCCAGATATGCGGTTGACCTCGCAAAACAGTTGAAAGCCTCAATTATTATAATGAGCGTTGTTGATATACGCTCACTAATAGCCCAGACAGGTCCCGGAGCAGAGACAGCAATTTATTCAATAGAACCTTCTTGAGGATTATCTGAAAAAGGCTGCTGAACGGTATGCTGGAGAAATAAAGAAACTTTGCGATAAAAGCGGTGTCGCATCGAAGATTTCTATAAAGATAGGGCGTCCCGTGGAGGAGATTGTAAAAGAAGCCAAGAGGTCAAAGGCAAATCTTATTGTTATGGGTTCCCATGGAAGGAGCGCCTTATCAGCCACAGTCCTTGGTAGTGTTTCCTATGGTGTTATCCACAATGATACAAGCATTCCCATACTCATTGTGAGGGGTTGATTGCAATAGCTTTTTATACCCTATACATTAATGCAGAGCAACGCTAGCTTAGAACTGACGAGATGCTGCAATGCACGTATTGAGTCTGTTCTACTGGATGTTAATACTAAAAGAATTCTATGGTCTTCGTGGTGGTTATCACCCTTATAGACCGGACCTTAAATGACGGACTCCAGCAAAAGACAAGACGGCATAGGTGGATCTCGTCTTTTTTTATTTTGTGAGAACGGCAAAATTCGGGTACGGTTCGTGTGGGAGCGTTGTTACATATAACTTCCTGAAAGAAACAGATCATTATTCTTTTCGAGTATGCAATACTTCAATTCGTAACAAACACAATTCACGTCCGACAAACATCGACACTACACCTCAATTTTTTGGCCAAGATTTCATTGACATACAAGACCGAAATTCTTATAGTTCACCCGTGGACAAGCAATGTCTTATCAAAATTGACTTCGTGGACTCTGTCGGAGGATCGGGTTTCCAGCTGACATCAAGTTTGTCCAATAGGCCTAGATTCGGGGGGAGTTGCTGAGGCTGAATGGTTAGCAATGAAGATCAAGGCGCGCATCATCAGGAGGTAAACCATGAACACGCAAAGGAAGATAGTCGAACAATTAATTTCTGAAATCGGGGTACAGATTAATGGTGACCGACCCTGGGACATCCAGGTTCGGGATGACCGATTTTACAACCGCGTACTGAAAGACGGAAGCCTCGGGCTCGGGGAATCGTATATGGAGGGTTGGTGGGACTGCGCAAGAATCGATGAGATGATCCGCCGTCTTCTTGCGGGTAATGTTAAAGAGAAAATTCGAGGAAATCTTCGGATGCTTTTGTTCCATCTGTCAGCCCGGATTTTCAATCTCCAGTCGTCCTCGCGTGCCGGGATCATCGCGCGCAGGCATTACGATCTGGGTAACGATCTGTTCTTTGCTTTCTTAGATCCTCAAAATCAATACAGTTGCGCTTACTTTCAGGGGACGGACGATTTGACAGAAGCGCAGCAAAAAAAGCTCGACCTCATTTGCCGCAAAATGAATTTGCAGCCGCAGGATCATATTCTGGATATCGGCTGCGGCTGGGGATCGTTCCTGGGCTATGCCGCCGAGCGATATGGCGCGGAGTGCCTTGGTGTCACGGTCTCGCCGGTGCAAGCGGAATACGCCAAGAAGCGTTATGCCGGACTGGCGGTGAAGCCCCTGCTGCAGGACTACCGCGATTACGCCGGTCCCAAGGCCGATCACCTGGTTTCGATGGGGATGTTCGAGCATGTCGGCGCCAAGAACTACCGGACCTATTTCGAATGCGCCCGCCGCGCCATGAAGGATGACGGCCTCTTTCTCCTGCACACGATCTGGGAGAATGAGCGCTATCCCACCATCGATACCTGGCAGAACAAATACATCTTCCCCAATGGCGATCTGCCGTCGCTGGGCGAAATCACCAGCGCGGTGGAAGGCCTGTTCGTGGTCGAGGATGTGCACAATTTCGGCGCCGATTACGACAAGAC
>PLNU01000186.1 GCA_003142835.1 Syntrophaceae bacterium
GAACTGGCAAGAAATATTGAGAGAAAGCAAAAGGACGGCTCGACATTCCTTGTACCCGTTGAGGATATGTTGCTCGACTTTTTCCAGGAAGAAACGCATCATCGGGGAGAACTTATAGCGCTGTTATGGCAAATGGATGTTGCGCCTCCCCACATGGGCTTTATTCAGTACGCGCGGTCGCAAATGCGCAAATAAAGGCAACAAGATCGGCAAGACATAAATGCGGGGGAAGACTGGGTCAAATCTTTTTTCCTGACAATTGCAATCGACGAACCACGCAAAGCATTGCTAGTCGTAGCTTTCGTACTTTCTGGATTCCGGCCTCCGCCGAAATGACGAAGGAATACTGGATTTGCCCTGTAGGGCACGAGACCGGATTGCCCAGGCATATCCAGCATGCGCCGGGGCGGCCTGCCGGGCTTTGCTACCGGAATGACTCAGGAATACTGTGTGGTTATTAGGGACGATTGTCCCCATAAAAACACATACATAAAAACATTAGAAAAATTATTTAAAGGTTAACGCATGACAGACCAAATAATTAGATGTCCACAATGCGGTGCTGAGATTCCCTTAAACGAAGCGCTAACTGCCCAGATTGAACGGGGCATCACTTTAAAGTACGAAGTCGCAGCTGCTGCCAAGGAAAAAGACTATCAAATAAAACTTAAAGAGATAGATCTCAAACAGCAATCTATTGAAGAGCAGGTAACTGAACAAGTAAACGCAAAACGCAAAGAAATAGTCGAGATCGAACGCAAAAAAATACTTGCCGCGCAGGCTGAACAGACAAAGGCATTGGAAGAAGAGCTGGAAGAAAAAAATAAAAAGCTTACTGATATGCAGAAGCAGGAACTTGACTTGCGAAAAAAGCAAAGAGAGTTGGAGCAAAAGCAGCAGGAGCTTGAGCTTGATAATCAGCGAACACTCGATCAGGAAAGAAAGAAAATATCTGAAGCAGCGGGGAAAAAGGCCGTCGAAGAGCAAATGTTCAAAATGAGGGAAAAGGAAGACCTGATCAAGGCAATGCAGGAACAGATTGAAAACCTGAAGAGGAAAGCAGCGACAGGCTCACAGGAAGCGCAAGGTGAAGCTCTGGAAGAAGAATTGAAAGAATATTTAGAAAGTTCTTTCCCTTATGATAAATCTGAAGAAGTTAAAAAAGGTGTCAGGGGCGCAGATATTTTACAGGTAATACATAACACAAGCGGCAAGGAATGCGGCAAGATACTTTGGGAATCCAAAAATACAAAAGATTTTCAAAAGTCTTGGATAGGTAAATTGAAAAGTGATCAGCAGGATGCTAAAACCGATATTGCGGTTATACTGACTATTGCGCTTCCCGAAGAAATATCAAGTTTTGGTATGTATGAGGGTGCGTGGATTACTGACTATAAATCTTTAATAGGTCTTGCTATGGCTTTAAGACAGGGCTTAATAGAGGCCACAAGACAAAAAGCCATTACTGTTGGCAGGGATAGCATAAAAGATGTTATTTATAATTATGTTACAAGTCAGGAATTTGCTTTACATATAAGAGCGGTTGTAAATTCCTATCAACAGATGCAGAAAGATTTGGAAACTGAAAAAAGATCTATGACCAGAATATGGAGTAAAAGAGAAAAACAGATTTCGACAATCCTTGAAAATGTTATAGGTATGTATGGTTCGATAGAAGGGATTGTAGGAAATCAGAAGGCCTTGCCTGAAATAGAAGCTCTGGCTCTAGACTCAATTTTAGAAGAAGAGAAGGAAGAACTTTAAAAAGAAAGGCTGGTAAACCGTGGGAACTTGGGGAACTTGAGGTCAGGTCTATTTTTTTGACAATTGAAATCGACGAACCGCGCGAACCTTCACCAGTCCTAGCTGTCAGGCGGTTAAAGATTTCTGGATTCCGGCTTCCGCCGGAATGACGAAGGAATACTGGATTTACCCTGTAGGGCACAAGACCGGTCTAAGCCGGAATGCTGCAGGTGAATTGCACCCTCCCTCAATCCCTCCCCTCGAGGGTGGGAAGAAAGAAGTATATTTGGAATAGTTCAATTTAAATGCAGATAGAAAATAGAAAAGTCCCCATAAATATTTTGCCTTAAATTTTATTTCTTGACGAAGGAGAGATGGCAATGAATATTGGACGTTTGGCAGATGACAATATCCGAAGGTTTGGTGAATACGATTTTCTCTACTATGAAGGACGCTGGCATACCAATGTCGCAATGAACCGCATTGCCAATAAACTGGGCAATGCATTAAAAAACATGGGAATCAAGAAGGGCGATCGGGTTGGCATTCAGTTACTGAATTGTCCCCAACTCATGCAGTCTTTTTTTGCCACCTTTAAAATAGGGGCAATATTAGTCCCGATAAATCCGTCTCTGCGCGTAGCCGAACTTGCCTACATCTATCAGGATGCCGGCTTGTCCGCCTTAATCAGCAACATTAATTATCTGGATAATATAAAAGCGGCCCGCAAGGAAGCACCCAATCTGAAGGAAGTGATTATGATAGGAGATCCGGTTCCCGGTGACATGCTATCCTTCGATAAAGTCATTGAGCAGGCTTCGGAAAACTTGGTGATCGAAGAAACGGAAAACGACGATACGGCAGTTATGATTTATACAGCAGGCACCACCGGAAACCCGAAAGGTGTGATGCTGACTCATTACAATTGGTATACCCATGTGACAGGTTATTACGATCTGGTATTGCTGGATAGTTGGGGCATGACTGCTAAAGGGAGTCTGCGTGAACAGGATGGCGGACAGGCGAAAAGCAGTGACAAGGAAGGCGAGGTTTTCGGAGTAAGTAGAAATCGTGTCTCGCTAATCACGCTTCCTTTGTTCCATGGTTACGGAGTGTTTGCCTTAAATCTGGAATTTCTGACAGGCGGCAAGTTGGTCATGATCAGCCGTTGGGACCCCGTTGAGGCCATGAGCAGTATTCAAAAATACAAAGTCACGGAATTTCGTGGCGTACCCACCATGTATATCCAACTTTTGAACCATCCGGATGCCGCTAAATATGATCTAAGTTCGCTTAAAACCTGCATTTGCGGCTCCGCGCCAATGCCCCTGGAGGTTGCCCGCAGCTGGAAACAAAAATACGGTCTTGATATCTGGGAAGGATATGGGCTCAGTGAAGCTACTACCGTCAACTGCGGCAATGTGGCGGGACGGCGGCCGCCCAAATATGGTTCCATCGGTAAATGCTACCAGAAGTTTAATTCCATTAAAATATTTGACGAAAAAGACCGTGAGCTCCCAGTCGGACAAACCGGCGAAATTGTGATTAAAGGCCCTGGAGTTATGAAGGGCTACTGGAACAAACCTGCAGAAACAGCAGAAGCAATTCGCAACGGATGGCTACATACCGGAGACATTGGGTATGCCGATGAAGATGACTATATTTTTATCACTGATAGAAAGAAGGACATGATCATCAGAGGGGGGGAAAACATATTCCCCAGGGAAATAGAAAACATCCTTTACAAGCATCCCGCGGTTCTGGAAGCAGGCGTCATCGGCATTCCCGACCCAGTTTACGGTGAGGTGGTCAAAGCCTTTGTCGTTCTGAAGTCAGCAGGAGGAGCGACGGAAGAAGACCTTATGAATTTTTGCAAGGAGCAATTACCCAAGTATAAAAGACCAAAAGCCATTAAGCTGATGGATGCCCTGCCTAAAAGTGCAGTTGGTAAAATTCTCCGAAGAGAACTGCGAAAACTGGACTGAGGCGGCATATAGGAAGAATGTAATCCCTGATCAGAAAGTCGGCATCTGATTCTTCGTCAGGCGTTAGAAAAAGCATCTGCCAGTCCTAAAACCGACCGGGCGTTGCCTCCAAGAATCAGTTCGACCTCTTCCTCGGTAAAGTGGATGTCTGTGGGCGCTTTTTTCGGCAGGTCCTGAATAAACTGGACCATTGTTCTCAGGGGATACAGAAGGGTCTGGACCGGCGCATCGGAGCCGAAGAGAATTTTCGTAGGACCGGCCAGATCAATCGCCTCGCGCAATTCACGGCAAAAGAGTTTATAATTTTTGAATGCCAGGGTGTCCCAGACAGCCGTATCTCCGTACATGGTGGATTGAAAGGCCGCCAGAGATGCCCAGGGTCGCCAGTTTATATACCCGCCCATGTGGGCGGCAATGACCTTAATCTCCGGAAAGTCGACGGCGATGTCGGAAAGCATCATGGGATCGGCAAATTTGCACCGCCCCTTGGGCATGAGGGGAGAAGTATGGCAAAGAAGAATTCCTTTATTTTTGGCCAGAACCTCAAGCACCTTGTATGATTCCGGCCCCCCCGGATCAAATCCGTGATCAGGGTGATATTTGATGCCCCGCAATCCATACTCTTCCAGACAGACTCTGGCCATATCCGCCGCTTCCGACCTTCTCGGATCAATGCCCGCTAGGCTTATTATGCGGCCGGGGTGCCTCTGGACAGCCTCGCCCAAAATCCGATTTTGTGCCTGCATTTTCTCCCAGGTCAGCTGTTTGATATTGAAGTCGTCTACATTAACGGCTACCGTAACATCGATACCGCCTTCATCCATCTTGTCGATGAGCCGGTCCCCCAGCGGATCGCCCCAGGTCTGCACGGCGGTTTTCAACATAGTCTCATAATCCGGGTTCATACCCATTTTTCTTGCCTCGTGGACTATCATTCCAACCATCCCCGCGGCCGCTTTTTCATTCATACCAGTCATAAAATGGTAGTGGGAGTCTATAAACATTTTCTTCTCCTTTTGAGGAATTTGATAATGATGCTTTTTCATCACGGAAGTATAGGTACAAGGAATTCAGATGTCAAGAAATTGATATTTATGGGGATGTTGTATTTAATCGATGGATGCCTGGGATCAAATCTTTTTTCTTGACAATTGCCACTAAAGAACCACACAAGCCCTTGCCAGTCCTAGCTTTCCGGCGGTTAAAGATTCCTGGATTCCGGCTTCCGCCGGAATGACGCAGGATTTCTGGATTCCCTACTCACCCGGCATCCGCTCGGCAAAGAGCTAGGGAATGACAAAGGTAATTATATTTTCCGTTTATCAATGACCCGGCTGGCCTTACTTTCGGAGCGCTGGAGTGATTTGGGTTCCACAAGCTTAATTTTCGCTGTTATCCCCAGATAATCTTTCATATCTTTTAAAATCATCTTTTCCAGTTTCTGCAAAACTTTCACTTCGTCAGCATTAACAAACTGGCTCTCCGTAACTTCGACCTGAACTTCCAAAGTATCAAGAGTGCCTACACGGTCGACAATAAGCTGATAATGGAGTTCCAGACCTTCGATAGCCACCAGAACGGCCTCGATCTGTGAAGGAAAGACATTGACGCCCCGGATGATGAGCATATCGTCGCTGCGGCCCATGACGCGATCCATGCGGTAAGACGTCCGGCCACAGCGGCAGGGTACTGGATACAGACGGGAAATATCCCGGGTCCGGTAACGGATCAAGGGAAAGGCCTCCTTGGTCAGGGTTGTAAAGACCAGCTCGCCCTGCTCGCCGGGAGGGAGAACCTCGCCCGTGTCGGGATTGATGGTCTCCACCAGGAAATGATCTTCAAAAATATGCATGCCTTCCCGCGCATCGCTGCATTCCATAGAAACACCCGGCCCCATGATTTCGGAAAGACCATAGATATTCATGGCTTTAATATCAAAGGCTCTTTCAATCTCCTGACGCATTTGTTCGCTCCAGGGTTCGGCACCGAAGATACCCACGCGCAGCTTCAAAGAGCGCATATCGATACCCATGGCTTGTCCCTGCTCAGCCAGATTCAGGGCATAAGAAGGAGTGCAGCAGATTGCAGTCGGACCAAAGTCCTGGAGAATCATGATCTGCCGTTTGGTGTTGCCGCCGGACATGGGGATAACACTGGCCCCGAGCTTCTCTGCTCCGTAATGAATGCCAAGGCCGCCCGTAAACAGGCCATAGCCATAAGCATTATGGATAATGTCGCTCTTTGTAAGGTTGGCGGCGACAAAACAGCGTGCCACCAGTTCCGCCCATGTGTCGATGTCCCGCTTTGTATAGCCGACGACAGTAGAACGGCCTGTTGTTCCCGAAGACGCATGAAGGCGGACGACACTGCTCATGGGTGCGGCAAACATTCCAAAGGGATAATTGTCCCGTAAATCCTGCTTGGTGGTAAAGGGGAATCGCTTAAGGTCGTCAAGAGTTTTGATGTCCTCCGGGGCCACCCCCGCTTTGTCGAAGGACTTTTTATAAAAACCGACGCTGTGATAGACCCGATTAACGACTTGCTGTAATCTCTTTAATTGCAATGCTTCCAGGGCTTCTCTGGGCAGAGTTTCATATTCCTCATTGTAGATCATCGATCTGGTTCTCCTGTAATACCGCTTCGCTTTCAAAGGATAACGAGGCGGCAAGGAGGAGGCGCCGGAGGCGTATTGTACATACNNACGCAGCCAACAAAGTTAGCCAAAGAAAGCGAAGTGGTATAAATATATTTTTTGTCCTATAGCATAATCTGAAATAATACAGCAAGGAGCAAACAATAACATTAATCACCAACACAGCATATCATTGTGAGTTTCTTGTTATCTATTGACATACAAGGCTGCATTACCTATACTTAAATTGATAGCAATGGAGGAAATAAATAATGGGCAGAAAAATATCAGGTTTGATCACAGTTATTTTGGCGCTATTTATAGCAACTGCAATTAGCGCTGCGGAAAATAGTCCGCCAAAAGTGGGAAGCCCTTTGCCGAACATTGAATTGCCAATGTTAAATAATCCTGCCGATCTTCAATATCTCGGCCTGCCCGCAGGCGGCAAATCCTTCAAGGTTAACCAGATAAAGGCAAAAGTTGTAATCATTCAAATCTACAGCATGTACTGCCCTTACTGCCAGGCCGAGGCGCCTAATGTCAATCGCCTCTATGCGGCAATAGAGAATAGTCCGGCGCTCAAAGACAAAATTAAAATTATCGGTATTGGTGCCGGCAATACGCAGTTTGAAGTTGGAACATATAAAAAGAAATATACAGTCGCGCTTCCGTTGGTTCCCGATGATGATTTTAAAATCCATAAAATAATGGGTGAAGTGAGAACACCTTATTTTATTGCCGTAAAATTAAGTGATAGCGGCCGGACCGAAGTCATCTATTCGCGCCTGGGGGCTTTGGAAAATATCGATCTGTTTCTTGCGCAGCTTGTAAAGTTATCCGGATTGAAATAGGAGGGTATGATGAAAAAAACAGCAATTCTGACGGTTATAGCTTTTTGCTTTTTCGCCTATAATGCTTATGCCGCGTCCGATGCATTTAAAGATAATATTTATAATCCCGGCCAGCTAAAGCCTGTTGATAGCGTGTTAAAAGTTAAAGTGGGGCAAAAAGCTCCCGATTTTATACTCAAGGCTGTAAGCGGGGAAACGGTATCTCTTAAGGATTATCGAGGCAAGAAAAATGTTGTAATTTCTTTTGTTCCTGCCGCATGGACACCGGTTTGTTCCGATCAGTGGCCGGGCTACAATATTATTTCGGATATATTTGAAAATAATGATGCTGTCTTATTGGGAATCACAGTGGATAGTATTCCCACTCTTTTTTCCTGGACAAATCAAATGGGGAAATTGTGGTTTGAAGTTCTATCCGATTTCTGGCCGCATGGGAAAGTGGCGGCAAAATTCGGCGTGCTGCGTTCCGACGGCGTAGCGGAAAGGGCGCTGTTCATTATTGATAAGAAAGGTATTATCCGTTACATTGATGTCCATAACATCAATCAACGTCCGCCTTTGGAAGACCTCGTACGGGAACTGGAAAGACTAAAGTAAACAAATTGTCGAGAGTTAAATTTTGGATGAGCAGCGGAGAACAATGAATGAGGAACAAATGTTTCATGTCCATAACATGATCATGATCGGGGCAACCGGTCGTAACACCGGTAAAACCGTGATGGCCTGCAGGCTTATCAAAAAATTTATTTCGAGTTACACGGTTATTGCGTTAAAAGTGACTACAATTAAGGAAACGGACGGGAAATGCCCCAGGGGTGGTGAAGGCTGTGGTGTATGCAGTTCTTTGGACGGGAGTTATTTATTAACTGAAGAAGTCAGAGATAATCCAAAGAAAGATACCGGCAAGATGCTGGCGGCCGGTGCGCATAAAGTTTACTGGTTAAGAGTAAAAAAAGAATGTTTGTCGAAGGGGATAGAAACTTTTTTAGAGCTGATCAATAACGGCCCGGACAAAATCATCATTTGCGAATCCAACAGTCTGCGCTTAGTAGTCGAACCAGGATTATTCCTGATTAATCAGAATGTCAGGGAGTCATCGATCAAACCTTCCTGTCAGGATGTGCTTAGCTTTCAGGATCATATGATCCAATTTGATAGTGAAAAATTTGTTTTTGATATTGATGCCGATGATATAAATTATGTAAACAACCGCTGGTACATCAGAGAAAACGCAACCGCCATAATTCTTGCCGGCGGCAACAGCAGCAGAATGGGCCGGGATAAAAGCCTTCTTTTCGCCGATAATCTCCCCATGATCGAGAAAATTATCCTCCAGTTGACGGGGCATTTCCGTGAGATCATTATCGGAGCCAATGATATTGAAAAGTACCGTTTTCTAAATCTGCCGGTTGTTCCGGACCTGGAAAAAGGCAAAGGGCCGTTGATGGGTATATATTCAACGTTACTGCATTCAAAACATGAGATAAATTTTGTGGTTGCCTGTGATATTCCTGATCTGAATATGGATTATGTCAAGGAGTTGATCCGGCAGGCAAAGTGCCATGAAATAGTTGTGCCGGCCTGGGGCGATGGCAAATTTGAACCTCTATTTGCTGTTTATAATAAGTCTATTCTGGATAAAGTAAAAAAGCTGCTGGAAAACGGCCAGAGAAAAATAAGCCTTTTATTTGAGTCGACCGATGTCCAGTACCTGCCGATCCCGGATGCGGGAAAATGGTATAAGAATTTGAACACAATTGAAGATTATAAAAATTACATAAAACAATGACAAGCAGGGTAGAATTAAATTATGATTTCTTATGAAAAAGCTTTTGAAATAATCATGAATTCCGCGTTCACGCTGGGGAAGGAATCTGTGGAATTGGCCCATTGTCTGAACCGGGTTCTGGCTCAGGACATTAAGTCGGATATTGACATGCCGCCATTTAATAAGTCAGCAATGGATGGCTATGCCTGCCGCAGAGAAGATTTTCATGAATCCCTGACCGTAATTGAGACTATTCCGGCAGGATACCGGCCGCAGAAAACTGTTCAGAAAAATGAGTGCTCCAAGATAATGACTGGGGCTATTGTACCCCAGGGAGCGGACTTTGTTGCCAATGTGGAGAACACCTCAACCACCCCGGACAATAAAATCAGGATCACTGATAATAATATTCCTGCCAATATATGCTATCAGGGGGAAGATATTAAACGTGGTGAATTTGTGCTCAACAACGGGACATTGATTTTACCCCAGCATATTGCCGTACTCGCCAATGCCGGCAGAAGCGTAGTCCCTGTATATAAAAAGCCCAGGATAAGCATTATCACTACGGGGAGCGAACTGCGGGAACCAGGCGCGACTCTGACTGACGGCTGCATCAGGAATAGCAACAGTTATCAATTGATCGGGCAGGTGCAAAGAATGTTCATTGAGCCTGACTATTTGGGCATCGCCGATGATACGGAAAATTCATTAAATCTTCTTATCCAAAAAGCTTTAAGCGGAAGTGATGTGGTTCTGCTTTCCGGCGGAGTTTCCATGGGCGATTATGATCTAGTCCCCGCAGTACTTACAGCCAATCATGTCAACATTTTATTTAACATGGTGGCGATGCAGCCCGGAAAACCACTGACATTCGGAACCAGAGATAAAACCACAATATTCGCTTTTCCCGGTAATCCCGTTTCTACTTTTTTCCCTTTTGAAATCATGGCTAAACCCTTTATCTACAAATTAATGGGACATGACTATAAGACAAAGACATTTCCATTGATCACAGGAGTTGATTTCCAGCGTAAAAGAGGTGAACGAAAAACTTTTATTCCGGTTAAAATTGAAAACGGTAAAGTGTTTCCGATAGAATTCCATGGATCAGCTCATATAAATTCTTTGTGCTTTGCTGAAGGGATTATCTCTTTTCCTTTAGGAATATTGGAAATTAAAAAAGGAGAAACAGTTCAAGTTATTTCCTTATAAAAGGAATAAAATATTTTTGCATTCTGGT
Organism: Syntrophaceae bacterium; assembly: GCA_003142835.1. Taxonomy (GTDB): domain Bacteria; phylum Desulfobacterota; class Syntrophia; order Syntrophales; family Smithellaceae; genus FEN-1160. The sequence goes on from PLNU01000186.1 coordinate 10,223, forward strand.
ATTATTGATGGTCTCGTCAAAAGTCCAATAATCGTCATACCGGCGAACGCCGGTATCCAGAACATATCGAAATAACTGGATTCCGGATCAAGTCCGGAATGACAAAACAGGGGTTTTCCAACTTTTTACGGTTTCATCATTATTAGCTCTGAAAAAATAGGGGGAATGTTTTGAGTACACTAAGAAAAAAATCACCAGGTAGGAGGATCAATGAAAAACCTGTCACATTTGGATGAACAGAACAAACCGAAGATGGTGGATGTCACGGATAAAGAGGAATCATATCGAATAGCGCAAGCCCGCGGCTCGATCCTGATAAACCGGGAAACTATAAATTTAATCGTTGAAAATAAAATAAAAAAAGGAAATGTTTTAATTACTGCTGAACTGGCAGGAGTGCAGGCAGCCAAGAAAACCTGGGATCTCATTCCATTGTGCCACAACCTGATTTTATCTAAAGTCAACGTGGAAGCCAGGATTATTGAAGACGGGGTGGAAGTTACCAGCGAAGTCAAATGTATAGGGCAGACGGGAGTGGAGATGGAAGCCCTTACTGCTGTCAGCATAGCTTTACTGACAATTTATGATATGTGCAAAGCGGCAGATAAGGCAATGATTATAAGGGAAGTGAAATTGATCAAAAAAGAAAAAACGAAACGTATAGAAAATAAATAATTTCAATCAGGAGACCACAGTGGATTCAACGGCAAAAGTTTATTCAGTGAATATTTCTGAAAAAAAAGGCACGATAAAAATACCGGTTGATAAAATCATGCTCAGCAAAAAAGGCATCAAAAACGATGCACACAGTGGTACATGGCACAGGCAGGTCAGCCTTTTGGCAAAGGAACGGGTGGATGCTTTTGCCAAAGAAGCGAATAAAACAATTCAATCAGGGGAATTTGCTGAAAATATCACTACTTCCGGAATTGATTTAATGAAAGTAAAACTACTGGACCGTTTTAAGATCGGCAATACGTTGCTGGAGGTGACACAGATCGGCAAAACCTGTCATGGGAATAATTGCGCCATTTTCCGGGAAGTTGGAAAATGTGTCATGCCGAAAGAAGGAATTTTCAGCAGAGTGATCAAGGGCGGCGCGATTAAGAAAGATGACAGAATTATTCACTATCCCCGAACGATTAAAGTAAAAGTAATCACTCTTAGTGACCGGGCAAGCTCAGGCGAATATGAAGACTTAAGTGGTCCGAAGATAATTGATATTTTAAAGATTTATTTTCAAGACCGGCCATGGAATATATCCTTTGAAAAAGTACTTATCTCCGACAACCCAAACTTGCTAAAAAAAGAAGTAATAAAAACCCAAAAAGATGATGTTGATATATTATTTACTACAGGAGGCACCGGAATCGGTTCTCGAGACATAACCCCCGATGTTATCGGTCCCCTGTTGACAATGGAATTACCGGGTATCATGGATTTGGTTCGGTTGAAATATGGTGAAAATAACCCGGGTGCTTTATTGTCCCGGTCTATCGCCGGAACGATCAACAAAACACTTGTTTTTGCTCTGCCGGGCAGTGTTAATGCTGTAAAAGAATACACTGAAGAAATAGTAAAAATACTGGAACATTCAATATTTATGCTTTACGATATCAGTCAGCATTGATGCCTTCCGAAGCTTGTCTCCGCGAAGGCGGGGATGTCAGGGGTCCATGCGGGTCATCAGTGCGATAGATGACCCGCCAAGTGATCCGGGCTATACTCGAACATTTGGGAATCTGGCTCGTCCGATCCAGGCCACCGCCAAAAGCTCACGTCCGCCAATCCGGGAATACGCCGCTGTCGATCTCCATCTCCAAACACACACTGATGACTTCTACGGCGACCCGGAATATTCACTCGTGCCCTCGCGTGCCCTTTAGGGTATCAGGGTATGGGATGCCTACATTCAGTTATGACGCCTCATGTATAATGAGCGTGCAGGAGAGGTCTGTCTGAATTCTGTAAAAAAGGCTTTTTTGCCAGGTGAACAAACCAAAAGATGAGTAGATTTCTAATAAGAACGGATGTCGCGATGTACTCCCGGCGCGGTCATCGATGCCTCACTCCACATTTTGTGGCCAGTTTTTCATTGACATACAAGATCGGAATTCTTATAGTTCACCCGTGATAAGCAATGTCTTATCAAAGATCGGAGCGAAAAATATCATAAATAATGACGTGAGACCTTTCAAAAATGACGAATAGCGGAGTTGTGCAAAGGTCTCGACGTGCATACTATCTTGTCGGGAGGGAGATAAAATGAGCAAATTATTTGAAAGCGGCGCCATCAATGGGATGGCATTGTCCAATCGCTTTGTAAGGGCGGCAACGTGGGAGGGAATGGCCGATGATGCAGGCGCTCCCACCCAGAAGCTGATCAAGGCCATGACGGCACTGGCAGAAGGCGGCGTGGGCTTGATCATCACCAGTCATTGTTATGTGAGCCCTGATGGGCAGGCCTCGATTGCACAGATCAGCATGCATAAAGATGAAATGATCGAAAGTCTACGGAACATGACGGCGTCGGTTCATGGCGCAGACGGAAAGATCGTGGCACAGCTGTCCCATGCCGGCAACTTTGCCGATGAAAAGTTATCGGGAAGGCCCCCCATGGTGGCCTCCAATTTTGAAGGCCTTGCCCGAACACCGCGCCGGGAAATGACGCTGCAAGACATTCAGGAAACCGTTTCCGCTTTTGCGAAGGCCGCCTGGAGGGCAAAATCGGCAGGTTTTGACGGTGTCCAGATACATGGCGCCCATGGTTTTCTCCTCAGCGAGTTCCTCTCGCCTGCCTATAACCGGCGTCATGATGCCTACGGCGGCCCTATCGAAAATCGGGCGCGGTTTATTCTGGAAGTCTACAAGGCCATAAGAGATGCCACAGGCAAGGATTACCCAGTCCTGGTCAAGATAAACTGTCAGGATTTCATAGAGAACGGACTAACCCTGGAGGATTCCATCAAGACGACAAGCCTGCTGGCCGAAGCGGGACTGGACGCCGTTGAAGTGAGCGGCGGCATGCTAACAGAAAGGAAGCTTTCACCGGTCCGGGCGGGGATTGACTCCGTGGAAAAAGAGGCCTATTTCCAGGAAGAGGCCCGCGCCTTCCGAAAGCAGATTCATATTCCATTGATCCTTCTCGGCGGTATTCGGTCCTTTGAATTAGCCGAACGGCTTGTGGAGGAAGGAACAGCGGATTATATCTCCATGGCCCGCCCGTTTATCCGGGAGCCTGGGCTCATCAATCGCTGGAAGACGGGAGATCGTGGGAAAGCGCGATGCATATCCGACAATCGTTGTATTCTTGCCGGACGCGAAGGAAAAGGCATCTATTGTCACAATGAAAAAGAGTAAAAAGCGACTCTATGCCCACACCCACCTTTTTCTGCCACAAGGTGTAGTCAACAAAGAGCTTGGCCGGGAATACCTTCGGTTCGAGAAAAATAATCAACGGCCGGAAAGTAATGAATGACGTTGACTAAAGAAAATTGTATTAATTAAGCATCAATGTCATTGACTTAAGCACGACAGCTCCCCTCTTTTCTAAAGAGGGGTTGGGGGAGATTTTACGTAATGCCAATAAAATCCCCCTTTATACCCTGAAGGGCACAAGATAAAGGGGGACTTGAAAGGTAAAAATCCTTAAGTCAATGACATTGAATTAAGCATAATCGTTCCAATTATATCCAATTATTTGAAAAGGAGGCTTGACGATGATAAAAACAGTAGAACAATATCTGGAAAGTTTGAATGACGGACGGGAAGTATGGTGCCTGGGAGAAAAGGTAGCCGATGTCCGGACCCATCCGACGGTGAGCACCATCATCAGAACGGCGAGCATGGACTATGTCCTGCCAAACCATCCCGATTATCGGGACCTCTTTGTGACGCAGGACAAGGACGGCGAGGATATTAATTTTTTGCTTACCTCTCCAAAAACACCGGAAAACCTTCTTCGAAGGCGGGAATGCTATACGGTCGGAATCAGATCCGGCGGTGGCGTGATTGTGCATTGCATGGGCGCTGATGCCCTGGCCGCCTTTACCGTCGCCGCCCAGGTCATGGACAAAAAACTGGGGACCGGATATATGGAGCGCGTCGAGCAGTACCGCAAGCATCTGCAAAAGAATGACCTTGCTATCACAGGCGCCATTACGGATGTGAAGGGTGACAGAAGCCTCCACCCATCAAAGCAAAAACAGCATCAGGACTTTTACCTGAAGATAGTGGATCGGCGGAAGGACGGTATCGTGGTTCGGGGCGCCAAAGTGCATATCAGTGCCTCTCCCTGCGCCAATGAGTTGCTCTGTCTGCCCTGCCGAACTCATGGCGAAGCGGACAAGGACTATGCCCTTGCCTTTGCCGTTCCCGTCAATACGCCCGGTGTCAAGCTTTTGGGTGTTGAGCCGAATGTGCGGCTCTACGGTGAGGAATGTGAATTCGACTATCCCATGTCGAACCATATGCAGCCGTCAGAATCTCTGATCGTCTTCGATGACGTTTTTGTGCCGTGGGAACGGGTCTTTATGTGCGGCGAGTGGCAGTTTTCCCAAGTCCTGGCCTATGCCTTCGCCAGTTATCACCGCCTCTTCGGCACCTGCAAGATGACGGGAACCCTCGAAATCATGACCGGGGCAGCGAGCCTGATCGCTGAATACAACGGTGTCCAGAATGCCCCGCATATCCGGAAAAAGCTGGCCTGGATGGCATATATTACTGAAACGGTGCAAATGTTGGGGAAACAGGCCTGTCTCGATCCGGCTACCGAATTCGGAATGGATGTGCTGATGCCCAACAAGATGGCCATTAATGCGTCGAAGTTCACCTATGCGAGCAATTTCCATCAGATGTGCCAGCACATGCAGGATATCGGCGGGGGATTGACCACCACGGTGCCGGCCTTCCGGGATTGGAAAAATCCCGCCATACAACCTTACATCGAAAAATATCTTGCGGCGAAAGACGGTGTATCAACGGAGGACCGGATTCGCATATTGCGGCTCATCAAGGACCTAACCGGGAATCACTATCAGGTCGACACCATTCATGGCGAAGGATCCATGGCCGCGCAGGAGATGTTTCTCTATACCAGCGCTAACTGGAAAAAACTGCAATCGGCAGCGCAACGGGCCGCCCATGTCGACGGGTGGCAGGACGATTCAATTTATGGAAAGCTTCCGCTGCAGAAGGATTTCGTAAGAATGCCCGCCATTGATGAATCCTATGAAAGCATACCGAAAACGGCTAAGAAAAAATAGCCGCAGGTGGAGAAGCCAGCCGGACAAAGTTAGCCGACCGTCAGAACCGATCCCAGCTTTCGCGGGGACAAGGTTTTGCGCTTATACGGGTAATCGTACAATGTCATTGACTTAATGATTTTTACCTTTCAAGTCCCCCTTTATCTTGTGCCCTTCATTGTATAAAGGGGGATACAAGGGGGATTTTTATGGCACTATGTAAAATCTCCCCCAACCCCTCTTTAGAAAAGAGGGGAGCTGTCGTGCTTAAGTCAATGACATTGGGTAATCGTATGAGTGAATCGGCGCAGCAGGCGCCTCGCGGAGAGAAAGGTGTGTCTTGTCGTTGAAAGTGATGCTGGCCGGATGACTGGCAGGTTGGGGTGGCGTCACTTTGTCGGGGAGGATCGCTGTATTTTGTATTTCGTAATACAGACGGAATTGCCAGCATGTGTAATCCTCCATCTTCTGCATAATCTTTATATTGATATGATATACGGAAAGACAAAATTAAATGGTTGTGAAAAAATTGTCAAAAGATTATATTTTATTTTAGAATACTTACAAAGGGATAGGGGATGCCGGTAGTCCGCAAGTGCAAAGACAACAGATAAATGGTCATTGCATAGAGCACTGAAGATTCCCGTGGGGCGTGGAGTTATCTGGGAACCATAGAATAACTTGTTGGGCGTCTCGACCGACTAAGAATCGGTAAGTGTGGTTGCGCAGTCAGAAACAGGTGGAGGATTCGAATGGTTCCAATCAGAGTTGCTGCAGTGCAGATGCGGGCGCAGGTGGGCGCAATTGCACGAAACCTCTCATCCGCCGAGGCGCTGGTCCGCGAAGCCTTTCGGCGTGGCGCCCAATGGGTAATCCTTCCCGAGTTCTTCCCGTCCGCAGTAGCCTTCACGCCGATAATGCTTTCAGCGTGGCAACCGCTGGAGGGTCCTCCTCTGCAACTTATGCGCAGGCTTGCGCGTGAACATGATGGCGTCGTGGGCGGTTCCTTCATCGCGAAGTCAGGAAAGGACTGTTTCAACAGCTTTCTGCTCGTCTTTCCGAATGGCCAGTACTTCCGTCACGACAAGGATTTACCCACCATGTGGGAGAACAGTTACTACATTGGCGGTTCGGATGACGGCGTCCTCGGCACTCCTAATGGTTCGGTCGGCGTCGCTATGTGCTGGGAATTGATTCGTTCCCAGACGGCACACAGATTGCTGGGCAAAGTGGACTTAGTCGTGGGCGGTTCATGTTGGTGGGATCTGCGCCTCCCCGTGCCTCCTAAATACGCTCAGGATCAAGCGCGGTTGAGGGACTTGCTAAGAAACGCTCCGGCTCATCTGGCGCGGATGCTTCGCGTGCCCGTAATACACGCCTCCCACGCCGGTGAGTTCGAGGGATTGACGCCGGGCCACGAGTCCGCGCCCTACGTTTCTCGCTATCTGGGGGAGAGTCAAATCACGGACGGTAACGGCCAAGTACTGGCCCGCATGACGTACGAAGACGGCGAAGGCGTGATAACCGCCGACATCACGCCCGGTCAAGTGGCCGGAGTCTCAGCGCCCATTCCCGATGACTTCTGGACCGGCGCGCTACCGTTAGGCGCAACTAAGGCATGGGAGTCCTTGAACCCACTCGGACGACAGTACTACGCCACGACCGTTCGCCCGAATCTCGAAGGCGACTCGTTCACCGCATAGGGACAGTATCCAATGAAGCCCGGAGACCTTTGCAAAACGCCTCTNNATCCAGGAAACCATTGATAATACTGGATTACCGCCTTCGTGGGAATGACAATATTGGTGGTTTTATGCAGTTATGCAAAGCTCTCGCCCGGAATGTTGCTATATATCTTGCACGTTGTTATACTGAGAAAATACTCGAGGAAATAGGCAGCGAGTTTGCTATTTTCAAATTTTCAACCCGCGCGGATGCAGGTCGAAAAACGGTGAAGGCACACGTTGGGTGGAAAACAACTTAACTCAAGAGGAGGATGGAATATGAAAAGAGCATTGATGGCAGTGTTGACGGGTCTTCTAAGTGTGGCAGTGTTGTGTGTTTCTACTTTTGCGCAGGCTGAAAGGCCGGATAATTCTGCGGCTCAGGACATGCTAATCAAAAGTCAGGTAGAAACTGCGGTCAGTATGCTTCAGGCAATCCATGCAAAACAGCAGAGGGGGGAAATGACCCTTGAGAAGGCAAAACAGCTTGGAGCCGACCTCCTGCGGGAACTTAGGTACGGTACCGAAGGATATTTCTGGGCCGATACGACGGAGGGCGTCAATGTGGTGTTGTACGGACGAAAGGATGTGGAGGGAAGAAATCGGCTTGAAGACAAGGACCCCAAGGGCACGTACTATATAAAAGACTTTCTGGCAAAAGGGAAAGCCGGTGGCGGGTATGTCGACTACTTGTTTTCGAAGAAGGGAAAGACCACAATTCAACCCAAAAGATCATACGTGCTCCTGTTTAAACCATTCGGATGGGTTGTCGGTAGCGGATACTACCGCTAAAAACGCCAAAGGATAGCGCCAGGTTTAATTCGTGAATTGCCAATCTTGAAGTTTCTTGTCTTGCTTCAGAACATCGAGAAACATTTGGATTCTTAAATCCAATGGTTTGTCTTGCCGTGTATTGGAAAACCGCAGGAACTTGCTTGCCCAGTGGGCGTAAAAAGGAATTTGGCTTTCCGGGGCCAGTTTGCGTTGGGTAACAAACTTTTGAAACTCAGGCAAAATATGATTCATCTTTTCGCTCCTGGTGAGGTGCAAATTTTTCAACCTGACCATCATTTGCCAATAATCATTGATTATACGTGTTACGCTTTTACTGATAATAATAAACACTTTTTACGTAAGACTTCAATAATAATTATTTGATTTTACATAAATATTCGTGTAGAAATATATCACTCAAAGAACAGATGTTGTTTCAAGCCAGTATATAAAGGGTCACGTATATTAATTGTTAGGAGTCGATAATGAGTAAGAAACTAATTTGTAAATTTGAGTCGCCAGAAGTGCTATTTGAGAAACTTCGTAGGGATAAAGAACGTCTTCTGAAAGCACTAAAAAGTGAAAACGAGACTGACCTATGCGACAATTTCTTCGATTACTGTGTGACTGCACATTCTCTCAGAGAATGGGTAATTAAAGACAATTCTTGCAGGTTCTCTAAGCAAACCGTTAATGATACATGTGACTCATATAATGTGCTGAAGATGTGCCACGATATTGCCAACGCAAGTAAGCATTTCGGTTTAAATAAATACAACGAAGAGAAAAAGATAACCTATTCCGTGTTTCTATCGACTTCTTCCATGATTGATTTCTATGAGAACTTAGAAACTGGCGCAATCAACCGAGTGAAGCGGGATAATCTTGATATCGTTATCATGGGTGAAGTTGGTGAAATTATTGGTCTATGGGAATTCACTGACAAAGTCGAAAAGGCCTGGAAAGAGATGTTTATTAAATGCGGAATAGTAACTCATAACAATTAGGTACAGTTAAGAATAGATAGGATTGGATAGTGGAATACTTCCTTGCAATAGTTTCCGTTGGAATCATACTCTTTATTGTGTTGCACTTACGGCCGCTCAAAGACCATGAAGTCAGGGCTTTAGGTGAAAAACGTCGAAAGCAGACTGTTGATGCCTATTTCCATGTTGACAGCACCGAGCTAACCGTAAATCCTGTGTTCAAAAAGTCACTTAACCCTCGCGGCGTCTTCTATCGAGTGGACTTGCCACTCTATTCCGTTGCCTCCTCTATGGCAGGCTTGCTGAAATACAAAAAGCACGAATGGATTGTAGTTGCATTTGAAAAACAAAAACAGGTGAACCACTTGTGGGTAAACAAAGGCCACAATAATTCCTCAGCCTCCATACACCTCTCTGTCGATCAAGTTCTTGAAACGGCTTTGGAGAACGGATATTCTTCTGTTCTTATGTTTCACAACCATCCCAATCCTAATCCTAAAAGATACAGTTGCAATCAACCCAGCAAGACTGATCTTGATACTGCATTACTTTGGGCCAGTACACTAAATCCAAGAGGCATTAATCTGGTAAAGTACATTTGTGAGCGAGGTCGCCATTATCGATACTCCTTCTCGCCCTCCGAGTCGTTCATGCCACTCGGTCACTTTACTGATATCATAAACAACGTCAATGGTTGTTCAAAGTTAGGTAATTTTCAGCTTCACATGGAAAGGGTTTTTTGAAATGAGTACCGAGAAATTAAAGCACCTAACAAATCGCTGCAGCGAATCCGCAAAAAAGCGCGGCTCGCTGAGCTTGTCGTTAGACCGCAAATAATCGCATCAGCGTCGAGCGAGTGGAGATAGTCATGAAGCGAGTACAGTCATACACAGCACCCGGGATCACGGTCACCTTCGATCCGAATGTCTGCATTCATTCCAAAGAGTGCCTGGCGTCGCTGCCCGCGGTCTTCGACACACGGCGGCGGAGCTGGGTGCAGCCCGCGGCTGCATCGGTTGCCGAGGTGGCGGCAGCGATCGACCGGTGTCCGTCTGGAGCGCTCAAGTACGTTCTGGAGGATCGGACTGAACCGACCCCAGAGCAGCGTGGCGGGGAGGTCGAGACGACCATTCAGACGAGCACGAATGGTCCACTTCTTGTGAAGGGTGCTTTCCAACTCCTGGACGAAAGCGGAAAACAAATCGTCAGCGCGGGCCGCGCAGCGCTCTGCAGGTGCGGCGCCACAGAGAATCAGCCGTTCTGCGATGGCAGCCACCAACGAGTCGGCTTTCAATCCAAGAAGAGCCCCGCGGTCTAACCCGGCAATCCAGCCGATCGCCGGGCATGCCCGGCTCCGGCTGATTTCTTCGTTGTACGCATAAAGAAATGATAATTAAAGCAATAGCAGCATATTCAGTCATCAATAACAAAATAGAAAACATTGTGAATACATAAAGAAGGAGGTTGAACATGAAACAAGCGACAGGAGTAATGGTTGGCTGTCTTTTATTGTTTTTACTTCATGCATGCGCATTTGATGTCGTGCGCATGAAGCAAATTCCAACAAAATTTGAGTCAACTTCATCCAGTATTAATGCGTTTGAACTGGAAAAAGAAGTCACGGTTAATCTAGATACAGGCTACAGTCGATCTCTGAAGAAGGGATCTAGGTGGGCTTGTGTGGGTGCAACGCCTGAAGGCAGTGTTTACAGAACGAAGGATCAGATATTGACTATAGAAGGTTCCAATATCCACGAAGCCTTTATCGTTGTTAAGTTGAAGAGGCTTGTTGGATTCTATCTGCCTGTTGAACGAACCTTTTCGCCTTTAAGTAACTCAATATCATTATCTTTTAAGGAAATCCAATATAACCCATAAACAAGGAGGAAGATATGAAATCATTATTAAAGTTTTTGTGTGTGTTTTTGGTATCATTATTTTTTTTAGGGTGCGCAACTACAGGGCCAAAATACACCGAGCTAATGCCCACTGTATCATCTGTCGGACCGGATACTGGTAGGATTTATATATATCGAACGGTCGTCATGGGTGCTGCAGTTCAGCCTGATGTCAAGCTAAATGGTGAAGTCGTCGGAAGCGCCGTACCAAGAGGTTTCTTTTATGTTGATAGGAAACCTGGGGCTTATGAAATATTGACATCTACGGAAGTTGATAGAAAGCTCTCCTTATTGTTGGAAAGTGGACAAACGCGTTTTGTACGTTTAAATATATCAATGGGCTTCTTTGTTGGCCATGTCTACCCTGAATTGATAGATCCCGATATAGCTAAGACAGAGATTCAAGATTGCCACTATACAGGCACAGATATAAAAAGTTCAAAATAAATAAACAGAATATGTACAACAATACGCTGCACGGGATCGGTGTGCACGCACGCCTTCCCGTGAGCTTTTCGTTGGAACAAGAAAGGAAATCAAAGATGGGGTGGTTTTCTATTTTAATATGTTGCATTGCGGCGTTACTACTATTCAAAACTGAGCATGCTTTTCTAATGGTCCTTGCAATTATAGCAGCAATTGGATGTTTCTGGTCCTGGGGTGTGATGCATAATTACGTTACGGAAGCCGCCAAACGAAGAAATAATTACAGTGGTGGATTTTATGACATTATGTCCCACGAAGCCCAAGCTGTACCCGATTGGATCACACGTATAAACATGGGGCTCAGCCTCATCGGGTTAGTCCTGCTAATCATAGGGATTGTTATGATATTTAAATAATGTGCTAACAAACCGTTCCAGCGGAAGGCTAATAGTCGCTGGTTTTTGTGTTAGACATAAAATAAAAAGGATGAAATAATGGGTTTCCTTGAAACACTCAGCGGAAGAAAAAAAGTATTGTCTTTCGAAATCATCTTTGATGATAGAAATAAAGTTGGCGTAAATTTAAATAAAAATGTCCCAATCATATCTGCTCCTGACTATATAAGGCTGTGGGCTTGTTATGAAGCAAAAATGATTTACAACTTAGGCTATCCAAATAATGTAAGCGCCAATGTTGCGATAGGCGCAATGGCAAAAATTGTGGAAAACGATATACAAGAAGATACCGATTGTTTTCAAAAGGCTAATTTTGATGATGTTATTGAATATAATTCCAGCATATTAAAAGGAAATATCAAATTTACCGGGGAATTCTATGCAAAAGGCTCATTTGAAAGAAACATTAAAACTTGGTTGCCGTCGAAAGGGACAGAACAACAAGCTGTTTATTCTACATTAGCTCTTATGCAATGTGCAATTACCATGACGCGAGATGACAAGGAGTGTATAGAAGTTTTTACAAAAACCGCCAGAAACATGATTAAACTTTATGAATCTGGAGCTGGTGTAGGTATGACTTCAATAGTACAAGTTCCTACTATTGCTTACATGCAAGCAATAGGACTTGCAGAATAAAAAAATGTCTAACAAATCAATCCAGCCGATCGCAACGCTCCGGCTGATTTTTTCGTTGGCTGGAGAAAATGAAGAATGCGTCGTAACGACAGAGAAATAACAGACAGGAAAGCTATTGACGGCATCATTAGACGTTGCCGAGTTTGTCATCTTGCAATGTGTGACGAGAGTCAGCCTTATGTTGTTCCTCTCAGTTTCGGTTATGATGGCTGTTTTCTCTACTTTCATGCCGCACGTGAAGGAAGAAAAATTGACATTATCAAGAGGAATAATCGTGTATGTTTCGAGTTTGATATCCTTCATGATATTATCACGTCGGAACAAGCTTGCAGCTGGGGAGCAAAATACGAAAGTGTCATTGGATCAGGTACAGCGGAGATATTAGATACCTTAGAAGCCAAGAACGATGCACTTGAATGGATCATGCGTCAGCACAGAAGTGGTACTTGGGATTTCACAGAAAAAATGCTAAACAAGACCTTGGTTCTTCGTGTACAAATACTCGAAATCAGCGGTAAAGCTCGACAATGAAGGTGAGCGAACGGGGAGATAGGTAACACTTTTGTATGCTTCAGAGCCTCCCCGTGAGCTCAATCGTTATATGACATTTCTATAAGGTGTTATCAGATGACAATCGAAGAGCGTTACAGAGAAAGATACAAATCAGGGGATACTCCTTGGGACGTTGGCCAGCCAGATTTCAATCTTATCGAAGTTGTGACCAAAAAACCTATTCTGAGCTGCAAAGTCTTAGAAATTGGCTGTGGAACCGGAGACAATTCTATATGGCTTGCCCAAAACCTCT
>PLNU01000143.1 GCA_003142835.1 Syntrophaceae bacterium
TCAATCGAAATTGGTGAGTTGAATTTTACCAAAGATGGTAAAAAATCTTATTACGCGGTCAATACCGGATATGCGGAAGTGACCTCTAATAAAGTTACCATTTTAATCGAAACAGCCGAGAGATCAGACAGTATTGATAAAGATAGGGCGCGCAAGGCTAAGGAAGTTGCCGAGGCCCGTTTGGCTCAGTTAGTCAAGGAAGACAATGAATATGAAAAAGTCCATCTGGCCCTACTTCGCTCAATAACGCGCATCAGTGTTGCCGAAAAATAGCAGATAATATATTGAAAATTTTAAAGGTAGTACATCTGCAAAATGTGCTACCTTTTTTTCTTGATAACGCTTTTCAGACATCTTTCTAAGCAGAGATATCAATGATTTCAAAATTACGTGTGCCACCGGGTGTTTTGACACTTATTTCAGAGCCGATGCTATTTCCAATCAGTGCCCTGCCGATAGGTGATGTTACGGAGATGGTGTTTTTATTAATATCAGATTCCAGGGGGCCAACAAGCTGATATTTAATTTCTTCACCGCTATCGGTATCGGTTATTGTAACAAAGCAGCCGAAAACGACCTTGTTGCTAGTTATTCCCTTTAGTTCAATAATATTTGACAGCGCGAGATTATTTTCCAATTCTTGTAGTTTTCCATGGAGATAAGATTGTCTCTCCTTGGCGGCAGTATATTCGGCATTTTCAGAAAGATCGCCGTGTGCACGGGCAATCTCAATATCGCGGATATTCTCAGGGATTGATCTGTTTTTCAATGTTTCCAAATCCTTTTTTAATTTTCCAAATCCCTTTTTAGTAATAGGTATTTTATCCATAATAACTCCAGTTTTTATTGCCGTGCTCTGACGAGATCTTTTTCAAAACAACAGGCGAGGAAATTGCTGTTGTTTTTGTTTAATAGAGAATAAGCACCCTGTCAAGAAACATTTACGGGTGGTAGTCCAAGTTGTATTGTTGCTTTTATTATGCTATTTGATTATTCACATTTCGAAAGTAATGAGAAAGTTAAGTCACAGAAAAAATGTTCGATAAATTTGACAGGGAAATAAATTACCTGCGTGTTTCTATAACAGATAGATGTAATTTGCACTGCAGCTATTGCCGGCCCAAAGAAGGGATATCTCTTAAAGGACATGATGATATTCTCCGGTATGAAGAAATAATTCGTATAGTTTCCATGGCCGTAAAGTTAGGGATGATAAAGGTTCGAATAACAGGTGGTGAACCGCTAGTGCGCCGCGGGTTTATTGAGTTTATCGCTGAATTAAAAAAAATTAACGGTTTGCAGGATATCAGCCTTACAACCAACGGTATTCTTTTGGCGCAATATGCTCAGGGCATTTTTGATGCCGGTATCCACCGTATTAACATTAGCCTCGATTCGCTGGACAAAGAAAAGTATTTTCATATAACCAATGGGGGAAATTTAGACGCAGTTTTGCGCGGAATAGCCAAAGCTGAAGAAATTGGTTTTTCACCGATAAAAATTAACGCTGTTGCCATCAAAGGGTTCAATGATGATGAGGTGCTTGCCTTTGCAAAATTGGCTGTGGATAAGCCATTTCAAGTGCGCTTTATTGAATTGATGCCTATGGGGCAGTGTAATCTTGATCATGGTGAAGATTATTTTCCCATGACTCAATTAATACAGAAGATCAGCAGTAAATATGAATTGGAGCAATTAAAGGTAAAAAAAAGCAAATCAGCTGGTCCTGCAACAATCTTCAGGATTAAAGGAGGGCGCGGAGAGGTCGGTTTCATTAATCCGGTAAGCAGTCACTTTTGCTCGACCTGTAATCGTTTACGGTTGACTGCCGATGGCAGATTACGGGCCTGTTTGCTCAAAGAGGAAGAAATCGATCTAAAAAAGGCACTCTCTGAGAATTGCAGTGATGCTGTACTGGAAAGACTTATTCGGGAAGCGATATTATTAAAGCCAAAACATCATGATTTGGATTGCTCTGATAGACATCTTAAAAAATGCCATCGGGATATGTCTGAAATTGGTGGTTGAAATCAGTAATCAAGAAGATACATTTTTTTCAAAATAAGGTATAATTTAGATTCATCATCAAGGAATCGGCAAAATGGTTTTCGATCAAAAAGCAGCTAAATTATCCGATGAACGATTGGAAACAATTCTGGGTCGCTACATTTTTTCCAGGCAAAAAGAGCTAATTTTAGATTTAGTCGCTCCCCGTACTGGTGAGAGAATGCTCGGTGTTGATTGTGGCACAGGTAATTATTTGCAGCTTTTCCGCGAAAAAAGGTGTACTGTCACAGGTATTGATTCTTCCGCCGAAATGCTTAAAATTGCCCGGGACAAGCTTGGGGATAGTACTGAATTGATTCTAGGTAAAGCTGATGACCTCCCGTTTTCCGACAACGAGTTTGATATTGTAACCTTGATTACTTCTCTGGAACTTTCCTGTAATCCTCAAAAAGCTTTAGCTGAAGCTATCAGGGTCTGCCGGGGCCGGGTTTTTGTCGGTTTCTTGAATAATTATTCTCTTGCAGGGTCACAGCAACGCTTGAAGGAACTTTTTGGCTTCCCTCTTACTTCTAATATCCGTTTTTTTAGCCATGACGAAATTAAATCAATGGTGGCTGGCCTAATCGGCTCTCCTTCCATTTCATGGGGGAGTGTCATCTATTTCCCATCTATTGTTTATGACTTTTTTAGCGAACTGGACGAACTATTCCCATTGAGGAAAAATCCATTCGGTGCTTTTGCCGGTTTAATATTTCCGGTAAAATACACTTACCGGACTGTGCAAAGTCCCATTATGGAATCATATGAGCTCAAACCTGAATCGCAGAGAACAGCTCCCGAGGCAATTCGGGGAATGTTAAAGGAGGCCGATAAATGATCAAGGAGGCAATGCTCTACGAGAAGCTCGCGGATCAGAAAGTGCATTGCAATTTATGCGCGCATCGATGCACAATCAAGCCCGACAGAAGGGGCATTTGCGGTGTCCGGGAGAACAAGGATGGCGTTCTGTATTCACTTGTTTACGGAACTCTGATCGCGGAACATATTGATCCTATAGAAAAAAAACCGTTTTTTCATGTATATCCAGCTTCCAGATCATATTCTATCGCTGCTGTCGGCTGCAATTTCAAATGTGATTTTTGTCAAAATCATGAAATTTCGCAAATGCCGCGTTCCACTCTCATGATTATGGGCGAAGATATTCCCTGTGCTGAGATAGTGGAGCGGGCTAAAAAAAGCGGATCAAAAACAATTGCGTATACCTATACCGAACCTACAGTTTATTTTGAATTGGCTTATGAAACAGCAATACTTGCCTGTAAAGAAGACTTGAAAAATGTATTTGTCACCAATGGCTTTATGACTGTAGAGGCAATCAAAACGATCGCGCCATATTTGGCCGCAGCCAATGTGGATTTAAAATCTTTTCGTGATAATTTTTATCAAAAGCAATGCGGGGCCAGGCTTGGACCGGTTTTGAAGGCCCTGATAAAAATGAAGCAGATGGGAATATGGTTGGAAATCACCACGTTGCTTATTCCGGGTTTGAATGACAGCAACGAAGAGCTGAAGGATATCGCGCAATTCATTGCCGGATTGGGAAAAGAAACTCCCTGGCATATCAGCCGCTTTCATCCTCAGTTTAAAATGCGCGGCGTACCGGTAACTCCGCTGACATCATTGCATCGAGCCGTAGAAATAGGAAAACTGCAGGGCCTGAAATATGTTTACAATGGCAATGTGCCGGGAGATGAGGGCGAGAGCACCTATTGTTCAAATTGCCGTAATTGCTTAATTGAACGCTATGGTTTTGATGTCGTCAGCACTAATCTTACGGGAAATAAATGTTCGAAATGTGGAACTGAATTGGAAGGTATTTTCTAATTTTCCTAAATTTAATGGAAAAAGATCAAATCACTATATATTGTGGTATGATTTTTTCATTAACACATTTTGTTGTATTTTTTCTTTACAAAGGAAAGTTCTTTTGTTAGGATTTTGCAAAATTTGATCTTAGGCGTTAATAATATTCATGAAATTAAAGA
>PLNU01000053.1:0-2465 GCA_003142835.1 Syntrophaceae bacterium
GGTTTTGTCAATTATATTGATGACCACGACGGAAACCGAAAAATTGGCGCCCTTATAAAACACCGGAGATTGTTGCCGTACCGATAATTTAAGGCAGCAAAGAATATCTGATACCAAGTTGCATTCATTCGTCTACCTTTGTTGGCATCGTCATCGGCTCCTCGACGTATGGCACTATACGACTATGTCACCTCTTCCTTGCCGTCGCGGTATACTTTTGACTGCGACTTGGTATGAACTGGTTGGATGATGAGCTAAAAAATAAGACTGAAGGATGAAGCCTAGCCTGTTAGCCTTAGCTTCTTGCGCGTTTTGCAGCTGAACGCCCGGCTTCAGCGGGAGCCCTCGATCCGCTGCAAGCCGGGCATTAGGTGTAATCCTATCTGTCTTGAGCATTGTATAAGGTCATATACAGACTCCGAAAAGCTTCAAGTAATCCTTCGTCTTTTGACATAACATATGCCAACACTGCTTTACTTATTGTTTCCGTATACTCCCGTACATTCTCCCTTGCATCTCCTGCTTTTATTATCGCCTTGTATTGCTTCATCCCAGAATGAATAATCTCCAGTGCTCTATCAGAATCAAGAAGCTGGAATACAGCCATGCCTGCCTCTATAATAACGTCATTTATCGGGAGTTGCATCCCCGCATGCCCAATGTGCAAGACGAGCTGGCTTCCAACAAAGTAAAGAAAGACTACGCCGATAACAGCGTCAGAATTCTCGATACGACCTTCGAACGGGAAATGAGATGATTTTCCCTGAACAAATGCAACTATATGTGTCAGAAGTAATACGGCAGCATCATTTACATTTTTCGATTCAGGAAGCCCGTTGTTTTTTCGAATCCGGTTGGCTATAATTAATATATTTTCTTTGAATGAGTCGTCCATTTCTGGCACCGTATCAAATCCAATCATTGTATTGACTGATGCTCCGCCGTTATGCATTTTGCTTGCGATAGTTCTGATTCTATTTCGTTTTTCAAAGCTAAGAATTCTTGTTCTTGGCTATCTTCATAAAATACTATTCCTTTTGCCAAGCCAATTGATTCGATGACTTTATGAAACGCCACCGTACAGCAGTCCAAGGCTTTCTCTGCGGCAAAAGATAACCCATCAATATTGAAATGAATTAACGTATTCCTTGTATCATTTAGCCACCTTATCTTATCGAAAGTTGTACTATCTGAGGCACCAAATAACCGCTTATAAAGATGTAGGAACCTATCTAGATCTGGTAGAAAAAGCTCATCTTCATCTTTGTATTTTTGGAGCCATTGTTCCAGATCCCGTTTCTTCCAATGATTGAAACTGTTGCCTTGCCGTAAGGCTATACACACATATGCTTGCAATGCATTGTGAATGGAAATAATACAATACTTAAAATAGCGTGGGTCATCTCCTAGCGCCTTAAGTGAATCTCTAAACGCATATAGCGATGATATTCCTTCATCTTGTCTGTCAAAACTGATCCACATGATAGTTCCAATACATAACAAGTTATTCTATAGTTTCTGGATAACTCCATTTTCAGAGGACTTCTTCTGGGCTCTATGCAATGATAATAAATCTGCTGTTTTTGAGAACTATGTTCCCCCCAAGCATAAATACTAAACTAAGCTATTGTTTCTAATATATAATCTCTTGACATTTATTTTACAACATTTTTTTCATTGATTGATGTTGACTTATCAATAATAATAACTTATCATATTTAATAATGTGGCATATACGAGAGCACAAAAAATTGGAAAAGATCATAACTAAACTTCCGGCTCAGGTTGTTAAAAAATATGAGCTCTGGAAGGACATCATTTTTCGGCATGGGCCTGAAAAGCTAAAGGAGTTTCCCGGATTCCACGATGAAAAATTGACGGGAGACCATAGCGGTCAACGTTCATCGCGGTTAAATCTGCAGTATAGAGTGATTTATGAAGTGGATAAGGATATTGTCACAATTTATGTTATAGAAATAACAGCTCATGATTATTAAGGTGAACTATGAAAAAGACAGCAAAAAATGAATTTATACCGGCAAAGCAACATGTGGTATTAACAACCGGCGAAGTTGTAAAAATGCTTCGCGAATTAAAAGGGTGGACTCAAGAAGACCTGGCAAAAAGTTGCGGAATAAACGCAACAAATATCAGTTTGCTGGAAAATAATCGATTAGACATCGGTAAAAAAAGGGCGCTGCAACTGGCCATTGCATTCGGCGTCCATCCTGCTATCATCATGTTTCCGGAATACGAATCTGAAGCAATAGGAAAAGCAGCATAAGCATTAATCATTTTGATATATGTCACAAATTATAAATTTTTAGTGCATTAATTGAATGTTTGTTTTAAATGAACAATCTTTTATTTTAAGGAGACTATATGTCGAGCAAAAATGAAGTAGAGAAAAAGTGCATTGATACTATCCGTTTTCTGGCTGCCGATGCCATTGAAAAAGCAAAATC
>PLNU01000053.1:2481-7546 GCA_003142835.1 Syntrophaceae bacterium
ACGCTCGACGATATTAAAAATTTCCGGCAATGGGGAAGCCTTACTCCCGGCCATCCTGAATATAAGCACACTCCCGGCGTGGAAGTAACCACCGGCCCCTTGGGGCAGGGATTGGCTAACGCCGTGGGCATGGCCATTGCCGAGGCGCAACTGGGGGCACGCTTTAATCGCGATGGGGCGAAATTAGTTGATCATTTCACTTACGTGATGACAAGCGATGGCGACATGATGGAAGGTGTTGCTAGTGAGGCTTGCTCGCTTGCCGGACATTTGCGTCTGGGAAAGTTAATCGTCCTTTATGATGATAACAAGGTTACGCTTGCCGGTTCCGCGGCACTTTCCTGTACGGAAAATATTGAGCTCCGTTTCAAGTCCTACGGCTGGCAGGTACAAACAGTTAAAGACGGTAATGATGTTGCCGCCATCGACCGGGCAATTAAAAAAGCAAAAAAAGATACCGACCGGCCATCGTTAATTTGCGTGCAATCGACAATCGGTTACGGCGCACCCTGCAAGCAGGGAAGCTGTGAAGCTCATGGTTCGCCCCTGGGAGCAGATGAGCTCAAGGGCGCCAAAGCAGCTCTGGGCTGGCCCGCGGAACCTTCATTTTTTGTGCCGGATGAGGCGCGCAAACTTTTCCGCAAGGCGCTTACCCGCGGGAAAAAATTCGAAAATAAATGGCAGGATGATTTGAATGCCTTCAAGCAAGCACAACCGGCAATAGCAGCTGAATTCCTGCGCACGCTGAATGGAGAGATGCCTGCCGACTGGGAAGCGGCTTTGACTGAATTTCCGGCAGGTTCCAAAGATATCGCCACCCGTAAAGCATCGGAGTCGGTGATACAGGCAATCGCCGCTAAAATTCCGGAATTTGCCGGTGGTTCCGCTGATCTGAACCCATCCACTTTTACCTGGCTCAAAGGTCTTGGTGATTTTCAAAGCCCCACAACATCCTCTGCCGGTTTGCACGGCATGGTTGGCGGCCCGTGGAGCTACGCAGGCCGCAATATTCATTTTGGTGTCCGGGAACATGCCATGGGCTCGATTGCCGTAGGCATGGCGCTGCACGGCGGGATTATTCCATATACGGCCACATTCCTGCCTTTTGCCGATTATATGCGTCCGCCCATGCGACTGGCCGCACTGATGGGTGTACGTACGATCTTTGTTTTCACGCACGACAGCATCGGCGTGGGAGAAGACGGCCCCACGCATCAACCGATCGAACAGATCATGAATCTGCGTCAGGTGCCCAACATGACAGTTATCCGGCCCGCCGACGCCAATGAAACAGTTGAAGCCTGGCGCCTGGCTCTTTCTAACACGAAAGGTCCTACGACGCTGGTTTTCAGCCGTCAGAACCTGCCGGTGCTGGATCGAAGCGTATGCAATGCCGCATCCGGCACAAGGCGCGGCGGTTATATCTTGTGGGAATCGTCAGCCAATCCGGAATTGATTCTGATCGCCACAGGTTCGGAGGTTTCCATGACGCTTACCGCTGCCCGCAAGCTTGCGGCTGAAGACATCAATGTTCGAGTGGTATCACTTCCCAGTTGGGAGATATTTGACCGCCATCCCCAGGAATACCGCCATAGCGTTTTACCGCCCGGCATCACTGCCCGCATCTCCATTGAAGCGGGAATCAAGCTGGGATGGGAACATTATGTGGGACTTTCGGGGAAAATCATCGGCATGGATAGTTTTGGCGCCAGCGCCCCGGGGCCGGTTCTCTATGAAAAATTCGGTTTCACCGTTGACAAGATTATCGCGGCTGCGGAAGAATTACTCCATCGCTCCTAGCGGGGAAAAAATAAATGAGTGATTTACGCATTGATTATTCTCTGGGAGAATATCGAAATTCAATCATCAGCGCGTTGGACAAAATGCGCCGGGATAATATTATTGCCCGCATCTGGGCGAAAGATTATACTGTCTGGAAACCAGCTCCGAATGAGATTATCAACCGGCTGGGCTGGCTTGACGCTCCTGCGGAAGCATTAGAACAGATAAACTATATCCGCGCCACCCTTGAACCCTTTACCAATGGCAGCATTAAAGATGTTGTTTTACTGGGGATGGGTGGATCAAGTCTGGCTGCGGAAGTATTCAATAAAATATTCGGCAGTGAGGCTGGTCATCCCCAATTGCATATCATGGATACCACCGACCCGGTTTTAATTTCTCAACTTACTCAACGCCTGGATTTGGAAAAAACTCTTTTTCTTGTTTCCTCGAAATCGGGAACAACGCTGGAGATCACTTCCCTCTTTCACTATTTCCATAGCTTGACCCTGGAAAAAATGGGCAGTTCCGCCAGCCGCCACTTTATTATCATTACCGACAAAGGCAGTTCTCTGGAGGAATTGAGCAATAAGCTTTCTTTACAGCATGTCTTCTTAAGCGATTCAAATATCGGGGGGCGCTATTCGGCTCTTTCCATGCCGGGCATAGTTCCCGCGGCGATTATCGGCGTTGATGTGGAAATACTCCTGCTAACCGCGATAGCCGCTGAGCAAAGAGAAAAAGCGGAGAACTTTTCCGGCGAGCTTGCCGCCACCGGATCGGTTTTAGGCGCCACTTTGGGTACATTAGCGCAGAGAGGCCGAAACAAAATTACCTTCATCATGTCCCCGCAGTGGGCTCCTCTTGGTAACTGGCTGGAGCAACTCATTGCGGAGAGCACCGGCAAAGAGGGAAAAGGAATCCTGCCTGTTTTAGATGAACCATTGGCAGACCCGCGTGTTTACGGTCAGGATCGCTTATTTGTCTTTTTTCAAAATGGAGCCGTCGATAATTCGCAAAAGATCGCTGGCCTTGCCGCAGCCGGACATCCGGTAATTACTATCAGGCCCCATGATCGTTACGATTTGGGCGATCAAATGTTTCTTTGGGAAATGGCCACAGCCGTAGCCGGGCACATTTTGGGCATTAACCCTTTTGATCAGCCGGACGTGGAAGCAACAAAGGCGCACGTCCGCCGGACGATTGCGCTTTACCGCGACAAGAAAGAGCTTCCTTACGAGTTGCCTTCATTGACAACTCCGGAATGCGTCATTTACGGTGGGCCACAGGCTCCCTCGCCGGCTGGCGCGTTGAAAATTTTTCTTTCTGAGGCCGCAAAAGATGATTATGTTTGCTTGCAGGTTTATTTAAGCCCAACGCCGGAAGTGGATGAAGCTCTGCGAAAATTGCGTGAGAAGATTTTTGCTAAACATGGACTTGCGGTAACAATTGGTTATGGGCCAAGGTATTTACATTCCACCGGACAATTGCACAAAGGCGATTCCGGAAATGGATTATTTATTCAGTTAACCGCTGATGATTTGCAGGACGTAGAAATCCCTGATCGCTTTGGCGCGGATGATTCAACTCTCACTTTCGGAACGCTAAAAGCCGCTCAGGCTCAAGGCGATTGGCAGGCGCTAATCGATGCCAGACGAAGAGTTATCCGTTTTCACTGGAGAACAAACTCTGCTGCCGGTTTAAAAAATCTCGTCGAACTTCTTTAATGAGCTCTTAAAAAGTCTTTTCACCCTCTGTCCCTCCCCTCAAGGGAGGGAAGATTTATTTGTTTTGTTTTTGTCATGTCTAATCCGCCAGAGGCGGAGAGACATCTTTATTTTAGCTGACTATCTTGAGAATTTGGGGAGCGTGCCGCTCCGACGCAGCTGGAATCTCTTTCGGATATCCGATAATAATGGGGGCAATGATCCGGCAGTCATCAGGTATTCCCAATTCGGATTTTATTTTTTGATCTCTGATATATGCCCCCAGATTGACCCAGCAAGTGCCCAAACCTCTTTGGACGGCACCAAACATAATGTAGCTGACGGCCAGCGCGCAATCAACGTCTAGTGAACGAACACTCTTCGAGCCGATAACGTAAATCAAACACGGCGCGTTATAAAAAACATTAAAGTTTTCATTTTTGAGCATATCCACATAGTTCGGGTTGAGCGATGTCTTGTTTTCGGCAAAATCCTGCAGGAGGTTCTTTTTACTTTCGTCAGAGAGTTTTTTCAGGGTCTGCCGGTTGTTGACGATAATGAACTGACAGGGCTGGCCATTACTTGCCGAAGGCGCCAAGCATGATTCCTTGAGTATTTCTTTTACTATATCCAGATCAACAACTTTTTCCTGGAAATCACGGATTGCTCTTCTGTTTTTTAACAGCTCTGTAAATGTCATCATAAAATTATCTCCTTTTTGTTAATAATTATAATTTAGTCTATCCATACTTTACCCTGCGCCTATCGCGTGCAAAATTAAGGATATAAACTTAACGATAATATCTTGAAGCAGCTCGATTACCGGATTGAGGAAACCTAAATACAACAAGCCGA
Organism: Syntrophaceae bacterium; assembly: GCA_003142835.1. Taxonomy (GTDB): domain Bacteria; phylum Desulfobacterota; class Syntrophia; order Syntrophales; family Smithellaceae; genus FEN-1160. The sequence goes on from PLNU01000053.1 coordinate 6,825, forward strand.
TAACAATAAAAAACCCAAATGGCTCAATTTGATTCAGTACCCTGTTTACAGATTCCGGCGCGAAACCCATGAGAATTTTAGAGCCGTCGAGCGGAGGAATCGGGATTAAATTAAACGCGGCCAGCAATATGTTTATCCAGGCCAGCAGAGAAAGAATCTTATACATAATGTCTTCGTGCCCGGGAGATAAAAGTTGTAATAACAAAAGCGCGATAAAAGCACAAATGATGTTGGCAGTGATACCTGCCGCCGACACGAGAACGATCCCTTTGCGTCTTTTATCGATGGGAATATTTTCCAGATTTACGGGAACAGGTTTTGCCCAGCCAAAACCGATAATCAAAAGCATCAATGTCCCTATAACATCGAGATGTTTAACCGGATTGAGAGTCAACCGGCCCAGCCGTTTAGCCGTAGGATCACCCATTTTATAGGCAACCCAGCCGTGAGCAAGTTCATGGAAGATCACCGAATACAAAAGGAGCACGGACAGCATGACAAAAGCAGCCGGATCACTAAACAATAGACTTATCAGACCCATAATATTTTCCCATTCAAAATTTCAGTAATGAACAATATATAAATTATCAAATAAATGCATCCAAAATATGACAGCCGCAATGATAAACAAAAAAGCTATATACCATTTCTAAATCAAAGATGATATCGAGGCGGCAAGGAGGAGGCGACGAGACGTATTGTACATACGTTGAGGAAGCCGA
>PLNU01000133.1 GCA_003142835.1 Syntrophaceae bacterium
CCTTGCCGCCGCGATATCATCTTTGATTTAGTAGAAATGGTATAAAACGTCATAAAAATTGAATATCATTAATTTATGCAACAAAATATATTCTGCCTTTTGTGGAAAGCAGTTAAGGAGAATTTCCCGAAAAAAAGCCGAAGAGGATTTTGCCCCCTCGGCTTTTTACGCTTAGTGCTATATTTGAACTGATTAATTAGTATCTGCCGCCGCCGCCACCGCGGTTTCCACCTCTGAATCCACCACCACCACCGCGGTTACCACCACCACCACGGTTACCACCGCCGCTGAATTCTTTTTTCGGGCGAGCTTCATTGACAGTAATGGCTTTGCCGTCCAGCATTCCGCCGTTAAATTTCTTGATGGCTTCTGTTGCGCCTTCTTCTGTTTTCATTTCGACAAAGCCAAACCCTTTGGATTGGCCGGTAAACTTGTCCTTAATGATTGATGCGGATACAACTTCTCCTGCTTCGGTAAAGTTAGTTTTAAGGTCATCATCTGTGACTTTAAAGGACACGTTGCCGACATACAAATTTTTGTTCATTTTAATCCCCTTTCTCGTTATGCCAATGTGCATTCATCGGCTAACTTTGCCGTCAATGCTATCCCTGGCTCATGCCGGGGCATCTTCGCCTCGTTATCCTTCGAATGCAAAAGGGCGTTTGCTAAACCTTCATTTCCCCCTGGGGGCCCACAAAGCATCAAAATCACCCCCATCCGGCTCCTGATTGAGAAGGAAGGAAATAGTGAGGGGCTTGTATGCCTTACCTCTTGAGCTCCTGTAACATGCTCATTTCATATTTGTATTTATGGACACACTAATGGTTAATAGTCAAGAAGGATTTTGTCCGCTTTAAAAAAATTTAAAAAATTAACTTGACAACTTCTGATAGATAATATAATTTTCAAAAAATTCGAAAAAAGAAAAATGATTATTAATCAAATGATATGNNTTTTAAATTGTTTTTGTTGTAGATAGTCATAAGTACTGCAATGATTTTGCTGTCTTGGTTTTTGAGTTATCTTCGGCTAAAAGTGGTTGAAATAGATCAAAAAGGAGAACGGGTTATTGTGTCATTCACTCGTAATTACCTGCAATCAATAAAGTTGTTTTTAAAATGATTTACAATGATGGGCGTTGGTCTTTGTCTTAAGCTAATACTTTTCAGGATAGATGCCCGCAGCAAAATAAAGAAAAGAAGGTAGGGGATATGTGGGTTTCTATACAAAACGTGATAATATACGCTTTTATTTTAGGATCGATCTATCTGCTTATTTCATTGGGTTTTTCCATTATCTGCGGCGTATTGAGAATTTTTCATCTGGGGTACGCTTACATCTTCCCGGTAACGGTTTACATTACCTGGATGTTTTTGCAAGATCTGGGGTGGAGCCTGATACCGGCGATTTTCGGTATGGTCGCGGTTCAATTTATTATCGCATTCCTCATCTATAAAGGAATTATCAAAAAATACCTTGATAAAGAACTGGAGATGCTGGTCGCTCTTTTACTGCTAACGGTCATAATTGAGCAAGCCATCAATTACCAATATCCGATACAAGTAGGTGTTTATTTACAAACAGAGTTAATTAGAGGAACTACACAAATCGGATCAGTTATTGTTTCTACCCAGCTTGTTATCGGATCAATTATCGCGCTTCTTTTAACCGGACTTTTCGTTTTATTCTTTCTTAAAACAAGGACAGGTCTTGCTATCAGAGCTATCTCCCAGAGCATTTACAGCGCAAAGATTGTCGGAATTAACGTTGAGAGCCTGTATGTCTTCACGATGATGCTTGTCGTAGTGCCTGTTATTGTCGGCACACTCATTATAGCGCCAGTGTGGACAATCGACCCGCAAATGGGTCAGCTTTATCAGGGTACCGCCATCCTTATTGCTGTACTGGGAGGATTAGGTAATATGAAAGGCACTATTATGGCGAGCTTTCTTATCGGGGCAGTCCATGCAGTTATGTGTTTTGTTGTGGGGGAACCGAAATTCATGACGCTTTCAGCCTTAGTACTTGTCATCTTCGTTTTGATCGTAAGGCCGCAGGGGTTAACAAGGAGTGAGTCGTTATGGTAGACTTTGAATTAAAAAGAGATCGCATTACAATCAGACTTAAGGGCAAAAAATGGGAATGGATAATTGAGCCAAGATACTGGCGGAATTCCATCCTCTGGGTAACTCTGCTGCTTATTTTTCCGGCTGCTGCTTATTTTATAAGCCCCGGGCTTATCAATACTATGATCTCGGCAAATCTCTTAGCCGCAATTGCCATGCCGATGGCGCTGATGACTTTAGGCACAGGCCGCGTTAATTTTGGTCCGAATTTTTTCGTTGGCGTTGGAGGTTATACAGCTGCCCTGCTCAGCATAGCTTATGGCTGGAGCCCGCTGGCTACATTGCCGTTTGCCATCATCGTGACTTTGTTTACCGCAATTCTCTATAGTCCCTTGGTGATTGTGGCCCGAGGCCTCTACTACGTTTTGTTATCCCTGCTTTTGCCTTTCGTTTTTTTTGAAGTTACCATTATCTATACCGATATCTTTAAGGGGGACACCGGACTTTTTGGGATCAAGCCTCTTCTGGATTTGGGGAATGCCAGAATAAACTTCCTGGTTATAGCTTACATCTCCATCGTCATCATGGTTTTGTTCCTTTGGATCATCAACAAGGTTGTAAAGTCGCGCTATGGGTTGATTATGGCTGCCATCAATGATGACGAAGAAGTAGCGCATGGTATTGGCGTAAATATAAACAAAGTTAAAATCATTTCCTTCGTTTTTTCCGCCGGTATGATTGGGGTTGCCGGATGGTTTTACGCCCATTATTTTTCTTCATTTGCCGGACAAACTTATCTTACGTTTACATTCATGCTGAAAATATTTTTAGCTATGATGATCGGGGGACGAACCACGATATTTGGCTGTGTCGTCGGCGGTTATTTTGTCGCCTTTTTAGAGATGATTCTGATTCGAACTATGGGGCCGATACAGGCGGTTGTATTCCCTGTAATTCTTATAATCCTTCTTTTCGCGCTTCCGGAAGGACTTTTTGGGATTTATCGTAAACGTCGTTATAGAGAATATTTCCCAACAATACATGTGCGGAGGTAAATTAATAAATGTCGGAACTGCTGAAAGTTAACAATATGACCAAGACTTTTGGGGGCATTGTTGCGGTAAATAATCTATCATTCGAGATTCACGAAGGTGAAACCGTCGGTTTTATCGGTCCCAATGGCGCGGGGAAATCAACCGTAGTCAATGTGCTCTCCGGCTATCTTAACGCCGATTCAGGACAGGTCGAAATGAACGGGGTAAACATTACCAATATGAAGCCTTATCAGCGGGCGCATATGGGGCTTGCCCGCACTTATCAGATCCCACGGCCGTTCCCCGAACTGACTGCTCTCATGGGCGTGGCTACCTCTGCCCTGTGCGGCAAGAAGCGTATTAACCAGAGCTTCGAAGATGCCTTGGTTAATGCAACGCATTATCTTGAGTTCGTAGGGCTCTTCAGCAAAAGAAATATTCTGGCCCGTGATCTTACTTTTTATGAATTAAGGATGCTGGAACTAGCCCGTGCTTTGGCAACAACCCCAAAGTTGCTTTTTATTGACGAGGTTATGGCCGGGCTTAATCCGGGTGAAGCCAGTAATGCTATTCGACTCATTGCCCGGGCCAAGGAACAGTTTGGAATAACTATCTTCTGGATCGAGCATGTCATGGCGGTACTCATGGAAGCAGCTGACCGGATCATCGCTATCAATCACGGCGAAAAACTGAGCGAAGGGACCCCGGATGAGGTTGTAAACAATGAGCAGGTAATTGAGGCCTATCTGGGGAGGGGGTGGAAGACTTATGCTTGAAGTCGATAAACTTAATGTTTCTTATGGCGTTATCCCGGTGCTCCATGATGTAAGCTTTTATGTAAAGGAGTATGAAATTGTAACTATCCTTGGTTCTAATGGAACGGGCAAAAGCACTATATTAAATACTATCCAGGGACTGATGAAATACCCAACGGGACGAATAATCTTTCGGGGGGAACCAATTCTGAATTTACCTCCCCATGAAACCGTGGATGCTGGTATTGTGCTGGTACCGGAAGGGAGCCGGGCGTTTCCTTACATGACAGTTAAAGAAAATCTACTCCTCGGCGCTTACAGCCGCGCTTCCTGGAAAAAAAGAAAAGAAACGCTGGCTTATGTCTATAGTCTATACCCTATTCTTAAAGAGCGATCCAACCAGGTAGCCAGACTTCTCAGCGGAGGAGAACAGCAGATGCTTAAAATCGGCCGGGGCCTGATGGCTAAACCCAAACTGATTATGGTGGATGAGCCATCCATAGGTCTTGCTCCCCTGATCGTGGAGGAGGTTTATGAAACACTGGCAAAGCTCCGGGATGCGGGGCTCACCATTTTACTTACAGAGCAAAACGCCTTACGCGCACTGCAACTGGCCAACAGGGGATATATTCTTCAAGACGGCAGAGTCGTCATTGAAGATACGGCCGTAAACCTGATGAAGAATAATTTAGTGAAAAAGGCCTATTTAGGGAGATAAAGAATGGAAGACTATTTTTCTTATACTGAAAAGCTGTTTAATCCGTCGGAAGCTGCCGCAAAACCAGAGGCACTGAAGGGTATTCGCGTATTGGATTTCTCTCACGTGATTTTTGGCCCCATTGCCGCCAGACTTCTGGCCGATTACGGTGCGGAGGTCATCAAGCTGGAATTGCCCTTCTTCGGAGATCTCTGGAGACCGGCAACCTACTGGGGGAAATACTGGAAACACTCCAATCCGATCTGGCACAATATAACCAAAAACAAATATTTCCTTTCCGTAAATCTGAAACTCGACAAGTCTAAGGAACTGATTTACAAAATGGCCGAAACGGCCGATGTGGTCATTGAAAACTTTGCCCCCGGAACGGCGGAAGCATGGAAGATCGGCTACTCTCAGATCAGCAAAATTAATCCCAAAATTATTTTCCTGAGCTGCTCTACTTACGGCCAGTATGGTCCACTGCGCTATTTCCCGGGATGGGATCTCCTGGCCCAGGCCGCCAGCGGCGTTTTAAATCTCAACGGATATCCCGGAACCGATAAATTCTATAAGCTTCCTGATTATCTGGGCGATTTTGTGCCGGGCAATTTCGGCGCTCTGGCCATTATGATGGCGCTTTATTACAGGAAGAAAACGGGAAAGGGACAATATATCGATGTCGCCCAGACCGAGGTTTTGATGCGCCTTCTGCCTAATTATACATACCACAGTATCACAGGCGGAGAAATCGGCCGGACCGGTAATTCGGATCCCGCCATGGTGCCGGCAGCGATTCTCCAGTCGAAAGATAAAAAGTTTCTGGCTCTGGCCTGCACCAGTCAAGAGCAGTTCAGCGGCTTGTTAAATGCCATGAATAGAAAAGATCTGCTCTCCGATGATCGCTTCACCAGCAACCTGACAAGATTAAAACCCGAAAATGCCAGGGTTCTCACGGAAATTGTGAGCGACTGGGTAAAGACTAAAACCTGCGACGAAGTCATCGACATCGCCAATGCCCACGCTTTTCCGGCTGCGGAAGTTGAAGACGACTACACGATCTGCAACGATTCGTGGCGTCGCGCCCGGGGCAGCGTTGTCCTGTTCAAGGATACCATGTACGGCGAATTAATGATTGCCGGACCTTCGGCACAACTCAGCGGGACTCCGTCGCGCACCAAGTGGCTGGCCCGACCGCTCGGCTATCACAACAGGCTTGTGCTGAAAAAGTTTCTCGACCTGTCGGATGAGGAGATCAAGGATCTGGAAAAGAAAAAGGTTATCGGCACNNGTTCTGGACGATGTGCTGGTTCTGGACGTAAGCTCTGCAAACTTTGCGGGAATTATTGCCGCCAGTTTTTTTGCCGAATTCGGCGCCGAAGTAATTAAAATCGAACCGCCCGCAGGAGATCCTGCCCGCCTTATGACGCCCTTTGGCGCCAATGTCAAAGGTGTCGGCATTCCCTTCATGTTTGAAGCGCGAAACAAACGCTACATGACGCTGGATATCAAGAATAACGATAATGACCGGAAGATTTTCAGCAAGCTGGCCAAAAAAGCGGCAGTGGTAATAGAGACCTTTCCCGCGGGTGACATGGATTCCTGGGGGATAGGATTCCGGCAGCTCAAAGAAGAAAACCCCGGTCTTATTTATATTGCTATTACTCCTTACGGACAATATACCGATAAAGCAAAGCAGTTTGCCCGTATGCCGGATTCGGATATAACTTCTCAGGCGGGATCGGGACTTCCCGCGGAAATGGGAGACGTACCGGATGCGGGAGAACCATATAACTGGCCGTTACGCGCGGGAATGTGGGCGGGCTGGTATATTTCAGGGCTCAGCGCCGCACTTGCCGGAATTGTGGCTCTTATTCACCGGCAGAATACGGGGCAGGGACAGATGGTGGATGTGGCGAGCATGGATGCCTATTCTTCCATGGTCGGAATTCCCGCCACAATCGGCTATACATGGGAAAAGGCGCGACCAAGGATTGGTGTTCTGGATTTCATCTTATATCCGTATGGCCATTGGAAGTGCAAGGACGGCTTCGTTTGTATTGCCGCTCCCAGAGACCATGATTTTAGGGCATTGCTTAAGATTTTGGGCTTGTGGGAGATTGAGGACGACTGGAGATATACATCGGATCGTATACCGGACATTCTGGAACAGGCGACACACCTTCATAAACTCATTGAAAAAGTGACCATGCAACACACGGCCGATGATTTAGTTAAGATGGCCTTGAACTACAGCAAGAAGTCAGCACGGTCCAAATGGCGGGGTGGTGGTGTGCCTATCATTATGAAAGTCATGACACCCGAAAAAGCTATGGGAAATAAACAGTGGCAAATTCGCAAAACATTTCAGGAAGTTGAGGATAAGGACTTGGGGAAATACTATCTAAGCTCTAGCTTTGTCAAAATGTCCGAATCACCTCCTCGCGTGAAGTGGGTTTCCTGCGAGATTGGCAAAGATAATGACTATATCATTGACAAGTACCTCAAGGGAGTGTAAAATATTCAATACGTGCAAAAGAAGGTCCGTTCCGTAGGGACGGGTATTTTTTAAACTGGAAATATTTTTAAAGGAGGAGGAGCCATGATGAAGAAAGGTGTAAGTGTAAGTGGCGTCATCGTTTCAGTATTGGTGATAGCCGTAATGGTGATGTTACTGCCATCAGTGTCATTCTCACAACCGAAAGGGGAGCCCATTGTTATAGGTTATGTTGGTCAGGTCGCCTCTCCCGGAACAAAACCTTGCATGGATATCCAGAAGATGGCGGTTGATGAGATTAACGCTGCCGGTGGTATTCTGGGACGGCCCGTTAAGTATATTGTCCAAGATGGCAAGGGAGACACTTCGCTGTCCGTCGAAGCGGCAAGAAAGTTGATTATCGAAGATAAAGCATCATTTGTTTCCGTTGAAGGTCGTACAGAGATTTCTCTGGCGCTGCAGGAAAACTCAGGTAATCTTTTTAAGGAATATCCTCATGTTCTCGTCTTCAATGGTCCGATGGGTTCCGAATTAACGGCGCGCATTATAGATGAAGCCCCGAAATACGATTTTTGCTTTAGGGATTGGGATCCAGAACCGGCTCATTATGCCCAAACAAAATACATTATGGAGAAAGCCTGGAAAAAAGACCTGGGGGTGAAAAAAATCGCTATTCTTTGGGAAGACCTGGCCTGGACGACCCAGTGGAGAAAAGGAATTAGCTACATGAAGCTGCCGACCTGGGAAAAAATGGCTAAGGATGTAGGGCTGGAAGTTGTGTATAGTAAAGCAGTTAAACCGCGCGGGACTTTATACATACCTATTCTGCAGGAAATTGCCGATAAAAAAGCCGACCTGATCTTTTTTGTAAGCTCCTGGTTTACGGATACGGACGCTTTTGCCAAACAATGGTCTGATTCCGCGGCTAAGAATATCTATGTTTCTTTCTATGGCGGTGTTGCACAGACGCACGCATTTTGGCCCATGACCGGCGGCAAGGCGCTAGGGACTATGTCTTCGTTTACCGATTTGGAAACTGTTCCCATGACATCCAAAACCATTCCTCTCATGGAAAAAGCAGCGAAGAGGAATATCCCCATGCAGATTCATGTGCATATTGCTTATGCCGACATTTACCATTTTAAGGCGGCTATTGAGGCGGCAGGGGGAACAAACGATATCAAGAAGCTGATCAAAGGTATGGAAGATGTGACGACAGAGTATTCACTCGGGAAAATGAAATACGAAACCAAGAAAGTAAAACCGTTTTACCATTCCAGGATGAGGGTTGATCCGAATAATCCGTGGAAGACTTATCCCGGATACTATTATCAACTTCTTGTTCAGTTCCAGGAGAATGGCAAAATAGCATTTCTGAATGAATCCTGTCAGGAAAATGAAAAAGCAATGAAGAAATTTTATAATCCTAAGGCGGTTAAGACTCCTGCGCAATTGAGAAAAATTCAGTATGGTAAATAAACACGAGTTAGCCATTTGAATTTTTAAAGGCGGTTCTGACATATCAGAACCGCCTTTTATTATTTAGCTTTATTTGTTTTAAGTAATATTTCTTAGTTCCGAATCATGTTAAAGTGTTTGAATGATTTTTTGTAATATTTTTCTTCCACAGAATTTATTGTCAGTGTATGATCTCGTATATTGAAAGTTAGCAT
>PLNU01000091.1 GCA_003142835.1 Syntrophaceae bacterium
CCTTTCGCGTTTTTGGTAACTGTCAATTGCTTTAAAAATATCTTCCTTTTTAAAGTCAGGCCAAAGAACCGGTGTAAAGTAAAGCTCCGTATAGGCCAGTTGCCAGAGTAAAAAATTACTGATACGATACTCGCCGCTGGTGCGAATTAATAGATCGGGATCAGGCATCTCACAAGTATCGAGATACTTGCTAAATATTTCCTTATTTATCTCGCCTGAATTTATTTTTCCATTCTGGCTATCCTGGACTATTTTTTTTACTGCGCCGATAATTTCATCCCGCCCGCCATAGCTCAAAGCTAAGTTTAAAATCATCTGATCATTATTTGCCGTAATTTCTTTTGCCGAAAAGAGTTTTTCTTTCAAAGATGGCTTCAATTGATCAATTTCGCCAATAGTTGTGAGCTTAATCCCCTGTTTCTGCAGTTCTTTAGTTTCTTGTGTCAGATACTCTTCCAATAAGGACATCAACGCTTCAATTTCTTCAGTTGGCCGTCCCCAGTTTTCTATGGAAAAAGCAAAAAGCGTAAGATATTTTATTCCGATTTCCCGGCATGTCCGGACTGTTGTATGTACCGCCTGAGCCCCCTTTTTATGTCCTCTGATGCGGCCAATTGTATGCTTTTTAGCCCAACGTCCGTTACCATCCATAATAATTGCTATATGCTGGGGCAAATTTTCCCGATAAATTTTCGTCATAATCATTTGAACAAAATGAAACCTTCAATGCCAATGAGTTAAAAAACAAATGGGGAGCTTTTGACTCCCCATTTCCTATCCAAATGACAATTATTTTATATTTCCATAATTTCTTTTTCTTTTGCCGTTAAAANNTTGCGTAGTTTTACTTTCCCCTCTTCCGCCATTTTTTTAACTACTTTAACCAGTTCTTTTCTTCTCTCTTCCGTTAATTGTGGAATAGAAATGCGGATTACTTTTCCGTCGCTTGAAGGCGTTAAGCCTAAATCCGATTTTTGAATCGCTTTCTCAATAGAACCAAGTGCCGTAGCATCCCAGGGAGCAATAACGATTAAACGGCTTTCCGGAACGGATAGTGTTGCTACTTGAGCAATAGGTGTAGGAGTGCCATAATAGTCAACTTTAATTCCATCGAGCAGCGTAACAGAGGCTCTACCCGTTCTCACCCTGCTGAATGATTTATCCAGAGCAGATATCGTCTTTTCCATATCGTCTTTGAAATTATTCAATATCAGTTCTTTCATATTATTCTCCTACGTAAGTTCCAATTTTTTTACCACAAATTACGCCCCGAATATTACCTTTTTTTTGCAAATTAAAAACAATAATAGGCAATGAATTATCGCGGCAAAGGGATATTGCAGTTGCATCCATTACTTTAAGGTTCTTCGTCAATACGTCGATATATTTAATATTTTTGAACATAACTGCTTTTTTATTTTTTACTGGATCGCTGTCATATACTCCATCGACTTTAGTGGCTTTCATAATTACATCTGCCTTAATTTCCATTGCTCTAAGGGATGCAGCGGTATCCGTAGTAAAATACGGATTGCCTGTTCCGCCGGCAAATATAACAATTCTACCTTTTTCTAAATGACGGATTGCCTTACGCTGGATAAAGGGCTCAGCAATTTGATGCATCTCGATCGAAGACTGCACACGGGTAGCTATACCATGCATCTCCAAAGCACTTTGCAAGGCGAGACTATTGATAACTGTAGCTAGCATTCCCATGTAATCAGCGGAAGTGCGATCCATACCTTTTGAACTGGCCTCTAAACCACGGAATATATTACCGCCACCAACAACTATTCCAATTTGGACATTAAGATCAGCAAGCGATTTTATTTCAGCTGCTATATAATTAGCCACTTCGGGATCAACACCTGAAGATTGTTTGCCTAAAAGTGCCTCTCCGCTTAACTTCAGCAAAATCCTTTTATAAACGACTTTATTTTCGTCGCCCATTATTTTTTAATTTCCTCACCAAGTTGGAACCTTGCAAATCTGCGAATAATAATATTTTCACCAGTCTTGGCAATCATATTACTAACCAGGATTCCCACAGTTATGTCCGTATTTTTTATGAATTTCTGCTCAGTTAAACAAACATCTTCATAATATTTTTTTAGTTTTCCTTCAATTATCTTATCCCAAATTTTTTCCGGTTTGCCTTCTTCGCGTAATTGGCTTCTATAAATCTCTTTTTCTCTATTTAAGGCGTCTTCCGGGAGTTCATCAGGACGGACATAAAGCGGGTTTGAGGCGGCTATATGCATCGCGATATCTTTGCCCATTGCCTGATAATCATCTGTTTTAGCAACAAAATCTGTTTCGCAATTGATTTCAACTAGTACACCAATCTTGCCGCCCATATGAATATATGAAGAAACTGTGCCGTCTTTAGCCGCTTTGGATGATCTTTTTGTTGCCGCAGACAATCCTTTTTTTCTTAAAAAATCGATTGCCTGTTCAAAATCGCCTTCTACTGCCGCCAATGCTTCTTTGCAATCCATCATACCGGCGCCAGTTTTTACTCTCAACTCTTTAACCATTGCTGAAGATATTTCCAATTTACTTTACCTCCTAAAAACATTTGAAATCGTATTAATTTATTTACGTGATCTACCGTAAGTATCGTCATGTACTAGTAGCATCATTTTCCATTTCCACACTTTCAGGGATATCCGTTTCGGCAGATTTGTTTTCTACAGTACTGCTGTCTTCCTTATTTGACTCCGCTGAAAGTTTCTCTTCAAAGCGTTTCTTTCCTTCTAAAACCGCGTCGGCAAATTTGGAGGCGAATAATTTTATTGCTCTTATTGCATCATCATTTCCTGGAATTATAAAATCAATATCATCGGGATCACAATTCGTATCAACGATCGCGACTAAAGGAACTCTTAATTTCTTAGCTTCTTTTACCGCAATGTGCTCACGATTAGGATCGACAATAAATACTGCCGCCGGATGAGACTTCATGTTTTTGATTCCACCTAAAACGCTCTCCAGCTTTTCCATCTCTTTCTGCAATTGTGTTATTTCTTTCTTTGGAAATGCTTTAATAGAATCATCAGCAAACATTTTTGTCAGTGTGTTCAAGCGGTCAATACTCTTTTTAATAGTTATGAAATTAGTCAACATACCACCCAGCCAGCGATGATTAACATAAGGCATTCCGCAACGCCCAGCTTCTTCCTTGATAGCTTCCTGCGATTGTTTTTTAGTACCGACGAAAAGAATATCTTTGCCTTGACTTACTGTATCAACAACAAAATTATATGCTGATTGGAACATACCAACCGTTTGCTGTAGATCAATAATGTAAATGTTATTTCTCGCCCCAAAAATGTAAGGCTTCATCTTGGGATTCCATTTGTTTGTTTGATGCCCAAAATGGACACCGGCTTCCAGTAAAAGTTTCATTGAAATTACTGACATTTTTTCTCCTTTTTTGTTTTTTTTCCTCCACCCTTATCAACTTGCCCAGACACACTTATTAACTATAAGCAACATGCCGGCAATCCAAGGATGTGTGAAATTTTGCGGCAATTAACACATATAACCTAAATGATCAAGCTCAAATAACGGTTTTTAGACAATAAAATTATTATATTTGTTATTCTAATCATGTTGAATAATCGGCGTTGATTTTTACATAATCATAGGAAAGGTCCGATGTATAAACACTATATGATTTATCGCCACCTCCTAATCCAATTCGCACTTCGATTTTGTCTTTTTGAAATATCTCTTTTAATTTAGCCGGATTAATATTCACCGGAGAATCCTGAGAATACAACAGCATGTTTCCGATCGATAAGCTAACTCTTTCTTTTTCCAGAGGTATACCTGAAGAACCGAGGGCGGCGATTATTCTCCCCCAGTTGGGATCTTCACCAAAAAATGCCGTTTTTACCAAATTGGAATTAGCAATAGAATAGGCGGCGCGGCGAGCATCTGATCTGGACTTAGCTCCTTCTACAATAATCGAAATAAACTTTGTTGCTCCTTCTCCATCCTTCACAACTGCATGAGACAGTTCCATTAAAACGTCAGTTAGCATATCGCGAAAACGCTGTAAACGGGCTTGCGCCCTTTCCAATGGATTATTGCCGGCCAAGCCGTTAGCTAAAATGATTGCCGTGTCATTAGTGCTCATACAGCCATCAATGCTGATGGAGTTAAATGTTGCGTCAATTGCCTGATGAAATACGGTATTCAGGGCNNCCTTTGGCTATGCCGCAAATTGTGATATCTTTTGCTCCTACTATTCCTTTACGTATTGCAATTTTAGGGTATTTATCAGTTGTCATTATCGCTGATTCAGCATCTTCAATGCCGAATTCGTTTAATCCTTTAACTAGTTTACTGATTCCTCCCTTGATTTTTTTGATGGGAAGCCTTTTCCCGATAACTCCTGTCGAACCCAATAACACAAGTTCATCCTTAATTTTCAATTGCCCGGAAACAGCCGCTGAAACTGCCAGTGCGTCCTGATAACCTTCTTTTCCTGTAGCTGCGTTGGCACAGCCGCTATTGGTTATGATCGCCTGTGCCATTCCCCTCTTAACACGTTCCGCATCTATCAATACAGGCGCTGCTTTGAAAACATTTTTAGTAAATACTGCCGCTACTTTAGCCGGAATTGTAGAATAAATTAAGGCGAGATCCTTTTGTTGCCCATCTTTAATTCCTGCAGAAATTCCATTTGCCAAAAAACCGGGTACGCTTATTTTGTTCGCGCTTTTATTTATCACCATGACGCTACTCCTCTTTGAATAACTTAAATACCGCAGCATTTTTTATATTTCTTGCCGCTACCACAAGGACAAGATTCATTACGCCCCACCTTACTGCTTGCACGCTTAGCTGTTTGCGCTTTCGGCGTATCTTCTCCCCGGCTTAATACATAATCTTGTTTTTGTTTCTGTCTAATTTCTTCCACTTCCTCTTCTCTTTGTATTTTTACCATACATAACTTTTCCAATGTATCCATTTTAATACGGTATATCATTTCCATGAACATTTCATAACCCTCGCGCTGATATTCGCGCACGGGATCTTTTTGAGCATAGCCACGCAAACCGATACCTTCCCTCAGATGGTCCATGGCCAGTAAATGCTCCTTCCAATGAGAATCAATGGCCTGGAGCATGATTACCTTCATCAAGTAATTCATCAGTTCTTGACCAAAGTCACTTTCCTTTTCATGAAGAAGTTTTTTTACGTTTTGATCTATATATTCGTGTATTAAATCAATGGATTTAAGTTCCTGCGAATTATTAATGTTGAGTTTTAGATTAAACTGTTTGAATATGGCATCATCAAGTCCTTTGAGATTCCATTCTTCAGGATGAGTTTTCTCACCGACAAATTCGACTAAAAGATCGTCGATAATTTCTTCAATCATTTCTTCAATATCTGTCCATAAGTCCGCGCCTCGTAATACTTTTTTCCGTTGCTCATATATTACTTTCCGCTGTTTATTCATTACATCATCGTAATCCAGCAGATGTTTTCGTATATCAAAATTTTGCCCTTCCACGCGCTTTTGCGCATTTTCAATGGCACGGGAAATATATTTATGCTCAATAGGCTGATCTTCTTCAATACCGATTCTATCCATTATAGATGATATTCTCTCTGCGCCGAAAATTCGTAATAAGTCATCTTCTAACGAAAGATAAAAACGGGAGGAACCATCATCACCCTGTCTGCCTGACCGGCCTCTCAATTGATTGTCGATACGACGGCTTTCATGACGTTCTGTACCCAGAATATGCAAGCCTCCCAAATCGGCAACTTTATCTCCAAGCTTTATATCAGTTCCGCGGCCTGCCATATTGGTGGATATTGTAACCATGCCAGACTGCCCTGCCTGGGCTACTATCTCCGCTTCTCTTTCATGATTCTTGGCATTGAGAACATGGTGCTTGACGCCGGCGCGGGTAAGATAATTACTTAAAAGTTCTGATTTCTCGATGGAGATTGTTCCAATTAAAACCGGCCGCTTCACCTTATTTAAAGCTTTAACTTCTTCAATGACCGCCTTGATTTTTTCTTTCTCTGTTTTATAGATTAAATCGTTATTATCCTTGCGAATCATCGGCATATTTGTAGGTATGACCAAAACTTCAAGATTATATATTTTCTTGAATTCTGCGGCTTCTGTATCGGCTGTACCGGTCATGCCGGAGAGCTTTTTGTACATTCGAAAATAATTCTGGAATGTAATCGAGGCCAGCGTTTGATTTTCATTTTCAATTTTCACTTTTTCTTTTGCTTCCAGGGCCTGATGCAAACCATCACTATAACGTCTTCCGGGCATTACCCGTCCCGTAAATTCATCAACAATAATTACTTGTCCGTCTTTGACAAGGTAGTCCACATCGCGTTTGAACATAGTATGTGCTCGCAGCGCCTGATTCACATGATGTAATGTCTCTATGTTACACGGTTCATACAAGTTCTGGACATTCAATAATTCTTCCACACGTGCCACACCTTCTTCGGTTAAAACAACCGTGCGGCTTTTCTCATCAATTGAGTAATGTTGATCTTTGCTCAAACGCGGAATTAATTGGTTTATCTTATAATATTTATCCGTCGATTCTTCAGATTGTCCTGAAATGATCAGCGGCGTACGGGCTTCATCAATAAGAATACTATCAACTTCGTCGACAATTGCATAATTAAATTCTCTCTGAACATAATCATCCAAACTAAACTTCATATTGTCGCGCAAATAATCAAATCCAAACTCATTATTTGTACCGTAAGCAATATCGGCATGATATGCTTCTCTTCGCTCATCATCATCCATACCATGGACAATAACTCCAACACTCAATCCCAGGAAATTATAAATCGGCCCCATCCATTCAGCGTCTCTTTTTGCCAGATAATCGTTAACAGTAACAACATGACAGCCTTTACTATCTAGAGCATTGAGATAGAGAGGCATGGTTGCCGCCAGCGTCTTTCCTTCGCCAGTTTTCATTTCGGCAATTTTGCCTTCATGCAGAACAATGCCACCTAATACCTGAGCTTCAAACGGACGCATTAATAAGGTGCGCCGTGATGCTTCCCTGGCAACGGCAAAAGCTTCTGTCAGAATATCATCAAGAGTGAAACCGTTTAATAATTTTTCTTTGAAATAGGAAGTTTTGCTTCTTAATTCTGCGTCGCTCAAAGACATCATCGCTGGTTCATAATTATTTACTTCATCTAAAAGTATGGCCAAACGCTTCAATTCGCGGTCGTTCTTTGTTCCCACTATTTTTTTTAGTATTTTACCCAGCATTAATCACCTTAAAAAAAACCGGTAGAGTTACCGGTGGATTTAGTAGCTTCATCATTGATAATTAAAGTTCTCAACCATTCATTGGAACTTCTCGGTAAGATAAAATTTATAATTTTTAAAACCCTTTTCAGATATACCGTAGATTGAGTTTTCGTATTCCGACCAGATGATTAACGCAAATATCTCCTGGGATTGACGGGAATCTTGTTCAAATAAACGGCATAGTGAAGATGATACCCCGTGCTTCGACCCGTGTCACCCACGTAGCCTAGTAAATCACCTCTCTTGATCCTGATACCTTGCTTTGTGGCAGTTTTGGATAAATGGCAATAACTGGTGATAATTCCATGACCGTGATCAATTTTAATCATATTGCCATCCTCAGCGTGATGAGCTACTTCAACTACAAAACCATCAGCCGGAGCAATGATTTCTTTGCCCATTCTTGTGGCAATATCGAGCCCTTTATGAAGTTCTACACCAGAACTGAAAGGCGATTCTCGTGAACCGAACTCTGAAGTAACCCACCCTTTGACCGGCCAAACGGAAGGGGTAGCAGCCAGAAGTGACTTTTGCTCACGCAAAAATTTCAAAAGCTCCGTGAAACTCTTTTCCCTGAGATTAGCATCTTCATTTAATTGACTGATGCTTTTGCGCATTCCAGAAATAAGATTTACCTGATCCTGATCAGGTAAATCTTTAATTTTTATCTGCGCATTATTGGAACCACCAATGCCCAGAAGCATTTTTTTATCCCGGGCTATTTGATAATTCGCCAGAATCCTTAATTTTTTATCAAATTGGTTAAACTCTTCCATTCTGTCAGCAAATTCGTCGATTTTTAAAGCTAGTTCTTGAAGTTGCTGAGATTGTTCCACTGTTTTTGTTCTGAGGCGCGCCAACTCAGCTTTATCCCGTTTAATGCTGGCATAATCATAAACCATATAAAGGGTTAAGAGAACCGCCAGAATAAAAACGATTAGCAAACCGCGAATTAAATTGCTGGAAAGAGAAAGCTTAGTTACTGCACTCTTACGCCGCGGAATAATCATTAACGTAAAGAAATTATTGGACATTCTTACCCTTTTTCCTTACAAATTTATATGCAGCCAGACAAATTTCGAACTTTATGAATTTTAATTATTATCATAATAATGATAAAAAAGTCAAGTACAACTAATTTTATGTTATTCCATCGTTTTTAGCTTCCGCGGATCAAATTTATAGTCTTCTAAATATATATCGACAGAATTATTAATAAAGATATGTAAAAGAAAACATTATTTATATTAGGTATTTATTATAACAATAAACACATAACATAACCACAATTTCATCCCCGATGTTTAAATAATTATATTGAAAACACATCAGGTTTCCATTACAAATGATATAAACTAAAATGGAAGAATTGAATTCATCAGTGAAGATAATAAAATCCTTTATCATTATAATTTATTTTACTGTTGCGCTGGTGCTGCTTTTACTAACGGCATGTGTATTTGTTCCTGCGGTATCTAAATTCGATATGAAAACATTCCTTGCGGCCTATGAAAACAAGATCAAAAAATCCACCCAAATACTTCTAATCATCGATAATGGTTCACTATTTTTTACTGAAAGAAAAGTTTACGCCTTAGAAAAAAAAGGTGATGACTGGAAAATGGCTTTTGAACCCTTCAACGCAGTAATCGGTAAAAACGGTTTTGCGACGGCAGGAGAAAAAAGAGAAGGTGATGGCAAAACCCCTTCAGGCATTTTCGCTCTGCAAATGACTTTTGGCTATGATGAGTCTATAAAAACTAACATGCCCTATCGCCAGGCTTTGGTTGATGATATCTGGGTTGATGATGTGAGTGCCGATGATTATAATCGCTGGGTAAAAAAACAGGAAACGCGCGCGGCATCTTACGAAAGAATGAGACGTGACGACAATCTTTACAAATACGGAATTGTCATCGAATATAATACCAGCCCTGTAATGAAAGGACATGGCAGCGCCATCTTCTTTCATGTCTGGCGTGGAGAAGATATAACAACTGAAGGGTGTGTAGCAGTCTCCGAACAGGCCATCGTTAAGATTCTGGCCTGGCTTGATCCACAAGCATTGCCTGTTATCATTATGGGGGTGAAAAACTAAACGTGAAGCTTACCTTGCTAAAATCAAGAATCGTATTTAGTTTATTTCTAATTATCGTTTTGTGTTTAATTCAATTTTCGATCAGTTCTTGTTCTAAAGATAAAACGCCGGAAGGCTTTGTCGATATACAAGAAGTAATTCCCGAAGTACTTTTAGATATACGATATTACGGCCCTCATAACTTTGTCGGGGAAAAGGTTGATGGCTACATGGCGCCGAAATGCTTACTGACAAGACAAGCGGCTGAATCTCTGGCTAAAGTGCAAAAAGAACTGGAGCCCTCCTCGCTATCGCTGAAGATTTACGACTGCTATCGCCCGCAGCACGCAGTGGATCATTTTGTGCGCTGGGCCAAGGACATTGACAACTCCAAAACCAAAAAAGAGTTCTATCCGACTGTGGATAAAAGAAACCTTTTTAAAGATGGTTATATCGACAGCAAATCCGGCCACAGCAGCGGCAGCACTGTTGATCTGACCATTGTTCCCTTACCTGCTCCCATACAGCAGGACTATATCTCTGGACAAAAATTATCTGAATGTTACCTGTCCGCGTCAAAACGCTTTGGGGATAACAGTATCGATATGGGAACTGGTTTTGATTGTTTCCATGAACTATCGCATACGGCAAATAAAAACATCGGCCATCAGCAAAAAATTAACAGACTTCTCCTTAAAGCACTGATGGAAAAGCACGGGTTTAGAAATTATGATAA
This sequence comes from Syntrophaceae bacterium, assembly GCA_003142835.1. Classification (GTDB taxonomy): domain Bacteria; phylum Desulfobacterota; class Syntrophia; order Syntrophales; family Smithellaceae; genus FEN-1160. The sequence goes on from PLNU01000091.1 coordinate 10,144, forward strand.
GGAGTGGTGGCACTACACACTGAAAAACGAACCTTATCCTGATACTTATTTTGATTTTGTGATTGAGTGAGAAATATGAATATTAGACTAACACCTTTTTTCAAAGCCTATGGTTTTTCGATAATCCTGATCATATCGATTATCATCGGATCGTTTTTAGGAATCATTTATAAAAAAGACGCTATTGTCTTCAAGCCGTTCGGGGATATTTTCCTGAATCTGCTCTTTACCGCAATTATACCACTCGTCTTCTTTTCCATTTCTTCTGCTGTTGCCGGAATGACCAACATCCGGCGTTTGGGAAAAATAATGTCGGCCATGATTCTCGTATTTGTTGTAACCGGTCTGATTGCTTCAGTTGTCATGGTAATCGGCGTTGTGCTTTATCCGCCGGCAGCCGGTGTAAGGATTGACCTGGGTGCCGCAGTAAACATCGAACAGTTCAAGGCTTCCGAACAAATCGTGAAGGCTTTTACGGTTCCTGATTTTGCCGATATCTTATCCAAAAAGAACATGCTGGCGCTTATCATTTTCTCAATCCTCCTTGGTTTGGCAACTTCGGCGTCAGGCGAACGCGGAAAGGTTTTTGCAAACTTTCTTTCTTCGGCCAGCGAAGTTATGATGAAACTCATTTCTTTTATCATGTATTACGCGCCGATTGGTCTTTGCGCTTATTTTGCCTATCTTGTCGGCGTCTTTGGTCCGGAATTGCTGGGCGCTTATATGAGAGCTATGGTCTTGTATTACCCGACAGCAATTTTGTATTTCTTTATTGCCCTTACCGTCTATGCTTTTATTGCCGCCAAAGGAAAAGGAGTAAGCAGATTCTGGCACAATATTATTCCGGCGTCACTTATCGCTTTGGCTACCGGAAGCAGTATGGCAACGATTCCCGCTAATCTCGAAGCCGCCAACAAAACCGGCGTCCCCAAAGACATCAGCGAAGTCGTCATTCCTATCGGTGCAACGATACACATGGAAGGCTCGTGTCTTGCCGCCATTTTGAAAATAGCTTTTTTGTTTGGATTGTTTCAAATGAATTTCTTCGGCTTTGAAACTATTGCCACGGCCATAGGTATTGCCCTGTTGGTTGGTGTTGTTGTGAGCGGCATCCCGGGCGGTGGGACAATCGGCGAGTTGCTGATCATTTCCATCTATGGCTTTCCTCTGGAGGCCTTCCCTATTATCACCATGATTGGGACATTGGTTGACGCCCCGGCAACAATGATCAATGCCATCGGTGATAATGTCGCCAGCATGATCGTAGCGCGAATGCTGGGCGGTAAGGATTGGATGAAAGACGGGCAAGGATTTTAAATTGAACCGTCCCCGATTGGTATGGATCAAGTATTTATTTTGATTTAATTATATTATACTAAAAAACAAAAAATAAAAAGCGGTAAATACCTAAAACCACTCATCTCTCGGTAACATTTATTTATGAGGCAATAGTACAATAAATCATATTAGTTACGCATATCACAGGTAGGAAATTGGGGTAACTTATGAAGATAATGGGGATGTTTTTATATATTATCATTTTCGTTCGTCGCCCTTTTTTTACGGCAGAAATTTACCGCTGCTTTCGAAATGACTCTAAATCCATATCTACACAGCGCATGCAGAATGGCGGCCGGGGAGTGATTCCATTTTGTATTTACGTATGGGCAAGGTTTTAATATCCAGCTTCTCTTTGATTACCTTTAACGGCACAACTTCTATACCCATGTTGAGCGCTTTCTTTAAAAGCTCTCTAAATTGATTTTGGAAGATTCCCCCTTCTACTTCCGCGTGAACTGGCAAGACATGTGTTCCGCCGTCTTTAATCAGTTCGCTAATAATTGATATGTCTTTTTTGTAAATCTATTTCTTCAAAGCAAGGCAAGTCGGAGGGTATCTCCAGAGCCTTAGCTATTTCATGGATAAAAAGGCGTTTATCTGCAATTATTTGCATTCTTTGATTGCTTCTGCAAACCCATCCATGGAATTGATGATCGTCGCATCATCAACGCAGTAAGCAATACGGAAGTAGCCGGGACCGCCGAAACCGCTGCCGGGCACAACAAGAATGTTTTTCTTAAGCAACATTTGCACAAATGTCACATCATCAGGAATTGGGCTTTGGACAAACAGATAAAAAGCACCCTGCGGTTTTTCAAATTGATAACCGGCCTTAGTCAGTCCATCACAGAGCATATCGCGCTTCTTTTGATAGACTTTTACGTCAACGGCTACATCCTGAAGTCTGGCAACTATCCGCTGCATCAGCGCCGGGGCATGAACAAAACCTAAAATCCGTGTGCATAAAATCAGCGCACTGATTAAATCGCCCACTTCATGAATCTGCGGATTGACGGCAATGTAGCCGATTCGTTCCCCCGGCAAAGACAGAGTCTTGGAATAAGAATAGGCAATGATACTGTTGGGGTAAGCCTTTAAAACACTGGGCACAGTGACACCATCAAATACGATTTCAGCATACGGCTCGTCTGAAATAAGGTAAATAGTTTTCCCCAGAACCCTGCCCTTCTCAAGAAGCATGCGGGACAACTCGGCAATTTCTTTTTCACCGTACACTTTGCCCGTGGGATTATTGGGAGAGTTGATAATAATGGCTTTTGTATTATTGCTGATCGCCTCGGCAATGACCTCAATATCCAGAGAAAAATCAGTTTTGGTTGCCGCATATTTTACTATTCCGTCGAAGTTCCCTATGTAAAAAGGGTACTCTACAAAGAAAGGTTTAAGAACAATCACTTCATCGTTTGGATCAAGCAGCGCTTTCAAGATTACATTTAACGCGCCACCCGCGCCGCAGGACATGATTACATGATCAGCATCCATTTTCAACCCGGTTGTCTTGTTGATTTTTTGTGCAATGGCCTGTCTTGTTTCGGGATAACCCGCGTTTGGTGTATAGCCGTGTTTCAGAGGAATATTCTCAGCAGCAAGGTTAATCAGCTCTCGCTTAAATTCTTCCGGCTGCTCCGCGTTGGGATTGCCCAAGCTGAAATCATAGACTTTATCCGCGCCATATTTTTTCTTCAGAATGATGCCTTCGTCAAACATCTTCCGAATCATCGATGATTGAGAAATGGATAATTTGATCTTTTTAGCAATGGTCATATTTACGAAATCTCGTTTCTTTCAATCTTCAATATATTGCTTTGTCACTCCAAAATGACAATTTATTTACTTGATATCTTGTTAATCAATCATGTTTTTTTCG
>PLNU01000106.1 GCA_003142835.1 Syntrophaceae bacterium
ATACGCGGGGTCTGGACGAAATCAATAATAACCGTTATGGCCTCCCGCGGCTGCCCATACAGATGCGTATGGTGCAGCAGCTATACCCTGTTCGGCAGAAAAGTCCGCTTTCGCTCTCCCCAGAATGTTTTTGACGAAATAGCAAGTGCCAGAGACGAGTTTGCAATCGACTCTGTTTGGTTCGCCGACGACACCTTCACGGTGGATCACGCTTGGGTTGAGCAATTATGCGGTCTGTTTGTGAAAGCGGACTGGAAAAATTTTAAGTGGGCCTGCCAGGCACGGGTTAATACCGTTACCCCCCGACTGCTGCAGTTGATGAAGTCTGCTGGCTGCGCGCAGCTGGATTTTGGCGTGGAATCAGGCTCTGAGCGTGTCCTTGAAGTGATACAGAAAGACATAAAACTGGGGCAAATCAGAAAGGCCTTCCATGACACGAAAGAGCTGGGCATCAATTCTTTCGCCAGCAAAATGATCGGGACCCCGGGAGAAACCAGGGAAGACATCGCGCTTACAGCGAAGCTGCTTGACGAAATCCAACCGGACTACACCGAGATCTATTACGCCACGCCCTACCCGGGCACCAGGCTCTATGAGATAGCGAAAAGCGCCGGGCTCCTGCAGGCGCCGTTCACTTATGACAAATGGTATGTCAACAAGAATATGGACAAGCCGTTTATTTGCATGAGCTTCACGGAAACCGAACTGATGAATTTCAGAAGAATGCTTCAAGACCGGGTAAGGTGCAACAATTTCAAGACGCTGCTGCGCAGCCCGGGCTTCATATTCNNGTCTGCCGGCCTGTTCATCGGCATAAAGCGTTTTCTCTCGACTCGCAACATTGATAATATTTTTTACGAGATACTACGGGAGTACAGGAGAAAGACCAAGACGGAAATGCAGGACCGCTGAATTACACTGCTACGCGTAAGCCTCTGCCATCGCTTTTCAAAAGCGCGTACACGGAACTCTGTATCGCCGCCAAAAACCGCATGAAAACATGTTTCGTAACCTCTTCTTTCGCCAGGGCCGCCTCCCCTACCTTTTTGATTGCCAGAAAAATGGTTCGGATAAAGACCTGTAAAACTAAAGACTATTACCTGGTAATCACTCACTTCAATTCTGACCTGAATATCGAGAGAACCAAGCAATTCAACTGGGAGAAGACTGTCATGCAGACCGTGCAGGTTTACAGGTCGTTATTATGAAAAAAGCTTTGATCTTGGGTGTCTCCGGTCAGGACGGAAGTTATCTGGTACAGCTTCTACTTTCCAAGGGGTATCAGGTATATGGTACGGCAAGAGATGCACAGACACAGACATTTGACAAACTCGGACGCTTGGGGATTAGGGACAAAGTTGCCCTGGAGTCGGTGGCCATCACTGATTTCCGAAGCATTTTGCAGGTGCTGCTGAAAACGGAGCCCGATGAGATCTACAATCTTGCTGGCCAGAGCTCTGTGGGCTTATCGTTTCAACAGCCGGTCGAGACAGTCGAGAGTATTAGTGTTGCAACAGTGAATATCCTCGAAGCCATACGTTTCAGTGGTCTGCCTGCAAGGTTCTATAATGCCTGCTCGGGCGAGTGTTTTGGAGATACGCCTGAAGGAGGAGCCAATGAAGATACGGCGTTTCGTCCGAAAAGTCCATACGGCGTTGCCAAGGCAGCAGCTTTCTGGCACGTAAGCAACTACAGGGAGGCCTATGATCTATTTGCATGCTCGGGAATCCTTTTCAACCACGAGTCGCCACTTCGCCCCGATAGATTTGTAACGAAGAAGATTGTGGCAACTGCGCGACGAATCGCCGAGGGAAGCAAAGAAAAAATAGTGTTGGGGAACATCTCAATCGAAAGGGACTGGGGATGGGCCCCGGATTATGTGGAGGCTATGTGGCTCATGCTTCAACAGGATAGACCCGACGATTATGTTATAGCGACCGGAGAGGGTCATTCGCTTCGTTCTTTTGCTGAACATGCGTTTGAAGAGGTTGGGTTGAACCTCAATGAGCATCTGTTGATTGACAGAGCTTTGTTTAGACCCCTCGATATTAACTGTGGCAAAGGGAATCCGGCCAAGGCAAAAATAACCCTCCTTTGGCAAGCGAAGTACCGAATGAAAGATGTTGTTGAGATGATGGTTCATGAAAAAATTTGAACATGCGGTTCAAGAAAAAGATACTAAAACCGATAGCGCTACCATCGGCCGCTTGGATTAACAAACCCGTGCCCTTCTGAGTGATCCAATACGACACTAGATTCTTGATGGATGTATTTTGTGATGGACACAGGGGCACAATTTATTAAGATTGTACCCTCTTAATGCGCAAGAGCCGGGCAATACAGAAACGTTATAGCCAAATTTAAGTTTTTTCTTTTTTTGGGGCCACACATGAAAATATTATTTATTACAAGGGCTTATCCTCCACTTGTTGGAGGAATGCAAAAATACGCCAGTGACTTTTATAATAATTATCAGGAAAGGGGAGAAATTAAATTACTCGCGAATTCTGGCGATAAAAAAACCATACTACCCTTCTTCTTTAAAGTGCTATTTTTTCTTGTTTTATATTCGAGGCAGTATGATGTAATTCATCTTTATGATGCTGTCTTGTTTCCGTTAATTCCCATAATAA
>PLNU01000018.1 GCA_003142835.1 Syntrophaceae bacterium
AACGATGTTTCAGTTGCACATACCTTCTGACCCTTGTGCTCACCAGATACCAGTGTTACCCAGCCCCCCTTGGTGCATCTCAGATTGCAGCCAGGGAAGCACCCATCCATGCCCCGGTGATCAAAAAGACGTTCGGCATATGTTTTCCCGCAGATTTGTTCTGCCTGCGGGTGAGACCCGTACTGATAATTGTTCACGGGCAGCGATTGGTAGTCTTCCTTATTCATNNGGATAACCTGCCAATACAACGATTGCTCGAATATTCTTGTGCAGCATGACAGTGCCCAGACCGGTGCGTCCCGCCTGCTTTGTTCGAAATAACCCTTTTGTCCCATTCACAGGTTTTGCGGCATCATAATAATGGCTGTTGATGCAACCATAGGTGGTATTAGCCGCGCCGATTCCTGTGGTCAAAAAGACGATATCTTTCTTTTCATGACCAGCCTTAATAAACTGATCGACAATGGCTTTCTCCAGATTGAAGACCTGATCTATTGCCGCGACTTTTGTTATAGATACGTCACCCTTAAACCCATCGATCACAATCATGGTATTTTTTTCGGCAATGCCCGTAATTTCCAGGGCATCAAATCCGGCATATTTCAAATAAGCGCCAAAATGGCCGCCAAAATTCGAGACGCCCGGAATGTGCGTTAGAGGTGACAATGAAATAGCCATGCATTTGCTCGTTCCCGGAAATTGCGGAATGCCGCCAAGCGGTCCCGGCGAAAAGATCAGTGGATTTTCCGGATCCTGAGCGGTTGTTTTGGCATTAACTTTTTTGTACAGCAGATAGAGACCTAGTCCCCGTCCGCCAATGAAAAAATCCCGAATCTGTGGGTCCAGCGGTTGCGGATTAATTTTGCCGGTTCCTAAATCGATGGTCAGAATTTGGTTGGCATAACCATGGCTGAGCGGTGTTTTTGTATATTTCATGTTCTAATCCTTTGAAAAATCATTACTACACGTTAGAGCAATAGTCATAAAAAATCAATAATAAAAAGATATTAAGGCTGTTTTTATTTCAAGATGATCATTGCATATTGTTAATAGAATCTTGTCATGTTATAGGCCATGTGTATATAAAAAAACATTATTACTGCGGCAATATATAATAGCAATTATCATTCCCGCGTCGAGTCTGTTTCATAATTTCTTTGGGAGGCTAACAAGCGCAGGGAACGGTCGCGACCGTTCCCTACCTCTGGTAATATAAAGATTGCCACATTCACTGCCGTGAACTCCAATGACAAACTTATGAAAGTGACTTTATCTTGGAAAAATATACTCTAGTGCAAAATATCCTTCTGGGACTGACGCTGGCGGCGCCGATCGGGCCGGTCAACCTGGAAATCATCAAACGCGGTCTGAATTCCGGCTTCAAACAGGCGTTTCTGACCGGAGCAGGCGCAATGTGCGCCGACACAACTTATCTTATTCTGATTTTTTTCGGTCTTACTTCTTTTTTGAATTTTGCCTTTATGAAAATTTTCTTAGGCATTGCCGGAGGCATCATCCTGATTTATCTGGGCGCTGCTAGCGCAAAAGATTTTTTTCGCAAAGCCGATGCAACCGAAAATAAGCCCCACCGATTGTTTAAATCATCGTATGTAAATGGTTACGTTCTGGCCATTTCCAGCCCCATGACGATTGTCTGGTGGACAGGCGTTTTTGGCGCTCTGCTGGCTGCGCAAACTCATACGCAAACAAACATATCCGCTTTCTTTTCGTGCCTTTCTATTTTGNNAAGAAAATCATCAATGAAAAAATCACGAAATTGATTTCTCTTTTTGCCGGACTATTTCTGATTGCGTTTGGGATGTATTTTCTGTATCGGGCGTATGTGTTGGTTATCACTCAATAGCGATTGTAGAGACGTGGCTTGCTACTTTCCAGTTTCGATTGAAAATAAAAGATTTCTGGATTCCCCCGTATCAAGCACGGGGCAGGTTCTTCCATGATGGACCCTGTGCGTAACTTCTGGTAAAATACTCGTAAGAAGCAATCTAATATGACTAAAAATCCCTGGGCAGTTCTTCCAACTCCGCCAGCGAAAACACGGGGCCATCGCTGCAAACGTATTTGTATCCAACATTACAGCGGCCGCATTTGCCGATACCGCATTTCATGCGCATTTCCAGTGACGTGAGAATATTTTCCTTGGAAAATCCCAGATCAAAAAATACTGGCTGCGTGAACTTATTCATGATGGGCGGTCCGCAGATCACAGCCACCGTATTTTTCGGCGACGGAGCGACTTCCTTACAAACAGCCGGGACATTACCCTGCCGCCCGCTCCAGGTATCGTCGCCTTTATCCACGGTAATGAATGATTTAATGTCGTCTCTTTTTTCCCAAGCGGCCAGTTCATCCTTATACAAAAGCAATCCCGGATTTCTTGCACCATAGATCAAGGTTATTTCGCCAAAGCGGTTACGGTTATCTTTATGCAGCATGTAGTTGATGAGCGATCTCAGTGTTGTAAACGCAAAGCCGCCGCTGGCCATAACAATATTCTTTTTTTCCAGAAATTCAATTGGCCAGGGATTACCCAACGGGCCGCGCAGACCGATCTGTGCGCCTTCGTTCATGTCATGCAGCGCGGCGGTGACCAGCCCCGGCACAATCGTACCTGCTCTCGAGACGGTAAATTCCACATATCCCGGATCAGTAGGTGACGAGGCGATACCGATGGGCGATTCGCCTTTGCCGTAAATGGACAGCTCGGCAAATTGCCCGGGCATATATTTAAAGTTTTGTTCGTCTTCTTTATTGAGAAAGGTGAACCGAAATGTTTTGATATCGTTAGTATCAACTTCGTTGATGATCTTGGATATCTGAACCGGCATGGGAATGTAAGGATTGTTGTTTGACATCTTTTTTCCTCAAAAATGTTTTTTCAATATACTCAACTTATGCTTTTAGCGCTGCTTCGACAATCGAATATATGTCGATGTTGACCGGACAATGGCGCGTACAACGCCCGCAACCGACACAGGAAATTACGCCATATTTTCTGATATGATATGAATATTTGTGACATATTTTCTGTCGTAACCGCTGATAAACCTGCGTTCTGGGATTATGACCGCTCGCCTCCAGGGTAAAATCAGTAAACATGCAGGCATCCCAAACTCTGCGCCTTGTTCCTTTACCAAACAGGGTGTCATCACAAATGTCAAAGCAGTAACAGGTCGGGCAAACAAAAGTACAGATACCGCAGCTGAGGCAGGCGGCAGACATCTTTGTCCAGAAATCAGTGTTGTCAAAGATATCTTCCAATTTTTTCGCGACTACCTCCTGATCGAGAGTCATGAAACGCGTTTTATATTCCTTGCCTTTATTGACATATTCAGTGAAATATTTCTCGTCAGCAGTAATTCCATCTTTAAGAACGGTAAGCTCCGGCAGAAGGTTTTCCCCTTTTTTCGTAATTGCCTTGAGCAGCAACTCTTTATCCTTTTTTACCATAAAGATATCGCTGCCTTCGGGATCGGCTGCATAAATGCCCAGCGTATTATAGAAATCGGCTGAGTCAACCGGCTGGCTAAGATCATAGGCATAACCGAAAATGGTTGTGGCTTCTCTTCTGAAACGCCAGTAAGGATCAATGATACCCGCGGCATCAAAATGTATGTCCATGATCTCAAAACTTTTGACATCACAGGGACGCACGCCAAACAGAAATGCCGGTTTCAGATTCAATACGGCCGGTTCGACCTCCGATAATGGTTTCCCTATCTTATATTTGACAAAATCTTCCTTGTGAGGGAAAAATGCGCCCTTTGGACTCATAATGGTATTGTAAAAATCAAGATCAACCTGTTTGGGGTCTTTAATCTCCGCAAAGTTATGGCCGGAGACTTCCTTAACGGGGGCCAGAAGCGTCCCCTTCTCCATCAGCACGGCTGCCAGTTGGGATATTTTTTCAATTGCAATTTTTTTAAGCACAAACCGCTCCTTAATTATTCCAAAATTTTGTCGGAATCTTCAACCCGGAAATCAACCAGGACGGGCTTATCTTCTATACTCATACCGGCTTGCTGGTTAAACATCTCCTCGCATTCCTTGGCCACTTTCTTGTGGAAAAGATACAGGGGAATATCCACCGGGCAGGCACGCGAACACTCACCGCAATCGATACAACGTCCTGCCAGATGATGAAACCTTGTCAGGTGATACATCATATTACCGGGAGATTGCGGCTCTTTATCTGCCCACTTGGGTTTGCTCTGGTCAATGAAGCAAGGATCACAATAACACATGGGGCAAGCTTTACGGCAAGCATAACAACGGATGCATTTATCCAATTGACCTTTCCAGAATTCCCAGCGTGCATCCTTGTCCATTTTTTCATATTCCGCCAGAACATCGTAAGGCGAAGCGCTCTTTACACCGTGCACTTCTTCGCCCAGCAGAATGTCGTAAAGAACCGGATTATACATGCCGCAGGTTGTTTTGCTGTCAATGACTTCTCCTGTCTTGGGGTTTTTCATGCCTTGAACCGGAATGCCAAGGATCACCAGGTTTTCCCTTTTGACTTTTTCCTCCTGGATTAACTGAATGACCGCACGGCTGTCGGCAGCTTTCACGGCAATGGCAATTTTAGTTCCCTGCGGGTAACGCACAAGGTATCTGGCCATATTATAATTGCAGTATTCGTTAAAGACTATGCTATCCACGTCAGCAATGGTTTTCGCGGCATAGGGCATCGGATGGTTTTCATCAAAACCTTTTCCATAGGCTAGAACCACGGTTACCAGACCTTCTTTCAAAAGCCTTCTTGATTCTGTTTTTAAATTCTCTTCGATTTTCTTAAAATCAGTCATATCCTCTCCCAACTACCTTCTACGGATTTGTAAAAAATCCCCAAAACCTCATAATTGTCATTCCGGCGAAGGCCGGGGTGACAACGCTGACTATTTATTACGATCTCATCACTCCTGTATCTTTAACTTTGCCTGGGGTCCAAGATTCCTGATCTGGGCGGTGAACTCCGTGACAACCTCGGCAAATTTATTGCCTTCAGATGCGGAAATCCACTCCACTCTTAATCTTCCCGGTTCCAGACCGGCAAATTCCAGTATCTTTTTGGTAGTAGCCAGTCTTCTTCTGGCGTAAAGATT
>PLNU01000112.1 GCA_003142835.1 Syntrophaceae bacterium
ACTTCAGCGGAATAGACAACCTTGCGAATTCTGGGGACATAACACTTAATTCACCTTTTTATTGAGCTAATACAACAGCGCCCTGTTTTTCAAATACAATGTTGGAAATAACTCGTTTAAAAATCATGTGCTTAAATATACTCTCAAATTTCTTTATTTCAATTCTTTTTTTGATCATAAGCTGTAAGCCTATGCCGGTATGACAGAAGAAAGATTGCCACGCCGTCTAAGAGACGGCTCGCAATGACAGATGAGGATTGCGTCACAGTCTTTTCGCGAGAATGCCACCCGGCATGCGCCGGGCTGCCGTATTTATTTTATCCGGTTGCTGTTTTTCTTCTTTCATTATTTGCCGGCGGTGCGCAGGCAGGCGTTTGTTCTTCGGTGCCGCTTTTTGCCGGTTGTGTTGCCGGTTTTAATTTGGCGGCAAACGCCTCAATGGCGTAATGGTGTTTGGCCACCAGGAATTGAGGGACACTTCCCATATTAATTACACGCCCTTTACCTTGTTCCTTTCGATGTGAAATCTACATCAATCATATTGGTATGTCTAATGTTTCTTTCAGGAAGAAGTTAATGGTCGTTTACTATAACTGGATTCCCCCGACATTAGCCGGAATAACGCCTCTTGTGGCCTTCGAGTTATCAGGTGATTAGGGTATGTATTCGGGATCGAAATTAACTATGATTGCCTGACGCGTCTTATCGATCAGCTCTTGAGCGGTATTGGTGGTATAGCCGCTGGTATCGATGGGGTCACCGATTACAACCTGGATCTTTCCCGGCTTGACGACGAGGCTTCCCTTGGGTAGCACGCGTCGGCTTCCATTGACGGTAACCGGTAGAATGGGGATCTTCCGCGCGATGGCTATCATGAATCCTCCCTTTTTGAATTCGTGAATCTGCCCATCGGACGACCTGGTCCCTTCGGCAAACACCATTACGCCCGCGTCCCTGGGCAGTCGATCGACGCCTTTATTAATGTTCTCGATTGCTCTCGTGGTATTGGAGCGGTCAATGAAGATGTTTCGTGAGGTGTACAACGCGTATCCGAAAATCGGGATTTTGAGAATTTCCTTTTTGATGATCCAGCGGAATTGAATACCCAGCGTGGTAACCAACGCGAGGATGTCGAAATGCGACTGGTGGTTGGAAATAATGATATACGATGTTCCCTTCAGCAACTTCTCCTTGTTTTTTATTTCCGTGCGGACAAAGGACACGGCAAGTATGACGTATGCCCAGATCTTCGAAATGGAGAACGCGAGATTGCCGGTACGGCTTAACATGCCCGCAATCATGACGGGAATACCCAGGATAATGGTCGCAATTGACAGCCACAAATAAAGCCACGTAACGCGGATTGCCTTGAATAGTGATTTCATAGCATAGCTTCCTTTTATTTTTTTATTCTATCACAAATATATGTTGGGGACAGCACCTATTTGTCTACTTAATATTTCTCTATCCGCCGAGGTAGGCTTCCCCGGCAGTCGCCGGGCTCCGTGCATAGCGCTTTGCTTTGTGCTTCTGTATCATTCAAATTATATAGTACCATTTATCCACCGAGGTATGCTTCTTTTACCCTTGGGTTTCCCATCAGTTCCTTGCCGGTACCTGAAAGCACGATGCGGCCGGTTTCCAGAACATAGCCGCGCGAGGCAATATGTAAAGACATATTGGCGTTTTGTTCCACAAGTAAAATTGTTTTACCTGCCTTGTTTATCTCCACCACAATCTGGAAAATATCGCGCACCAGAACAGGTGACAATCCCATGGAAGGCTCATCCAAAAGCAGCATTTGAGCATCACTCATCAGCGCCCGGCCCACAGCCAGCATTTGCTGCTCACCGCCGGAAAGCATCCCGCCTAACTGCCGTTTGCGTTCATGCAGCCGCGGGAACAGCGTAAAGATGCGTTCCAAAATCCCACGCGATTTGTGGTTTGTCTTTGCGCTGCCATGTAGCGAGTTTCAAGTTTTTAAGAACCGTCAGATTACCGAATATCCCCCTTCCTTCCGGCACCTGGGCAATTCCCCTGGCGACGATGGCATCGGCGGGGATTTGTTTTAAATCGCTGCCCCTGTATGAAATTGTCCCGCACTGTCTTTGCGAGCGAATGTAATGAGCGAAGCAATCTCATAAGTATCAGAACATATTAAGATTGCCACGTTCACTATCGTGAACTCCATGACAAATGAGGATTGCGACACAGTCTCATTCGCCGGGGTTCCCTGCCGGGCTGGCGAATCGTTCCCTGCTATCTATGTTGCAACTATACATTATTTTACAAACTGCCGCAAAAAATCTTGAGCGCAAGCACCAGTCATGGTATTAAACAGCAGCAATTTAAGAAAGGCACAACTTAACTTGAAGATTGCCAGTTACAATGTAAATTCCATACGCTCCCGCCTGCATATTGTTTTGCCCTGGCTGCAAAACAATAAACCCGACTATTTCTGTATGCAGGAGACTAAGGTTGAAGATGCTAAATTTCCGGTAGCCGAGTTTGAAGAACTGGGTTACCAAATAATTTTCTGTGGTAATAAGCAATATAACGGCGTAGCCATCGCGTCCAGAACAAAACCGCATATGGTCAAATTCGGTCTTGATGGTGAACCCAATGATTCTGACCGCCTATTGGTCGCGCAATTTGATGATTTGATCATTCTGAATGTCTACGTGCCGCAGGGTCAGGAAATAGACAGGCCGCAGTTTGCTTACAAGCTGGCCTGGCTGGGGCGCTTAAAAAAGAATCTGCAAAAACACTATCAAAAGGAAAGCAAACTGATATTATGCGGTGATTTTAATGTTGCCCCGGAGAATATTGATGTTCATGATCCCAAAAGAATTCTGGGGCACGTTTCTTTTAATCCTGAAGTATGGCAGGCCTATGAAGACATGAAATCATGGGGCTTCACAGATGTTTTCCGCAAGCATCATCCCGATGAGGCAGGCCAGTACACTTTTTTTGATTATCGTGTGCGCGATTCTGTGGGCAGGAATATGGGCTGGCGCGTAGATCACATTCTGGCGACAAAGCCACTCGCCGCTAAGTCGCGCAGTTGTTCTATCGATCTGGCAACAAGGCTTGCCGAAAAACCATCCGATCATGCAATTATTTGCGCTGAGTGGGAAGGATAAGTAAAATGGATAAGAAAGAAGATATTAAACGCATTAATGAAGAACTTGCCGCGAGTTTCAGTAAGATTGAAGCAAAGCTGTCGGAAGACCAGACAATAGCCGGACTTTTTGAAACTTTGTTTGCGGGAATCGAAAAAGAATTTGCCGTTCCTTTTGTCTGGCTGACTCTGATGGACAACGAAAAAGCCGCCCCGGTAATTGCGGCGGTAAAATCTTCGGATATTTTGAGAACAAGGCTTTGTGTAATCTCACCGGAACTCTTCAATCAGATACTTCCTTCCGGCATGAAACCTGTTTTGGTCAATAAGGACTTGCAGCCCTTCTATAAACTTCTTCCTTCGAGCAGTAAATACTTTGTCAAGTCTCTGGCAATAGTGCCTTTTAGTATTGGCGATCAAATTATCGGCAGCTGGAATAACGGCGATGCGGTGGGCGATCGCTACACGCGTGATATGGAAACAGGCTTGCTTTCGAAGCTTGCCGAATCCGTATCGCGCAGTTTGACCGCGCTGCTTACCGCAAACTTATAAATAATACCATTTCTAAATCANNCTTTGATTTAGAATTGGTATCACATAGTAAAAACCCCCGCCAGAACATGCACGGGGGCTTTTACTAATTTTACTATAAATAAAGGGGAGGGGTTGGTTAATTAATCAAAGTTTTCAGAGCGTCAACTACCGGTACGGTGAAAAGAGCAACTAAAACAGCGTACAGGGCAAATGATCCAATAGCTTCGCTCAAGTATATTTTTGTGTATTTCCGCTTTAAAGAAATAATGATCAGACCACCGACAATTAAACATCCCAGATGAAAATAAGGGAAGCTGGTTGATCCTGTGGTGCTGAATTGTGCATAGCTAAATGACGCCGTCGTGAAAATTACAAAGCCCACCAAAAGTATTGTTTGCATAATCTTTTTCATAACACTGATCCTCCTTAGGTATGTAGCTTTAAAAGTTTTTCTTTTGCCCTACTAATATGAAATAATTGTGCCAAGAATATTTTCTAGAACGGATATTTTTTTAAACTATTGATATTTAATCAAAAATATTTAGTTATGCTTGAATTCTTTCTTGATAAAGTAGCTTTATCCCCCTTTTATATTGAAAGAAACGTTCAATATTTTAAAGCAATCGAATGAAATATTTAATTAGAGGAAGCATTGTCGTATTGCTTTCCCTTTTTCAATGTCAGAATAATTATGGATATTACAGCGAGCACCACAACATTGATTTCCCAAAGATATTGGTATGATCCGAATTTATCATAAATAATGCCGCCTAAGATAGGGCCAATACTGCCGCCCACGCCAATAAAAAATGTGAGCATGCCGTAAATTGATCCCAAAACATGCCGGCCGAAACGGTCGGCGGCCAGAATCGGTAGAATTGGGGCCAGCGAACCATAGCCGAAGCCGTAGATAACGGCGTAAAGGTACAAGCTGCTGACGCTGCTTACATTCAAAAGCAGAATCGTGCCGATAAGCAGTATTACTATACCCATAAAATATGCATATTTCGGATCGCGTAAGTGATCGGAAAACCAGCCGAAGAAAAACTGGCCGAAAAAGCCGGCGAAACTTACAACTGCCAGAGAGGTTGCCGCAGTGATATTTTCGATTTTGTTATCCATGGCATAAGCTACTTGATGAACAAAAACGGACATGACAACCATAATTATTAATCCATGGCAGATGGCAATTGTCCAAAAGCGTGAATCCTTGAAAATAGCCGCTGTGGAAACTTTAGTAAAAGAAGGTATTGTTGGTTGCTGATGGGGGAAACTGATTTTATCTCCATCCGGCAAAAGGCCGTATGCCTCCGGTTGCGTTTTGCGCATCAATGTTTGGGAAATCACAATCCCAACAATACAGGTAATTGCTCCGAGGACAAACAGTCCTATTCTCCAGCTGAAATATTTGCCGATATAACCTGCCAGGGGCGTAAGCAGCACAGTTCCAAAACCGATTCCCATTGTAGCGATGCCAATAGCAATGCCACGTTTCTTAATGAACCATTTCCCGACGGAAGAGCTGCAGACAACAACGCCCATTCCTGCCGCGCCTAATCCCACAAGCAAACCGTAGGTAAGATAAAAGCTCAGCGGTGTATTGATAAAACCTGTTAAAACATATCCTGTTGCCGCAATTATTGCTCCGCAGGTAATAATCCAGCGGGGGGCGATGCGATCGAGCATTGGTCCGACGAAAATAGCGCCCACGGAATAAACCAGCATGTTGATCGTCGCGGCCATAGAAATAACCGAGCGCGACCAGCCGTGTTCGTAAGCTAAAGGCATGACAAAAACGCCAAAGCAGTAACGAGCGCCATAATTGATGGCCATTACAAAAAAAGAGCCGGTGACAATATACCAGCCCCAGAATATTTTTTCTTTGTTCATATTGATAAAAAACTCTCACAGAAATTTAAATAAAGACTTTGTAAAAATTTCAGAGGCAAGGCGCGCGAGTCAGGAGGAATGAGGCGTATATTTTCATACGGCGCAATGACGAGTGACGAAGCGCAACGAAGCATATGGATTTTTTACATAGCCGTCAGGTGCATCCTTTACCAATAATCCAGTTTGTGCTACAATTTATTTATAATGCAAGAAAAAACTCCCAGAAAAAATAAAGCTTTCAGATCTAAGAGCTCATTTAACGGTCGCAAACCCAAACGAAAAGGGACCCCTGTGTATTTAAAGCCGGAAATTGCCCCGGCGTTGAAAAGCGTGCTGGCGCAAATCGGCAAACCTCATCCGGCTCCTTTTGTGCCCGATGATTTTCAGCTCAGGGCGCTTGCTGCAATTAAACAAACAGATTGTCTGGTCATTGCCCCCACCGGCTCCGGCAAAACCTGGATTGCCCGGGAAGCCATTTTATCGGTGATAGAAAAGGGAGGGCGTGCCTGGTATGCCTCACCGCTGAAAGCTCTTTCCAATTCCAAATGGGTGGAGTTCGGCCTGCATTTCGATCCGGAGAATGTCGGCATCATCACGGGCGATACAAAAGAAAATACCGAAGCGCCGATCATTGTCGGCACAGCGGAAATACTGCGCAACCAGCTCTATGACGCTATGCATCATGGTTTTGACTTGAATTGTGATCTGGTTATTCTGGATGAGGCGCATTTTTTAGGCGATATGGACCGTGGGGTAGTCTGGGAAGAAATTATGATTTACCTACCGGTGCGCGTTAATCTGTTGCTTTTATCAGCGACAATCGGCAATGGCGAAGAGATTGCCCGGTGGCTGGAAACGATCAGAAAAAAACCCTGTGTTGTGATCAAGGAAGAAAAACGCCCCGTGCCGCTCCATCCTTTGTTCTTGCATCCTTCCGGCTGCCTGTTTCCTTTTTTAGAAGGGAAAAAGATGGCGCCTCCTGTGGCCGATTTTCTAAGAAAAGATAACGAAAGACGTTTCCGGGGCAGGCAGATGCCCGATTACGGCGGTATTATTCGCATCCTGGAGAGATTCAATCTTCTGCCGGCCATCTTCTTTTTGAAATCACGCGCGGAATGCGATGCCGCTCTGACGGCGCGGTCGTCACTCGCGCCGCTTACAAACTCTGTAGAATTTAATGATTCCCTGTATGAGTTGCTGGAACGTTTCCCGTCTTTGAGCAGCCATCGGCAATTAAAAGCATTACGATCGGCGGGTCTGGTTGCTCATCACGGCGGGCAGTTGCCGGCCTGGAAGCTGCTGGTGGAAGAAATGATGAATCAGGGGCATCTGCGGGTTATTTTTGCCACATCGACAATTGCCGCGGGTGTGAATTTTCCGGCGCGCACGATTGCATTGTTTAATTCCGATTTGTTTAACGGGCATGACTTTAATCCGCTTACGGCAACGGAATTCCGGCAAATGACGGGGAGAGCAGGCCGCCGGGGGCAGGATAATATCGGTTTCATGCTGGCCGTCAGCGGCAGGTTTATGGATTTAAATCATATCCGCCGCTTGTTGTTTCGCGCGCCGGAAGATATTTTCAGCCAGTTGAAAAATGATTTTGCCATGGTTTTAAATTTACTCTTATCTCAGACGCCTGCTGATGTTCGGGCGATATTTGAACGGTCGTTTGCCGCCTATCAGCAAAGCAAAGGGCAGCCCAGCGCATCAACCTCAGCGGCTAGTTCTCTTTGGGCAGATTTTCAACGTCATCTGGAAATATTACAAAAGGAAGGATTTGTTGATCATGCGGGGAGGCTCACCCCTGATGGTTATTGGGCGGCAAAATTGCGTCTCGACCATCCACTGCTTGTGGCGCAGTGTCTGCGCGAAAATGCCTTTCCTGAAGACAATGAAAAAATTCTTGCCGCGGTTGTTGCCGTTTTTGCGTATGATCGTGACGATGAAATAAAACTGACCGTGAAGGACTTTCCACCGAAACTGATGCTATCGCTGAAGAAGGTTGTGCTTGCCGTGCGGCCGCTCGCGCATCGTTTGGAAGCGGCTGGATTTGCCACAGCAAAACTTCATCCATCCGCGGGCGTTGCCATGTACTACTGGGCACAGGGCAGAAGTTGGGAGTCTGTCATTAAGTTCACGGGCATTGCCGAAGGCGATATGGCATCATTGATTTTGCGCACAGCAGATAATCTGCGGCAAATAGCGGCGCTCAAGGATACACATCCCGAAGCCGCCGCCTGTGCTTATCGGGCGAGAGAGGCGATACTGCGGGAGCCGGTATTGTTCCTATGATACCAATTTGCCTTCATACGGCTACCTTTGTTGGCAGCGTCGTCGGC
>PLNU01000021.1 GCA_003142835.1 Syntrophaceae bacterium
CAATTTGTGGGAGCTATGGCTCATCCGCTGAATCGTCCACGTTATGACGAAGCACAGCAGCGTATTTGTGATGGTTATGGTATTCTTCAGCCGCGTATCGCCGAAAGCTTATCGGGCGATGGCAAGTCATGGTATGCGCGACTATGGGGAGGTGAAACCGGTATTGATCCGTATACACGCGTTGTTTCCAATATCTACCAGGATGTATTTGGTGAAGGTTCATATATCGGCAAAGGTATTTATGATGTCGATGCGTTTGAGAAGGCTTTGGGTGGCCGCCTTCCCGAAAACCGGATACTTAGCCACGACCTCATAGAAGGTTGCTATGCGCGTTCGGGTTTGCTCTCCGATGTCCAATTATACGAGGAATATCCGTCTCAATACAGCATGGATGTGAGCCGAAGGCATCGCTGGATTCGCGGAGATTGGCAAATTGCCAGTTGGCTGAGGTCGGAAGTTCCGGCCGCAGGCGGCAGGCAGCAGAAAAATAAATTATCCTGGATTTCCCAGTGGAAGATTTTCGACAACCTCCGCCGCAGTCTGGTTCCAGCGGCTCTGACCTTGATGTTAATTATGGGATGGGCCATCATGTCTCCGGTTTGGCTATGGACAATAATGGTGATCGGAATTCTTCTAATTCCTTCCACGGGCGAAATACTTCTAGAGCTCTTACGCAAGCCGGGAGATGTGCTATTGAGACAACATTTTGTCACTGTCCTGCGTCAGGCCAGAAGGCACTTTTTTCAGACTTTGTACACGCTTGTTTGTCTTCCTTATGAAGCATTTTTTAGTCTGGATGCGATTGCTCGTACACTCTGGCGGATGTTCGTAACACACAAGCGACTGCTGGAGTGGAATCCTTCCTCTAACCAGACTAGCCATAGCAGCAATAGCTTTGCCGCTTCTTGCCGGTCGATGTGGATAGCCCCTTTGCTTTCTTTGGTGCTATTTATATATCTGCTGATGTCGAGACCTGGCGCTCTTAGCGCAGCTTTGTTTATACTGGTTCTTTGGTTTCTATCTCCTGGAATTACCTGGTGGGTCAGCCGGCCAATTATTCGTGGCGGTGTAAAACTGAAAGATGGGCAAATCATCTTTCTGAGAAAAATTGCCCGTAAAACCTGGGCATTCTTCGAAACATTCGTCGGACCGGATGATAAGTGGCTGCCACCTGATAACTATCAGGAGCATCCGGTTGCCGTAATTTCGCATCGCACATCGCCGACAAACATGGGACTGGCATTGCTGGCAAATTTATCTGCGTATGATTTCGGTTACATTTCGGCAGGAGAATTAATCGAACGCACAGCCAATGCCTTCCAGACGATGGGGAAAATGGATCGCTATCGGGGTCACTTTTATAATTGGTACGACACACAAAGCTTAGCAACACTGCGGCCTCATTACATATCCACCGTGGATAGCGGAAATCTTAGCGGTTACTTGTTGACGTTGCGATGGGGATTTATTGATCTTCCCGATCAGAAGATTTGGGGATCTCAATTGTTCAAAGGTATCAGCGACACTACCACTTGCCTCATGGAGGTTGCGGGAGTTCCAGCGCCAAAACAACTTGCCGGTTTTCAAAAATATCTAGCCTCTTTGTCAGATCCTAGCAAAATGATGCTAAAGCCATTACGGCAGTGCCTCGATCATCTCGCGAAGTCCTCTATTGATCTTGCTGGCGCCTTTGACGCAAACACGGAGAGTCATACCATGAGGTGGGTGAAAGCCCTGGTGCATCAATGTGCCGATGCCTTAGAGGAAATGACCTTTTTTTGTCCCTGGATTACGCTTAAATACCCTTCGGCCAGGATCAACGAGTTTTTTGAAACTATGGAGATTCCCACATTACGGAAATTGACAATATTCGAAATGGAGTTGCCACAGGTAATCGAAAATATAATCGGCATAAATACAACTGCCGAAGAGGCAGCGTGGTCTGCTGATTTTCGCAGGATGGTCAAGGAAGGCTCTCAGCGTGCAGGGGAAAGAATAGCGGCGATCAACCGCCTGGTAGCACAAGCAAATGACTTTGCTGATATGGATTACAGCTTCCTTTATGATAAAGGACGCCACTTGTTGACTGTGGGCTATAGCACCAGTGAGCGCCGTCAGGACCGAAGTTACTATGATCTGCTGGCTTCAGAGGCCAGATTTTGCAGTTTCATAGGAATTGCGCAGGGGCAGCTACCCCAGGAGAACTGGTTTGCCCTGGGACGCCTGTTGACGAATCCAGGAAGATACCCAGTTTTGCTTTCCTGGGACGGTTCAATGTTCGAGTATCTTATGCCGCTTCTGGTGATGCCCAATTATGAAAACACACTGTTGGATCAGACTTACACGGCAGCTGTATGCAGGCAGATTGACTATGGAAAAAGCCGAAGGGTGCCATGGGGCATTTCAGAATCCGGTTACAGTACAATCGATGGCCATCTTAACTACCAGTATCGTGCCTTTGGTGTTCCAGGGCTCGGCCTCAAACGTGGGCTTTTCGATGATCTGGTTATCGCGCCATATGCTTCGGCACTGGCGCTGATGGTAGCACCGGAAGAGGCCTGCCTGAATCTGCAGCAACTTGCCCGGGGCGGTATGGAAGGGCCATATGGTTTCTATGAAGCGATAGATTACACATCTTCACGTCTGCCTCATGGTCAATCGAGTGTTGTGGTCAGATCATTTATGGCTCATCACGAAGGTATGAGTTTACTGGCTCTGGCTTATATACTGCTTGATCGTCCGATGCAGAAACGTTTCGAGTCGGATCCGATGTTTCAATCGACGATGCTGCTGCTCCAGGAGCGCATTCCCAGGGCTGTGGCGTTCTATCGGCAAATCGCCGAGGATACTACCATTCGCAAGGCTACACTCAGTCAGAAGGTTCCGGAGCGTATATTTAAAACTCCCAATACACCCGTACCAGAGGTGCAATTATTGTCCAATGGAAGATACCATGTGATGATCACCAATGCGGGAGGTGGATATAGCCGCTTTCAGGACATGGCCGTTACACGCTGGCGCGAAGACTCTACCCGCGACAATTGGGGAACATTCTGTTACATTCGTGACGTGATAAGTGGAGAGTTTTGGTCAACAGCCTATCAACCAACGCTAAAACAGCCGGAAAGATATGAAGCTATTTTCTCTGACGCCAAGGTGGAGTTTCGGCGTCGCGATAATGAAATCAACACACACACACAGATAGCTGTATCTCCGGAGGATGATATTGAACTACGACGCATACGTATCACCAACCGTTCACGAAGGCTAAGAGAGATAGATATAACCAGTTACGCGGAAATTGTTCTGGCGGTACCGGCAGCCGATGAGTTGCATCCCGCGTTTTCCAATCTTTTTGTTCAGACGGAAATCATCCGTGAGCGGCAGACGATTCTCTGTACAAGAAGGCCCCGTTCAAAAGGTGAATCTTCGCACTGGATGTTTCACCTGATGGCATTGCACGGGACGGAGAGTAAGGAAGTATCCTATGAAACGGATCGTTTAAAGTTTATCGGTCGTGGAAATACTTCGGCCAATCCGCAGGCGATGAATTGGTTTGCGGATATTTCAGAAACACTTTCGGATACTGAAGGTTCCGTTCTAGATCCCATTGTGTCTATTCGTTGCCGCGTTAAGTTGGATGCAGGAGAATCGGTGACGATTGATATTGTTTCCGGTATCAGTGAAACACGGGATAAAGCGCTAGGCCTTGCCGAAAAATATCACGATCACCGTCTTGCCGATCGTGTTTTTAATCTGGCGCGGACCCATAGCCAGGTAGTCTTGCGGCAAATCAATGCCACAGAAGCCGACGCCCAACTTTATGGGCGCCTGGCAGGTTCTATAATTTACGGCAATTCATCCCTGCGCGCTGATCCGAAGATCATCATAAAAAATCGTCGCGGGCAATCGGGTTTATGGGGTTACGCCATTTCCGGAGATTTACCCATTGCACTGCTCCAGATCGGTGACCATGCAAATATCGAACTTGTACGTCAACTCGAACAGGCACATGCGTACTGGCGCTTAAAAGGTCTGGCGGTTGATCTGGTGATCTGGAATGAAGATAATGCCGTCTATAGACAATTCCTCCACGACCAGATAAAGGGCATGATTACAGCAGGAACTGAAGCAAAAATTATTGACAAACCGGGCGGCATATTTGTCAGGCCTGGTGATCAGATGTCAAATGAGGACAGGATTCTTCTGCAAACTGTTGCCCGTATAGTAATTAAGGATAACAGGGGAACTCTGGTGGAACAAATCAGCCGCCGTTCTCTGATAGAAGCAGTTGTTCCTCGTTTCAAACCGACTCGATCTCAACATCCCGAAATCCAGAAGACAAAGGAAATAACTCACCCCAATTTGAACTTCTTCAACGGACTGGGCGGATTTACACCCGACGGGCGCGAATATGTCATCATGACAAAACCTGGAAGTGTGACGCCGGCTCCCTGGGTTAATGTATTGGCTAATCCTCACTTCGGATCAGTAATTTCAGAGAGCGGCTCTGCTTCAACCTGGAGCGAGAATGCCCATGAGTTCCGCCTTACACCCTGGTATAACGATCCCGTAAGCGATATGAGCGGAGAAGCCTTCTATATCCGTGATGAAGAAACCGGACATTTCTGGTCTCCAATGCCATTGCCTTGCCGCGCAGCAACACCATATATCAGCCGGCACGGATTTGGTTATAGTGTTTTTGAACATACGGAAGAGGGAATCAGGTCAGAGTTGTGGATTTATGTGGCAATAGACGCGCCGATCAAGTTTACAGTATTAAAGTTGCGCAATGAATCAGGCCGTTCCCGCAGTCTATCGGTAACAGGTTATGTGGAGTGGGTGCTCGGTGATTTGCGGTCAAAAACGATGATGCATGTTACAACCGAAGTTGATACAAGAAGCGGGGCGCTTTTTGCACGGAATCAATACAATACAGAATTTGCCGACCGGGTAGTTTTCTTTGATGTAGACGATAAAAATCGAATCATCACCGGAGATAGAACTGAGTTTATCGGGCGCAATGGTGAACTTTCCAATCCGGCGGCGATGACGCGGACACAACTCTCCGGCAAAGTTGGTGCAACCCTGGATCCCTGCGCCGCGATCCAGGTGAACTTTGAATTGGATGATGGACAGGAACATGAAACAATCTTAAGGCTGGGTGTTACCGGAAGAAGAGGCGCCGATGATGCCAGTAAAACGGTCAAAAGCTTTAGAGGATCAACAATAGCGCAAAGCGTTCTTGACGCAGTGCAGAAATACTGGCACAAGACACTGGGTACTATACAAGTAGAAACTCCGGACCAGTCTCTTAATGTGTTAACCAATGGCTGGCTATTATACCAAACGCTATCATGCCGTCTTTGGGCTCGTAACGGTTATTACCAGTCAGGCGGCGCCTTCGGTTTCCGTGACCAGTTGCAGGATACAATGGCGCTTGTTTATGCAGAACCGGTTCTTGTCCGTCAACACTTGCTTTTATGTGCGAGCCGTCAATTTCAAGATGGAGACGTCCAGCATTGGTGGCATCCGCCTTCGGGAAGGGGTGTGCGCACACAATGTTCTGATGATTATCTGTGGCTGCC
>PLNU01000096.1 GCA_003142835.1 Syntrophaceae bacterium
TCTTGAATGCAAATAGGAATAAGCAGCATGCGATATTTTTCATCGCCTTCGCGCTTTCTTACTTCACATTAAAGACAATAACGGCAAGACACATTGACCCGAAGCGATTGATTGCCGGGAACAGTCTTCTCCTGATAGGCGCGGCCCTACCGTTTTTACTTAGCTGCGCTATACTTTATAATACCGGCGTTTTCTCTAAATTCTGGTTCTGGACGTTCACTTACGCGGCCCAATACGCATCCATAGTATCTCTACCTGACGCGTTACAGATATTCATGAAGGCAGTTTCCCAAGTCATAGATTCATGGTACTTCCTGTGGATCATCGCGGGCATTGGTTTAACCAGCATATTCTGGAATGACAAATCGCGAATAAACAGATATTTTTTGCTTGGATTTTTATTTTTTTCCTTTCTTGTAGTTTGTCCGGGATTTTATTTCCGCAACCATTATTTTGTTACCTTGCTTCCCGCCATCGCCATGCTCGCAGGCGTGGCCACAACTGCTTCGATTCAATGGCTGCAGGAAAAGAAGAATGCTCCTCTTTTACAAATTATCCCGGGTTTTATCATCGCCGTCGCTATTATCTATCCTGTATCCACCATGGGTGATTTTTTCTTCAAGGCCACACCAGTTGCGGCCTGCCGGCTGATGTATGGGCTAAACCCTTTTCCGGAATCGATTAAAATTGCGGAATATATCAAAGCTCATACCAACAAAGATGATCGCATTGCCGTGATCGGCTCCGAGCCACAAATTTACTTTTACGCCGACCGGAAATCCGCAACCGGCTATATTTATACTTACGGATTAATGGAACCACATAGCTATGCGTCCAAAATGCAGCTTGAATTTATCAGAGAGATCGAAACATCCCGGCCCCAATATATTGTATTTGTAAATGTAACTACTTCATGGCTGCCCAGACCAGATTCCGATCAGACAATCATAAAATGGGCTGAAACATTCTTAAAACGAAATTATACCACCGTAGGTCTTATCGATAGCGTCTCTAACGATAACTACCGAATCTACTGGGATGAGGAAGCCAGAAGAAATGAACCTTTATCGCCAAACAATCTGTTTATTTTAAAACGAAATATAAAATAGAGCAAATCCTGTTTGTTCTTCAGATAAGCGCGACAATGCACGCCATTTTTTTATACCATTCCTAAATCAATGATGATATCGAGACGACAAGGTGGAGGCGTGTAGGGAANNGCTGGCGGGGGATTAAGGGGGTTAATGTATGCCGTAATGTTGCTCGAAGTGTAAGGAACGGTCGCGACCGTTCCTTACAAATACGTTGAGGAAGCCAGGCTGCGTTGCCAACAAAGATAGCGCTTTGATTTATAATTGGAATTATATATCTCTTCGGGCTATTGATACTTTATAAACGCTTAAAAATAAACTGTATTTGGCAGCAATAAAACCTTGACATTAAAATAACTCTGTTATATTTCTGTTCAACCATGAACAAGCAATGAGAGCTTTGAACAACGGTATATTTCAGGTTAATGGAGATTTCCCCCAATTTTTTCGAGTATCGCATTTTGATTCCGGCCGATGAATCGGTCTCGAATCAGCTAAAAGGGTTATGATGAGTCCATTTTACCCCCATATACAACATGATTTATCCCGGATGACCGGGTTTTCCGTGCGCTGGGCGCACGNNCTGAAGAGATTGAAAGCCATCTGCCGGAACAGTACATCCACCGCATTCTTTATGAGCTTGGGAAACCTCGCCCGATACGCTCTGTTGTGTAAGTGGCTTAATCCAAAATACTGTTCTACGATGTACCGGACTTTAGAAATTGCCTTGTTGCGTTCTGTTTCATATTCCGTAAGTTCAGTGCCTTTTGTTGCCTTGCGCATGATGGCGTCTTCGATCTTATTCATGGAAAGAAAATCCCGGTTCGGTTTTCCAAAATACCCTTTATCCGCGAATACCTTTTTAATGGGATCTTTCGTATGACAACTGCCGGCAACGCAGTAGGGAAGATAGATGCTGTCATTCACCGAAGACGGCGTAAGTTCCGTGGCAAGAACAAAGCCGTAGTTGGTATCTACAGAGGCATGTTCCTTCAATNNCTCTTTTTTCTCTTTGTTCCTGAATCTCCTTATTGCTGATAGGGTGACTGGCAGACTGAACCAGTCGGGCATCAATGGCTATGCCTTCATTGATGGTCAAGCCCTTAGCGGCAAATTGTGAGAGAAGTTCATGATTGATCATGCGCATATTGTCTTTAGAGAATCTTCCTCTGAACCGGGAGAAGGTGGAATGATCGGGGGCGGGGTCGTCAAAAGAAAGCCCCAGGAACTTTTTGAAAGAGATTCTGTCGTTGATTTGGGTTTCCAACTCCGGATCGGAATCGATCTTGAACCATTGCTGAAGAAGAAGGCATTTCATCAGGATAAGAGGCGGATAGGCATCGTTGCCTTCAAAGCTTTTACCGACGGGGTAGTTTCTCATAAGCAGGTTTTCTATTCTGGACCAATCAACAATGGCGTTGATCTGTTCCATTCTTTTGATGGCCCGGTTCTTTTCCATGGAGTTAAAAAGAGATATATCGGCAAAGGTGAAGTTGGTTTTCATGTTTTTGAAGCCCATAGTTCCTCCAGAAGGTTTAATTTAAAGGAATTATGCCTGAAAAGAAAGCATTTGTCAAGTAATATTATTAATAATATCAAGATATTATCGTATTTTTACCGCTCATTAACTGCCAAAGAAATTGGCAAAACCCTGGCAATATGAATTTAGTTGTGCAAAGGTCTCGGGGTGTATGTAAACCGACGGGATC
>PLNU01000110.1 GCA_003142835.1 Syntrophaceae bacterium
TAGCGCTTTGATTTAGAAATGGTATTAATTGCGAGACTTCAAGCGCCTAACAGCTTTTTCCAATCCATCCAGAGAAAGTTCAAACATGGGAAATATACCGGCAATGTGTTTTGCCGTCCAGGTATAAAACCAGCGATCTTCTGTTTGAGGATTCAACCAGACCGCGTGACGAAATGTTTTAGCCAGAAATTTCAAATACTCTATACTCGGCCGGGACTGGTTCTGACCCACATATATGGCTCCATTGGGATCATGCAATTCATAGGGCGCCATTGAGGCATCACCTACTATTATCAAACGAGTCTCGGGATCGCTGCGGACAAAGTCCTCCACCTCTACGGGTTTTTTATAGCGAGCCGCGTCCTGCCACACATTTTTATAAATTGTGTTATGAAAATAATAAATTTCCAGCTCCTTGAATTGAAATTGCGCGTAGTGGAAAAGCACCTGCACAATCTCAACATAAGGGTCCATCGACCAGCCTCCGTTATCAATAAGAAGCTTGACATTCAAGCGGTCGGCAAGCCGCCTGTCAAACACTATTTCGATTTCTCCGGCATTGCGCATGGTCTGATAAATAGTTTTATCAATGTTGATAATATCCGGCGGCCCGGAAGGCGAAAGGTGTTTGAGCCTTTTTAGCGCTTCACCGATCTGCGAGGCGGTAATCGGCCCGTCCTGCGAGTAATTGCGGTAACGTCTCTCCATGGCGACTTTGATTGCAGATTTATTGCGCGATTCACCACCCACGCGCATCCCACCCGGATGCACTCCGGAATGCCCTGTGGGAGATGTGCCGTGTGTTCCGATCCAATAGTTTCCGCCGTGATGCGCTTCTGTCTGTTCTTTGAGGCGCTCTAAAAAATGTTTTAACAATTCATCCGGCGTCATTTGTTTTATTTGATCTTCGGGTAAACCAAGCGCTGCGGCCATCGCGCCCGGATCTTTGAGCCACTCGTTGAGCATCGCCTGTGCCAGTTCGCTAAGTTCCGCTTCCGTCGGATCAACTTCGGTGACACCGTGAAAGGCAACGGCAAATGTTTTGTCGTAGATGTCAAAATAGCGCTCGCTTTTGACAAGCAGGCTGCGGGCAACGCTGTAAAAATCTTCCAGTGACTGGATCAGCCCCATACCCAGAGCTTTTTGCAGACGCAAAAAAGACGTGGGCGAAACGGGAATCCCCTTGTCACGCAACATATAGAAAAAATTAACAAACATACTTTTCTCTTACATAAGCCCGATTTATTGGTGATTGGCCAAGTATAGGTCTGTGCTCTTCTTAAACAAAACGCCCAGATAAGGAATATTGCCCGCTTTCAAACTCTGGAGTTGAAAGTCAGGGTCGGCCTGGAGCGCCCGCATCCAGTTAATCAGCTCGCGGGTCGCCGGTTTTTTCTCTACACCACGGACTTCCCGCAGACGGTAAAAAGCTTCCATGCAGGCCTCAGATAGATTCGTATTCAAATCAGGAAAATGAACATCGATTATTTTACGCATCATATCGCGATCGGGGAAAGCAATGTGATGGAAATTGCAGCGCCCCAGAAACGGATCGGATAAATCCTTCTTTGCGTTGGATGTAATGACGATCACTGGCCGATTTTTTGCGGTAATCGTCCGGTCAATTTCAATAATATCAAACTGCATCTGATCCAAAATGTCCAGCATGTCATCCTGGAAATCCGTATCGGCCTTGTCGATTTCATCGATCAGCAAAACAATCTTCTTATCCGCCGCGAAGGCCTGACCGATTTTACCCATTTTGATGTATTCTTCAATATTGCTGACATCGCGTCCCGAATCGGCAAAGCGGCTGTCATTAAGACGGGTCAGCGTGTCATACTGATAAAGTGCTTCGATCAGTTTCATACTGGATTTAACATTGAGGATAATTAAAGGCATGCGCAAATTTTCGGCAATGGCATGCGCGAGCATGGTTTTGCCCGTGCCCGGCTCGCCTTTGAGCAAAAGAGGCATTTCCAGAGCAATCGAAATATTCACAATCTTGGCCAGTTCATCATCAAGAACATAACGCGATGCCCCGCGAAACTTTGCGGGGTGAGTTTGAGACACCATAATAAACTTACTCCTTAAATATATTTTTTATGCCTTATCCGGCAACCACGGGTATAATACCCTCCGCTACGCGGGATTGTTCAACTTACCAATTTCCCTATACTTCGTTATGGAAATTGGAGTTTCACGAATAAAATCTCCAACAGCAAAACCAATCTGACGGATGTGAATCCGGCGGGCAGCCGATACACTCCGTGCGAATGCGCGCATCGATTGTTTCGGCAAATGTGCGGTATTCAACCAGGCCCGCCGACTTACAGGGGTAATCTTCCAAACCTTTGCGCTTTCGGGCTGATTGCACCCGGCAATCATTCATTTGCAATATAATGCTTTGTGGGCTTTCGTCAATAATGGATTGCTGATTTATGTATGCATAGAGGCGAAAGCGCAATGCTTTTTTCAATCCAGTAAGTCCTGCCGCTTCCGGTAACTGAAAAAACTTTTTAATCGCCACAGCCTCAAAAGGAGAAAAACGCGCCCAGCAGGAATCATTGCAGCGTTTTGCTTCCCCCATATCATAATTGGATTCAACAGTTTGAAACCAGACGCCGTCGCCAGCCAGCCAGTTCTTGCCCAGCTCCTCCATCATCTTCAGCAGTTCAGGCTTTTCTTTGGTCAAAAGAACTTCCGGAACCGAATCCTGAAGTTTAAAACTGAATATTTCAGACAGACGTTTGATTTGAATAGGATAGCTCTTCTGCCAGACGTCATTCATCATTTCCAGCGCTTTGGGCATACCGAGTTGATGTTCGACTTCATTAAACCAGAGTGTATGATGCACCATTGTACGATACAAAAGATCCATGACCAGCCGGGCCATCTGCTCTTTGCTCAACTGCTCCGGCTTTTCCACGCCATCAGTCATTATTTTAATCTCCTTTTATAAGTCATAGCACGTTTCGGAGAAAATAATAAGCACAACAAGCTTACCGGGTAAGTATCATAAAAGCGTGGTATCTCGACAATAAAGAATATATTTTGGGGATCTGCAACCCCGTAACTTGCCGCTTTTTGTCAGTAAACTGAAGGCGCGGCCCCTAAACTGTCCACTCATACTGTTATTTATACAAATATAGCTTGACTATTATCCGCAATTGCCGTAGTGTTCCGTCAACTTCGCATATTTAGAAATAAATGGGCGAGGGAAAGAGTTGAATGTAGACATTTTGAAGCACAAAGGTTAGCCACCAGGTACTTTAGAGTCTTGGTGGCTTTTTTAGTTCTGTCATCGTGCTAATTCGACTTGGAAATTTTAAGAAAGGAGGATTAATACTATGTCAGAAGGTAAAGTAAAGTGGTTCAACGAACGCAAGGGCTTCGGCTTCATCGAACAAGATGGCGGCACCGATGTTTTTGTTCACTTCAGCGCTATTCAAGCCAGTGGTTTCAAGACATTAAATGAGGGCCAGCTTGTAAGTTTTGATGTTGCCCAGGGCAAAAAAGGCCTGGAAGCAGAAAACGTCAAACCCCTATAGTGGTTCATTGAAAACGAAAAATTAATGCACTTCGCGCATGAATATTATGCCGGAGTGCATTTTTTTATGCCCAGATGAAACCCTCCGCTGCCAACCTACTTTCTTTGATTATGTGTTACACCACTTCTAAATCAAAGATGATATCGAGGCGGCAAGGAGGAGGCGCATAGGGAACGGTCGCGACCATTCCCTACATACCACTAAATACTTGCTGCTTGCGGCCGGATGCTTCAATACTTCTTGACAAAAACTAAATACTTTAGTTAGTTACACAACCTTTACATATATAGTTTTTCACTACTGTCCTGTGGGCGATGTATTGTGCCGCTGCCGAAATCAATGGTGTGCCCCTGACCAAAATCGGTGGAACCATTCAAAATGACATGCTCAAGGAATTTATTGCGCAAAAGACTCTGATGTGTCCGCCCGGGCCATCGGTAAAGCTCATCAGCGATACGGTTTCCTCAAATTAGGAGGGGAAAAATGAAAACGGCAAAAAATAAATCTATCCAGTCCAAATCAACCGCAAAGAAAAAAATATCTGCCGGTAATAAAGTCAGGCCACTGCCCGCTGCAACGGCCAGAGGTCTGGTGATAGTTATTACCGGTAATGGCAAAGGTAAAACCACTTCGGCCTTCGGCCAGGCACTGCGTGCTGTGGGTCAGGGATATAAAGTTTTAATTGTACAGTTTATGAAGGGAAGAAAATACGGCGAATTTATTGCCGCTGAAAAATATCTGCCGCCTTTGACTATCCACCGCTACGGTCTGGACAGCTTTGTCATGCGCGATAACCCCGCTGCTGTCGATATTGAACTTGCTGTGCAGGGATTTGAGTTCGCGAAAAAGGCAATCGCCAGCAGCAAATATAATATGGTCATTCTTGATGAAATTAATGTGGCTGTGGATTTCAAACTTATTGATCTAAAACAAGTTGTCGAGATGATTAAAAACAAGCCACCCGCGCTTGATCTCATTTTAACCGGACGCTACGCCGCAAAAGAAATTATAAAACTTGCTGACACCGTTAGTGAAGTCAAAGATATTAAACATCATTATGCGGTGGGGATCAAAGACCGCGCGGGAATCGAATACTAGTTCCAAATCTCAGTATTTTTTGCCATTATACCCCTCTTTTCCGTATCTCGTGATACGTGAAGCGGGATTCGTATCTCGTGAAGCGTATCTCGTATCTCGCGTTTCACGCTTTACTGGTTCTTCCGCTTCACCCTTCACGTTTCACGCTTCACGAGATGCGAGCCCCGCTTCACGTGTGCTACTAACGGACTATCCTGACCGCCGCGGGCTTAACTGCCTGAAGACCGTCCACATAAATGAAATCGAGATAGTTGGGCATATCCCGGCGTGACGCTAATCGATGTTTTATTGCCCATCGCGACTGGTCTTCAAAGTCCACAAGCAGAGCCTGGTCCAGGGTCACCCGGAACGTGAAAATGTCCCAGGTTTCATCAAGAATAACTTTGTCCGTTTTGATGAATTCGGCGACAAGACGCCTTGATTCTTCGGGATACTGTTGCACAAATATTTCGGCCTTGAGGAGTGCCCTCAAAACTTTCTTTATCGCTGTGGGATTCTTCTTTACATATTCCTGCCCGGAGACAACGCAGAATATCTCGGTGTAGAATGATTCTCCGAAAAATATTATCCCTTTGCTTCCCAATTTCTTCTTTAGTTGTATCAAGGTAGGATTCCATGTGGAGACGGCATCAACTTTTTCCGCTGCGAGAGCTGCGGCCATCTCGTCGGGCTTCAGATCAATAATTTTAATGTGTTTTCTGTCGATACCATGCGCAAGCAGGAAAGAATCTGCAAAGAAATCCCCAGTTGTACCCAACGTAAGGCCGATTTTTTTTCCTTTTAGATCTGAAGGCTTGGTTATTCCATGGTCTCGCCTGGCCACGATGGCTTCATTCTTGTTTGCAGTCTGGATCATTGCCAGTGTCGTGATTTTTTTACCGTCCATGACGGCAAACACTATTGGCGTATCTCCAACTGTAGCGATATCCGCCTGCCCCTCGATCACCGCCTGGAGCGCCGGTTTCCCGAAGGCATGAGGCTGCGGCGTCGCCTCCAATCCCTCTTCCCCAAAGTAATTCTTAGCGAAGGCGATGTACATGAGAATTGCATTGGACGCGGTCGAATATGCTATGGTGACTTTTTCCGGTGGGCCGGCCAGTTTCTCCGGCTGACAACCGGTGACGGTCAGTGCGATGAGAGCAATGGCGGTAAGAACAAGGACGGTGAAACGTCGCTGTGCTTGGAAATGAATCATATTCTTTCCCTCCTTTTGTAACGCGTGAAGAGTGAAGCGTCGTTCGTGAAGCGAAAGAAACCGTGAAGCGTGAAGTACGAATTCCGCTTCACGAGATGCGAGATACGCTTCACGAAAGACGAAAAAGGAGGAGGGGAAAATGACCAGAATAAAAACCGGCGATAATTTCGGAGATTTTACTT
>PLNU01000080.1 GCA_003142835.1 Syntrophaceae bacterium
TAATGATTTTGATATGGGGAATGTCGGCTAAAATGTATTATTATAGGGGATTCATATGCATCGTACTCTCTTCAATACGCCGGTTTTAAAATATTTTTTCGGAGATTATCCCTATTTCTTTTAAAGATATTCGGCTGGAAAACAGTTGGACAAGTGCCCGTAGAATCAAAATATGTCCTGATTTTTGCGTGGCAGACATCCAACTGGGATTTATTCTATGGTGTGCTTGTGGCTTTTGCGTTGAAGCTGGACACCGTTTTTTTAGCGAAAAAAGAATTGTTTCGCTGGCCCTTCGGCCCTCTTATGAAATGGCTCGGCGGATTACCTATAGAAAAGAAGGGGTCGCACCATAGCGTTAACGGAGATGATACAGAAAATTAACGAAAATGAAAGGTTTGTCCTGGCCATCACCCCTGAAGGAACTAGACGAAAAGTACAATATTGGAAATCAGGTTTTTACCATATAGCGGAAGGCGCCGGCATTCCCATATTACTGACATTTCTCGATTACGAACATAAAAAGGGTGGAGTCGGGCCTCTTATGTACTTAACAGGTAATATAGATCGGGACATGCATACCATTCGGGATTTTTATGCAACAGTAAAGGGGAAGTATCCTGATCAAACAAACCCAGCCGCTGTTTTCCCCAAACAGAAATCTTAAGAGAATATCAGGGAAGGTTCAAATTATTTGCAATTTCTGGAATTTGTTGAATACCGGATTCCCCCTTTTCTTTATGTGAAAATCGCACTTCAGGGCAATTATACTTGGCTTTATATCATGGTATCGCCCTTTACTTGCTTCTGACATTTTTACACAGAGGGCTTGACAAAGCTCCTGGGGATTGTTACTGTAATGCCACAAAGGATTATAATAAGTTACGTGAGGGCCCGGTTCTTTATTAACTAACAAGAAGGGGGTATCTAAATATGGCAGTAAAAATTGGTGAAGTTACATCTGAAATGACGGCTGATGTCAAGAAGACAGAGGACATGAAGGTTTCACTAAAAGTCAGTTATTCAGACAAGGCGAAGGAAGTCGCATTCAAACCTTCCGAAGACCTGAAAAAGGGAGATAAAGTAAAAATCACTGTTGAAAAGATATAATTCAAGGGAGGATCTTTCCTAAATCCTTTGCTTCTCGAGTATAACTTACAACCGTGGCAGGGGGGTCCATGCCACTAAAAATTTGGGCTGGTTCTTCTGTCTCCTGATGAGAAAGCCAGCCCTTTTTCTTTATCAAGCCCCGCCTTTAGGCGGGGTAAGTCACTCGATTTTCTTAATAAATAACCGTTACGTAAAAATCATTTGTGCACGTAAGGAGGTATGAGCCATCTTAGATTTCGAAGGAGGGAGATTAAAGGTGGCAGAGAGGAGAAAACAAAAAATGTCACCTTAACAATTTCCGAAAAAGGTACTTATACAAATCCAATTATGAGTCATAGGCGTGAGCAATTTAATTATAAAGAAGGAGGAAAGTTATGAATCATTTCAAGTATGCAGTATCGTTGATGTTGGTTTTTGCGCTGGCCGTGGTGTTCAGCGGCTGTGCAAAACCCCCCGAGGCTGAGAAGTCAGCTGCCAAGGCCGCTATGGACAGTGCCGTGTCCGCAGGCGCTGCCAAGTACGCCGCTACCGATTTTGAAGCTGCTAAGAAGCTCTGGGACACTTCAGAAACTCAGATGACCGAGAAGAAGTACAAGGAAGCCAAACAGGGCTATATCGATGCCAAGGCCGCCTTCGAAAAGGCTGCCGGCGCTGGCGAAGCAGGTAAGAAGGCCATGACTGATGAGGCGAACGCAGCGGTAGCCAGTCTGGAAGAGGGCTGGAAGAACCTTGAAGCCACCGCCAAGAAAATCGAGAAGAATATGAAAGACAAGAAGGATGCCTGGACCGCTGACGCCAAAACTTTTGCGGAAGGTCTGAAAGCGACCAAAGACATGGTTGCCGCCGATCCGGCCGGAGCCAAGACGAAAGCCGGTGAGCTGAAGTCCATACTCGACAAGTGGGACGCCACTTTAAAGGAGCTGGCCGCTGCCCCTGCAAAGCCCGAAACAGCCAAGCGTGCGAAAAAAAGGAAGAAATAATTTTTCAATTTCTTGATCAGTCATCAGCAAAAAAGCATTCTGTCCTCTACGGCCGAATGCTTTTTTGTGTCACTTGTAATCGTTATAGCTAAACAGAATTTCGGCTCTTTCCTTAATATATTATACAGTAATTCGTTAACGTTTCAATTTAGTAGTTTTCATCCTTATAGAAGTAACAGATTCTTTTTGCTATTTGAGTTGAGTTGACTGGCTTATCCAGCTACCATAGGTTGAGGTTTGTTTTCTCCGTTTAGCGCCTTGGTTTCCCGGCGGTGCCACAAGATTTCAACCATGTATCCGTTGGCCCCATGTCCCCACATATAATCGCTCACCAATATTTAAGTCGTTCATACCACATTATCGAGGAAACAACATCTGAACTGGACCCGGCTCTCATGCAAACGTTTCATCTCAAATCGGCTCAGGCTCTGGCTGTTTGTTCTGGCTTATAACCTGGGCAATTTCCTGCGACGATTGGTTCTTCCAAGTAAAATAAAACACTGGTCACTTCGGAGCCTGCTCGTAAAGCTCATTAAGATCAGAGCGAAGGTTGTCAGGCACAGCAGATATATTACGTTTCAGATGGCAGAGGTCGCGATAGACAAGAGGTTATTTGCCGAGATACTGGCACGGATTGAACGATTACGATACTATTCTGCTTAACATAGGGTTTTCAATGTGAAATGAGGGATACCTGTCTCTCGTTGACGTTTTTCATTGCAATAAATGTAATTTCTCATTAAAACTTCGACCCCATTGAAAAAAACTTGTTTCAAGTGATTGAATATATTAATATGAGTTTTACAGCTAAATTATGGAGGGGGTATTAGCCCTAATGATTTTGATATGGGGAATGTCAGTTAAGGATGAAAAGGATGCGCCTATCCACGTGACGGGAGAAATTTAGCGGCATGACTCACCCCAAATTAGTTGCGGCGATGAAAGAACCAGGTTTTTACCCCGGGCGACCCAACGCGGTGGTATTGATCCAGACGCACATTTCCTACATCTTCATTGCGGGTGATGATGTTTATAAGGTCAAGAAAGATGTCGATTTCGGATTTCTCGATTTTACCAGTCTCGATAAACGAAGGCATTACTGTTTGGAAGAATTGCGATTGAACCGGCGATTGGCTCCCCATGACTATCTGGATGTTGTGGAAATATCCGAAAATGCCGATGGCTCTATTGTTCTTGGCCCAGGGGATCATGTGATCGATTATGCCGTCTGGATGAGAAGGTTTCCCCCGGAGAAGATACTCGAGAAAATGATCGTAGCCCCGGATTTTGATCCTGCCATCATGGATGCCCTGGCAGTAAAACTGGCCGATTTTCATGAAAAGGCCGCCACGGGAGGACTGATCGATGCTATGGGCAGGCTTGATACAATCCATCGGAACCACGACGATAATTTCAGTCAGACGGAAAAGTATGTCGGTATAACGATTCCGGAATATCAATATCGGCTTGTAAAGGGATATGTCCACCGCTTCCTGGAGGAAAAAGGAAAGTTTCTGGAAGATCGCGTTGTTGCCCATCGTATTCGGGATTGTCATGGTGATCTCCACCTGGAACATATTGTCGTGGGCGATGAGATCGCCATATTTGATTGCATCGAATTCAATGAACGCTTTCGTTATATTGATGTGGCGGCGGAAGTGGCCTTTTTGGCTATGGATATCGACTTTAACGGTTATTCGTCATATGCTGATCGTTTTGTCCGCATCTATACGGAGTATACCGGCGATATGGGCATCCCCGTGATCCTGAATTTTTACCGATGTTATTACGCCTATGTCAGAGGCAAGGTGGCCAGCCTCCGTCTCGATGATCCGGAGATCGTTCAGGAGGAGCACGAATCGGCGAAAAGAATGGCCGGCCGCTATTTCGACCTGGCCTACACCTATGCCGCCAGGTTCGAGAGGCCTACACTCATTTTGATGGCAGGTCTCACGGGAACGGGAAAGAGCGTTGTTGCCAAAGAGATCGCCCCACGTCTGGGAGCTCGAATCATTCAGACCGATCTGCTTCGGAAAACGCTTTTAGGCCTTTTGCCGACGGAGCGCCATCATGAAGCCTTCGGCGAAGGGATCTACCATAAAGATATATCGGAAAAGACATATGAACAGGCCTATAGGCAAGCCTTAACGCTTTTGAATGCCGGACAGTCCGTCATTATCGATGCCTCCTATAAAAGGAAGGCGGAACGGGAAAAGGCTATCCGGATGGCCCGGGAGACCGGCGCTGATTGTTTTTTAATTGAATGTATCTGTCCGGACGATGTCGTCAAAAAACGCCTCGCTGGGCGAAAAACCGTAACGGGAGAGGCCTCAGACGGGCGTTGGGATATCTACTTTGCCCAGAAAGGCGACTTTGATCCGATTACGGAGGTTCCCGGAAAAATACACATAACGGTGAATACGTCAAAGCCGCCGGATCGCTGTATGCAGGAGATCATTGAGGCTACCCGGAGCCGGTAGTCCGCGAGTGCAAAGACAATAGACAAATGGTCCTTGCATAGAGCCCTGAAGATTCCCGTGGGGCGTGGAGTTATCCGGAAACTTTAGAATAACTTGTTAGACCGACTAAAGACTGGAGAGTGCCAATGCTTAAATACGAATTAAATCGCGCGGAGAGTATATTGATCATTATGCCTAGTGGCCCCTTGGAATCAACGGATTTCGAAAAATTAGTCCAAGAAGTTGATCCCTATATCAGAGAAAACGGCAAACTGAATGGCTTGATGATTTACGCCAAATCCTTCCCGGGATGGGATAATTTCGCAGCCTTCCTATCGCATATAAAATTTGTCAAGAACCATCATCAGAAAATTAAGAAGATTGCGGCCGTAACAGGCAGCCGTTTTCTATCGATCATGCCACAGGTTGCCAATCATTTTGTACAGGCCGAAATAAGGCACTTTGACTACGATGACAAGGACGCAGCACTAAATTGGCTTAAGGCTGACAAATGAGAATGATAAAGTATCATTTCTAAGCCGGTCTAACAACCGGTTGAAGCTGACGGCTCGCTTGGGTTAATTCCTTAGCGCCCGCAGCTTAACCTTGGCGTTAGATCAATCATTTCAAACATAAATCCTCAAAATATTTATTCACCAAGGTTGTTGACTTGTAGGTGCAGTCTACGATTCCACAGGTTGGGCAATCTTGAAAAATCACAAATCGAATTTGTTGTTTAGTCCTTCCTGAAAGCGAAATTGACGGATTTTAAAAAATATGCAAGATTACAACTAATAAGACAAAGATTAAGCAGGAATAAAAATCACCGGGCCCCACAGATAAAAGATGAAGAGAATAAAAAACAAACTTCTTTACGAAGCTTCGAGATAGGAAAGGAGAATACAAAAGATGCCGGACATAGATGGAAACAAAGATGCCAAGATGTTTTATACCGATATGCCGCAAAAGACGGAGGGGTTTTTCCTCAAAGGTTCGAATTCCCTGGATTGGGGGATGAAAAACAGGCTGGCGCGGATATTTAATCCCGTCTCCGGCCGAACGGTTATGCTGGCCATCGATCATGGTTATTTCCAGGGACCTACCACCGGTCTGGAACGAGTCGATATCAATATCCTTCCTTTAGTACCTTATGCGGACACCCTTATGCTGACCAGGGGGATTCTCCGTAGCGTTATACCGCCTTCCACTTCTCAATCCATTGTGCTGCGGGTTTCCGGAGGCGCCAGTATTCTCAAAGAACTATCCAATGAAGATATTGCTGTCGACATCGAAGAATCCATCCGTTTGAATGTCTGTGCCATGGCTGTTCAGGTCTTTATCGGCGGTGAATATGAAAGGCAGTCGATCATCAACATGACCAGGATGGTTGATATCGGTACCCGTTACGGCATTCCGACTCTCGCCGTGACTGCGGTAGGCAAGGATATGGCCCGGGACGCAAAGTACTTCCGGCTGGCTTGCAGGATATGCGCAGAGCTCGGCGCCCACTATATCAAAACTTACTATGTAGATGAAGATTTCGAGACCGTCACTGCATCCTGCCCTGTGCCTATCGTGATGGCCGGTGGCAAGAAGATACCCGAACTTGACGCCCTGACTATGGCCTATAACGCGGTTAAGAGAGGCGCCGCCGGTGTCGATATGGGGCGCAACATTTTCCAGTCGGAAGCACCGATTGCCATGATCAAGGCGGTGCGGGCCGTCGTCCATGACAACGAGACTCCGGCAAAGGCTTTTGATCTTTATAATACATTGAAGAATAAATGAAAGTTGCATACTGGTACAACAACAAAGACATTCGGATAGAAGAAGTACCGACTCCAATACCAGGCCCGAAGGAGATGCTGGTCAAGGTTATTTCCTGCGGCATATGCGGCAGCGATATCGTTGAATGGTACCGGCTCCCGAGAGCGCCGCTGGTGCAGGGGCATGAAATAGGCGCACAGGTTGTTGCGATCGGCGATTCCGTAAATAAATATAAGCCGGGCGACCGGGTATTTATCGCTCCTAAAGTGCCTTGCCTGAAGTGTTTTTATTGCGAAAACGGGCACTATCCTCAATGCTCGGAGGTTAAGGAGCGGCTCCCCGGCGGTTTTGCCGAATACATCCTGGTTCCGGAGATTCTTGTAGAAAGCGGGACATATCTACTGCCTGAACATATTACCTACGATCAAAGCACATTCATTGAACCTCTTGCCTGCGTCGTCAGGGCGCAGAGGCAGGCCTGCGTAAAAAAGGGGCAGTCTGTGATGGTCATTGGGTGCGGGACGTCCGGACTGCTTAACGTAAAGCTGGCTAAGGCAAAGGGATGTAAAGTAATAGCCGCCGACATTAACAAAGTGAAACTGGAATTTGCCTTACAAATGGGGGCCGACGTCATCATTGATGCGGGAAATAATGTTTCGGAGCGATTGGTTGTGGAAAATGGTAAAAAGACCGACGTCGTATTTTTATGCGCCTCGGCTGATTCAGCAGTGGAGCAGGCATGGGCCTGTGTAGATAATGGCGGTGTGATTGTACTGTTTGCCGTTCCCGGACCGGACAAGAAGGTTGTCGTTCCTATCAATGATTTCTGGATGAAGGAAATTACCATCATCACTTCCTACTATTGCGGGCCTCCCGATATTACTGAAGCGATGAAGTTGATAGAATCCGGTAATATAATAGTGGATGATCTGATCACGCATCGGCTTCCTTTAACCGATATCGTTAAAGGTTTTCAGTTGGTATCAGATGGCAGGAAATCGATCAAGGTAATCATTAAACCGAATGAGGCTGTATGAGCTACTTTGAAAATACCTCTTTTAAAAACTCCAGAACTTTCGTCTTTACCTGGTCTGATTCTTTTCCCCGCAATATACCATGGTGATCGGCACTTATATGAACAAGCTCTTTTTTCTCCGAGCCTAACTTGGAAAAGATTTCCAAACCACTTACCGGATTAACAACAGGATCATCCGAACCCTGCATAACAAGTGTCGGCTCTTTTATATCTGCAAGTCGGCCTTTAACAACTTTCATCAGTTTTTCCACTTCGTAAACGCCGCGCACGGGATTGCGCGAGTAATTTATGTTTGGATTCTCCGGATCATTGCTGACGAATTCCATTTTGCCCCTGTTCGCGTTTATTTTTGAAAGAAATTTATTCCAGACAACAACAATCAACGAAAGTTTGGATGATGAATTCTGCAGCTTAACGGGACCATTGATCGATATAATTCCCGCAAATTTGCCCGGCTTATTCGCTGCCTGCAACAAGGCTATTCCTGCGCCGGTGGAAAAGCCACAAATAGCGAATGACTTCGTCGAATTTTTCATAACGATATAAGCCCTGCCCACGGAATGATACCATTTTCCCCAAGTTTGGCCGGCCAGATCTTCAGGGGCTGTACCGTGACCCCGCAGCCTGGCGCCGTAAACAGTGTAACCATTTTTGTAGAGATAATCTGCCAGCGGCCGGATTTCTTCAGGCGCGGCCATATATCCGTGTACCAGAATCACACCCTGATTACGCAGAAGCCGCCGCAGAAAAAATGGCTCACCGATATTCTTGGGTTTGCTTTCGCCTTGAATATAATGCTTATTATACTCTTGTTCGAAGAGCTGCTGATCCAGCTCCAGAAATTGATTCCTAATCTTTTGCCGGATAAAACCGCCTGGAAGAATCATCAGGTGATCCAGCCCAGTGGTAAGACTCTGGAGAGGTTCTAGCTCATTTTTTAGAACCTCAATGATATTATCCTTCCGGATTGTATGGAACTGATAATTTTTGCTGAACCGCTCATCGTTTTTTGTGATGATACCGTCTTTCAACGTTATGAGGTTATCGGACACGGCCATCTTGATAAAGTTTTCATATTTATCATGATAATCATCAGTAAGAAGATGGTACTGCTTCTGGTCCAGTGATGTATGATAGTTGGTCAAGCCTGTTCGGAGAAATTGATCGATTGCCAGAAAAATGCGGTTTTTGAAGTCGCTTTCACTGAAACTGTTTTTCCGGTATTTTGTCATTATATAAGAAGCCAGGTGATCATGATTAACAGTCGTCATATCATATATGGCGCGCATGTAATCATACATCATGTCCACGTACAGCTTTTTGAACGGCGCAATTTCTTTTAGCTCTTCAGGATAGAGATAAAGGTTTTCATTAGTCATCATCGAGCTCAGCCCGGAGGCGCCTGTGAGATAGTTTTTTACTGATATAGGTTTACCGAAATTAATATCGATATCAACGCCGTCCATAACCATGGAACCCTCGATTGCCAATTCCTCTTTCAACCGCAGTGATACATCATGGACATATTTGTTGACGAGCTTGCTTATGGCATTATCCCTGGCCCTCACCGGATAATAAGTGATATTGACCGGAACGATATATGTTTCCTTCTCAATAACCCGGTTTACATCCGCAGGATTAAAACCGAAATGAGCCGCCATCCGGGCGATGGATGCGTAATCTTTGCGGTCGCGGAATACCCGCAACTTTTCCCGTATAAACTGAGACCGCAGAGCGATACGTGCCGCGCCCGTGTGCGGCGGACGCCTGTTGGAAACATTATAAACCAGATATTTGCCTCTCTCGACTATCTTCTTATCCTTGATCATCTGACCTTCCGGAAAAATAATAACCGGATGGCTGTCGGTAAGAAGAGCATTGATCAGAATTGAATCCCTGTTGGGGTCTGCTGTGGAAACAGCGCCGCACCTGTTCATTATTTCGCCTAATTT
This sequence comes from Syntrophaceae bacterium, assembly GCA_003142835.1. GTDB lineage: Bacteria > Desulfobacterota > Syntrophia > Syntrophales > Smithellaceae > FEN-1160. The sequence goes on from PLNU01000080.1 coordinate 9,302, forward strand.
TCCCACAAAGAAGGAATTGTCCGCCAGAGAGATCGGGTATTTTTTGATATATTTTTTGATGACATACGGCATCATGATGGTTTCCATGCGCGTAAAGTGATTGATAACGTAGAGCACGGGCTGATCCGGCACATCCTTAGTTCCATGCATGCGTATGTCTGTACCCGATGCTTTAAATATCATATCGAGTGTAACACTGATCGTTTCAATCATGGCGTTGGAAATATTCATCTTATTTTGCCTTTATTCCAATTTTTTTTAATCAAAGCGCTATCTTTGATTAAAATGGAATCCCTGCATAACAGTGACAACTCTTTTCAATATATCCGGTTTATTGGTAAAAATCCCGCCTATGCCCATCTTAATCAATCGTTTCATCTTATTTTCGTCATTTACAGTGTAAATATTTAACGGAATATTATTTAATTTAAGATTGGAGAGCCACTTAGAACTTAGCTCATTTTGGGAACAGTTGAAAGCATCAGCCCCGAGTGATTCAATTATATCTGAAGGCAGCTTTGAACCATAGTGCCCTTTTTTAAACACTACGGCAACAGCGGCTTTGCTGTCGATCTGCCTTAGATGTTTAATAGCGCGCGGATCAAAACTGGAGAATACAATATGCTCGCGCACCCCGTTTTGCTCCGCAATTTTCAGACTCTTTTCCTCAATCCCGCCAAAGACCGCTTCAGTAACCGCTTCGGTTTTAATTTCAATATTTACCGCGATTTTATCCCGGCAAAGGTTTAAAACCTCCGCCAGCGTGGGTATTTTTGCTCCTTGATATTTTTTGTCAAACCAGCTTCCGGCATCCAGCGCCTTGAGTTCAATCAGCGTATGATCGGCAATCCTGCCTCTGCCGTTTGTACAGCGCGTGATTTTTTCATCGTGAAATACGACAACTTCTCCGTCTTTGGTGAGCTGAACATCCAGCTCTACCATATCCGCCCCCATTGAGATTGCGCCCTGAAATGACGCAATAGTATTTTCCGGATAATACGCGGACGCGCCGCGATGGGCTATTGCCGTAAAATTGTCGCCTTCGGTATGGTCGTATTTGAATAAGTGGTATGGCCTGCTCATTATTACATCTACTCCCCTTTAATACCCTTTCGCTTTCAAAGGATAACGAGGCGGCAAGGAGGAGGCGCGTAGGGAACGGTCGCGACCGTTCCCTACAAAAGGGTATCAGCCATTGAGCCTTTTGTTGAATTCTTCAATGGTAAAGCTATACTCCTGGGTACCATAGCTCTCTACAGCAAATGAAGCGCATACACTGCCCATTCTGGCACTCTGCAAAATATCCTTGCCACACACCAAACCGCTGATCAGACCGCCCCGGTAAGAATCACCGGCGCCTGTCGGGTCTTCAACCTTACTTGGCTTAACAACCGGAATTTTTATTTCATCATCCGCCGTTGATATCTGAGAACCATGCTCCCCCAGAGTGGTGATAATAGTGCCGGCCCGTCCCAGCAATTCTTTTTTGGTTAACCCGGTCTTGTGCACGATCAGATCCAACTCATAATCATTAACAATCAGAATCCGGCAACCATCAATGGACGAGATCAGATCTTGGGCATCCCACATGGGCAGAGACTGCCCGGGATCAAAGATGTAGTCGATTCCTTTATCCTTACAAAGGCGCGGGTAGTTAACCATATCTTCAAAATTACCGGGTGATACAATGATGATAGTCTGCCCGGGATCGAGTTTGCTGAAATCCAGAGAAGATGGATATTTCATCGCGCCGGGGTTGAATCCGGTGATCTGGTTATCCGCCTGATCCGTCGTTATATAAGCACCCGCGGTAAATTCTTCCTCGATAATCCGGATACCTTCTGTACTGATTCCATTTTTCGAAAGCCACTTAAAATACTTATCATAATCGTGGCCAATACTGGCTGAGATAACAGGCTTTTCGCCCATCAAAGTAAGCGCGTAGGCAATATTGCCTGCCGTTCCTCCGAGTTTTTCTTTCATTCCGCTGACCTGAAAACAGACGTTCAGAACATGAATCTTCTCCGGCAGAATATGGTCCGAAAATTTTCCCGGGAAATCCATAATCCTGTCATAGGCAAGTGATCCGGAAACAATGATATTCATAAGCGATCTTCCCTCAAATTAATTTGAAACCATCATTCGCGATAAAGCAGATCGTCCGTTCTTTGCTTGTTTCCATGGAAGCGAATAGATGATTTTCTTCGGCGAAAATATATCTGGTTAAAGGTTATTTGTCAAATGTCCGGTGACTAAACCCATCTCATCTCGTGCGGTCATATTCCGGGAAGACAACTTATAATTCTTGTGCTATAAATAATCGGTGTTGTAATGTCTTCAAGTTTTTGAGCGTTTACTGATCAAACAATTACTATAGGAGAAATCATGAAGATGGAAAGAAAGCCCCCAACCGGCCCCCTGAAGGGAGTTCGCATTCTTGATCTGACCAGACTCTATCCCGGCCCGCTGGGAACAATGATTCTGGCTGATATGGGTGCCGAAGTAATCAAGATCGAAGATATAAACGCGCCGGACTATATGCGCATCTATCCTCCTTATATAGAATCCGAGTCCGCAGGATTCCTGGCAGTCAACCGCTCCAAGCGCAGCCTCGCCCTTAATCTTAAGGTGAAGAAAGGCGTGGATATTTTTTTCTCACTGCTGAAAACAGCGGATATTGTTGTTGAGCAGTTCAGGCCGGGAGTGCTCGACAAACTGGGCATTGGCTATGATGCCACCCGCAAAATCAAAGCTGATATTATCTATGTATCCATAACCGGATACGGCCAGAACGGGCCCTATGCTCAGGATGCCGGACACGATATTAATTATATCGGCTACGCCGGAATCCTTTCGGCGACGGGCTCATCAAAAACAGGGCCTATTCTCCCCGGCCCGCAACTGGCCGATGTGGCGGGCGGCGCATATATGGCAATTATTGCCTGTCTTTCCGCCCTCTGGTCAAGAGAAAAGACAGGACAGGGACAAAGGGTTGATGTTTCCATGCTTGATGCCGTGCTGCCGCTGATGACTCTGCAGATGGCGCATTACCAGGCTACTAAAACGACATTCGCGCCGGGAGAACCACCCCTCTCCGGCGGATTGGCCTGTTACGGAGCATATCTGTGTGCCGATGGGAAATATGTAGCGTTGGGTATTCTGGAAGCCAAGTTCTGGAAAACTTTTTGTAATATGGTTGGGCATCCCGAATGGATAGAAAGCCAACTTGTTATGGGAGAGGAAGCGGAAAAACTGCGGGCGGAAATTGCCGCTCTTTTCCGGACAAAGACACGGGATGAATGGATTGAAGCGGCGGCAGGCCATGATGTCTGCCTTACACCTGTCCTGGATATAGCGGAAATCGAAACAGACCCGCAAATACAGGCAAGGCAGATGGTTTACGAGCAAGCACATCCTGTATGCGGAAAGGTCAAGGGCATTGGCGTCCCCCTGAAATTCTCGGAAACCACGGCACAGCCAGCCTGGCCGCCGCCAGCTCTGGGAGAAGACACTCAGTCCATTTTGAAAGAAATCGGTTACAAACCCAAAGAGATCGAAACTCTCCGAAAAGAAGGCGTGATTCTTGTTGCTGAGTAATTAATTAAGACACGGTCTCCTATGCGTAGAGGATAGCCTTACGCGCCGAGGCAATCTATACGCATTGTGGTCATGCAATATCTTTTTCACCCCATGACAGCGCCGCCATCCACGTTGATGGCCTGACCTGTAATATTTTTGGCTTCCTCCGAAGCCAGATAGGCCACAAGACTGGCAATGTCTTCGGCTGACTGAGGACGCCCTAGAGGCGTCACTGATTTCACCCGTGCTTCGAATATCTCTTGAAGACTTTTATTGGCCAGAGACGAATGATTATCCTTCAGCGATTGGGCAAGCCCCTCCCATGTCGGAGTATAGACATACCCCGGACAAACAGCATTCACCGTGATGGTATGGCGGGCCAGTTCTTTGGCCAGTGTTTGGGTCAGCCCCAGAACACCGAACTTTGCTGCGCAGTATGCTCCAAGAAGCGCCTCTCCCGACTTACCCGCAATGGAGGCAATGTTTATAATCCGCCCCCGTTTTCTTTCGGCCATTGACTTGGCCACGGCACGGCAGGCAAGAAATGTGCTTTTCAGAGTCATTTCAATCGTTTTGTCCCAGTTATCAGTGAGAGTTTCGGCAATCAGAGCAGTGCCCCCTGTTCCACCGCCCACATTGTTGACAAGGATATCGATCACGCCATAAGCCGTAAGCGTCTTCCGAACCATGTTATCAACATCTTCGGGCCTGGTCGCGTCAGCCGCAATGGCCATACCGTCGCCGCTTTGAGCCTTGATCTCGGCTATAACCTTTGCCGCAGCCTCTTTGTTTAAATCCGCAACAACAACCCTGGCGCCCTCAGCGGCAAGGCGCAGAGCAATGGCTCTGCCGATGCCATTTCCTCCGCCCGTTACAACAGCTATCTTGTCTTTAATCTTCAGATCCATATTTTCACCTTCCCCGGGATTTGTTTTAATCGCTTTGCGGCATCTTTTCATCTTTTAATTTATAAATTGATTATACACTATTGCAACAAAAAATCTGCCTGTATTTTTAAGCCAATAGCCGGAAAGCTGGAAATGAATTTTTTTAAGATGATTGATGCTTTCTTAAAAAACATCCATTGACTTCTTGATATACATATATGATTGTTGTATAAATTTGTAGGAAATCCGATCAGCATTCAACAAGGAAGTGTGCAGCACATGAAAACATCTAAAGACAAAGAAGAGACGGAGGCAGAAAAGAATGCCCCGCCGGTGAAGAAAGAAACCGATAGTAATTCGATACGTCCTGAACTTGCCGAGGTGATAGCCCGGCATGCTTTCGGCCTTGATGAAAATCGCCCGGACGCGGTGGCCAAAAGGCAGCAGAAAAACCAGCGCACGGCCCGCGCCAACGTTGAGGATCTCTGTGACACTGGCGGTTTTGTTGAATACGGCACCCTGGCCATTGCCGCGCAGCGCGGGCGGCGTTCCCTCGATGATCTCATCAGCAAGACCCCGGCCGATGGCCTGATCGCCGGTATCGGATCAGTCAACGGCTCTCTGTTCGGAGACGATAAAACCCGCTGCATGGTCATGGCCTATGATTATACCGTTCTGGCCGGTACCCAGGGTTATTTTAATCACAAAAAGATGGATCGCATGCTGAAACTGGCGCAAGAACAGCGTCTGCCCCTGGTTTTCTTCGCCGAAGGCGGCGGCGGAAGGCCGGGCGACGTCGATGCGTCCGGGGTCATGGTGGCGGGACTGGATTTATCTACCTTTGCCTCATTTGCCGGACTGAGCGGCACGGTTCCGGTGATAGGCGTGGTATCGGGATACTGTTTTGCCGGTAACGCCGCCTTGCTGGGATGCTGTGATGTGATCATCGCAACGAAGAACTCCAATATCGGTATGGGCGGCCCAGTGATGATTGAAGGCGGCGGACTCGGTGTTTTTAAACCGGAGGAGGTCGGCCCGATGGATGTGCAAACGCAAAACGGCATGGTTGATATTGAAGTGGCTGATGATGTGGAGATGGTGGCTGTCGCCAAACAATATCTTTCCTATTTCCAGGGAACGACTTCTCAGTGGGAGGCCGCCGATCAGCTTCGTCTGCGCGACCTGATTCCCGAAAACCGCAAGCGCGCTTATAACGTGCGAACGGTCATTAAAGCGCTGGCCGATACTGACTCCTTTCTGGAACTGCGCCCCAAATTCGGCCCCGGTATGATTACGGGCTTTCTGAAAATCGAAGGCAGGCCGTTCGGTGTGATCGCCAACAACTGCATGCACATGGCCGGCGCGATTGAAGCTGAGGGCGCGGACAAAGTAGCGCGCTTGATGCAGCTTTGTAACGTGCATGGTCTGCCGATTCTGTCTCTTTGCGACACCCCGGGATTCATGGTGGGCCCAGAGATCGAAAAGCGCGCGCAGGTTCGCCACGTTTGCCGGATGTTTGTCAACGGCGCCCATGTAACAGTACCGTACTTTACGGTTATTTTACGGAGAGGGTATGGCCTCGGAGCCATGGCCATGGCCAAAGGAGGCTTCCATGAATCCATCTTTACGGTTGCCTGGCCTACCGGAGAATTCGGCGGCATGGGACTTGAAGGAGCCGTCAAGGCCGGTTTCAAGAAAGAACTGGTGGCAATTGAGAATCTTGAGGAGCGCGAAGCGCTCTACGAAAAACTGGTCGCCCAATTGTACGAAAGGGGGAAAGCCATCAATATGGCCTCTTACCTCGAAATCGACGCGGTCATTGACCCGGCCGACACGCGCAATTGGATCATACAGGGACTGAAATCCGCGCCCGCCCGGCAACCCCAGGAGTCAAGCCACTCTTTTGTTGATCCGTGGTAAGAACCAGCAGAAAAAATAGCTCCCGCCTCACAGATTCTTTTTATTTTCTAAGGTATTCCCGGCCAAGCTCTTTGTTGGCCACACACGCAATCGCTTTATTTTTTCGGAAGTTACCCGCACATAATTTATTGCAGGACAGGCACCTGATAACTTCATTCTCGCGCCCTTCCTGCAATTTAGCAGGCCAGTAGGGATCGGCGAGAAGCTGGCGGCCTACGGCAATCAAATCCGCTTTCCCCTCTTTTAAGGCCTCTTCACAAATCTCCAGTGTATTGAACCTGCCCACCGCCATCACCGGTATCGTCACCACCTGCTTGAGAGCTCCCGCCAAATGAGCATGGGTGCCCAAAGGCTCTCTGGCCGTGGGGCTGGTTATATTGACCGAATCGAGTTGCCCTCCGGCGGAGACATCCAGGATGTCTACTCCCGCTCCTGCCAATTCGCGGGCAAAAATTAGCGAATCCTCCAGAGTAATTCCTCCCGGAGCATACTCAACAGCACTAAAGCGATACATGATGGGAAAATCAGCACCGACAGCAGTCCGTATCGCTTGGACACATTGTATCGGGAAAACAATTCGTTTCGCCAGCGAGCCCCCAAAACGATCCTTGCGTTGATTTGTAAGTGGCGAAAAAAACTGATGCAGAAAATAGCCATGAGCGCCGTGAATATTGATGGTATCGAAGCCGGCATCACGTGCGTCCCTGGCGGCATCGGCAAATAATTTTGCCACCGTTTCTAATTGGGCAATACTCACTTCACGATATTCGTTTCTGGCAGAGGGAGCCACTTTGTCTTTATTTGGCAGTTCGTTTCCTGCCCATAGTTGTATGCCTATTGCGGCGCCGCTTGCATGCACGGAATCCACAACCGGTTTTAGTGCGGCTATCCATTTTTCGGAGGCCAGCAACTCTATCGGCGTCCCCTGAATGATTACCAGCCCGGTCCCACCGAGCGACCTTTCGGCTAAATAGTGGCGTACCCGATTATTGCGTAATCCATAATTGGTGGCAATGGGCGGGAAGACCACCCTGTTTTTCAGCGTCATGGTTTTGATGGAAATTGGGGAAAATAATAAGGGCATAACCATTCCTTTCCATGTCATTTGATACCAATTCGCTTTCTTTGGCTAACTTTGTTGGCCGCGTCGTCGGCTTCCTCAACGTATTTGTAGGGACTCCTCCTCGCCGCCGCGTTATCCTTTGAAAGCGAAATGGTATGATACCCGTTTGCATTGCGGTGAGAGGAGTATAAGAAGACAGGCCTGATGTGTCAATGAGATATTATTAAACCGTTCCCGATTATTCCCCACTTTAACTTCCCTCCATCGAGGGGAGGGATTGAGGGAGGGTGAAATTTTTCTGTGTCATTTCCGACCTGATACCATTTCTAACCTATTGTCTTGACATACAAGGGGCACATTCATATACTTCACCCGCAAAAAAATCTTATCAAAAAAAGAGGTCACCCCCTTAGACCCTCTTTGATAAGAACTTATTTCCAGGGAAGCTTGATATAATTAATGAGGAGGTTGCTGATATGTCAGAATTGCTGAAAATGCTTGGTTGTCGTTACCCTATCATTCAAGGGCCCATAGGGATGTTCAATAGTCCTACGATGGTTGCTGCCGTTTCCGAAGCAGGCGCTTACGGAATGTTGGCGTTAGGTTTTAGTAATCCAGACGAGGTAAAGAAGCTTGTTGATGAAGTTCGGCAGCTGACAGATAAGCCTTTTGGGGCAAACATTATGCTTATTAATCCGCACAACGAAAAAATTCTTGAGACATTGGCAGGTGCGGGCGTTAAAGCGGTTACCACTTCTGTTGGTTCTCCGAAAGAGATATATCCGATCATCCATGATCTTGGCATGAAAGGTATTCATGTGGTTCTCGCGCTTCAGCACGCGATAAGAGCAGTAACCGCGGGAGCGGACGCGCTGGTGGTTGTCGGCTCGGAAGCAGGTGGCCTTCGCTCCGTAAATTCCGAATCATCAACTATGGTTCTTGTACCCCTGGTAGCGGATCACGTGAAAATACCGCTTGTGGCTGCGGGAGGCATCTCGGATTCAAGAGGTTATAAAGCAGTTTTTGCCCTGGGTGCTCAGGGTGTACAGGTCGGCACGAGATTGCTGGCATCCAACGAGAGCCCTGCCGGCGAGCGGTGGAAAAAGGCCATTGTTGAATGTAATGACGGCGGTACCGATTTGATACTCTCCAGTAACATGAGAACGGCGGAAAGGATTATCGTTACGCCCTGGATAAAACAGAAAATGGCCGACCCCGCAGTAAAAAACATCGCCGATGAACTGGATCGCAATCCCGCGGCAACAGGCAATTATGAACGTGCCGCGTTTGGTGCGGGCCAGGTCAGCGCGCTGATCAAGGATATTAAGCCAATCAAGGCGATAATCGAGGAGATGGTTTCCTGACATCGACTGGGACTTTAGGACTTTATAGGAACGGGGACGATTCTACATTAAAATAGAATCGTCCCAGATTAATTCGGTTAATTATAAGGAGGTGCTGGACATGTATGATATCAAATGTACCGTTCAATCAGTCAAGGGATTCTGTTCCGCAGGATACAAGGCCGGCGATCATTTTTTTATCAGGAACGGGTTGATGATCGAGGCGGGAACTCCAAAAGGATTGTGCATGTATGCCCTGCCTGCCCTTATGCCCTACCTGACGGCCTATTGCAGAGAAACGCCGGATAGTGACTGGATCAACATGAAAAAAGAATTGCAATGTCCCGACAATGACAACACCGTCATCTTCGGACTGGAGAGAGTGAAAAGATAGAAAAGATTTTGAGACTATTAAAAAGCCGACATGTCCACATAGAAAATGTTTCACTATGTCATTGCGAGGAGCGCCTCGCGCTCTGTGGCAATCTCTATGACATATATTAGAGGTAGGGAACGTTCGCGACCGTTCCCTACAGAGATCGCTACTCTCCCTCCATTCCGACACAGTCTCGAAATCCAGCTTGCTCTCGTGAGCTCTCGCATACCCTTCAGGGTATCAGGGTAAATCCAGAAAATAAAAAATAATTAAATACAATAGTACCTGATTATTTTTTGGACTCAATCTCTTTGATCTGATCAAACAACATCTGATTTACCGGCGCAGGAACTTTATATTGCCTACCTAACGCGATCACCCTGCCGGCAAACATCTCCACTTCGGTCTTTCTGCCGGCCTCCACATCCTGCAGCATGGAGGTCTTCCCCTGAGGATTCAACCAGGCGAGAATGGGTTCAAAGCCCCTGATATCTTCTTCCGATAAATGAACACCGGCTTTTTGGGCCAGCAGGATCACTTCCCGCATGGCCGATTCCATAAGCTTCTGTGCCTCTTTAGAAGTTTGAAAGACAGAATAAGTAGCGCGAAGCACGGCGGAGGCTTGGTTGATCCCCACATTGATCATAAATTTTCGCCACAGAACGCGTTTCATATCCGGAGGTGTTTCATAAACAATACCCGCCCTTCCGAAAAGCTCCTGAATACGCTTTATCCGCTGTGTCGGGGAGGGATTGGTTGCCTCTCCGAAAAACAGCGTGCCCTGTGTGGTATAAATAACGCGGTTGGCTTCCCGCATTGCATCAATTCCAAGGGACACGCAGTATAAGACCTTATCCATACCATAGACAGCGCCGATCCGCTCTTCGCTGTCAATGCCGTTCATCACAGAAATGATGACAGTTTCCGGGCCGACGCAGTTACGCATGTCCCGGATGGCCTCATCGAGATGCTGATTTTTAACGGCAACAATGATGAGATCGGCAGGCGCGGTGTGGTCTTCTGGGCCCAGGACAGGAATATTGTAGAGTTTGCCGTTAACTATCAGACCCTCCCGGCGGAGCCGTTCCATGCGATCCCCCCGAGCCACAAAGGAGATGCAACGGGAATCCATGTCATACAACATACCGGCATAGACCGCCCCCATAGCCCCTGCTCCAACAATGGAAATTTTCTTAATGTCTGGTTTCATAGCTTCCATAAGTTCCGTTTACGATTATTATAAACAAGTTAGTAGCCTTAATCAACAATGATCTTTTATAGCAGTTAATTTTCTTGACAATCAGTGTCATTTTCATATAAATGCATAACTAAATATGAATCAGCATTTTACAGATTTAATCCTTGCCGCCATTAAGCAGAGGATTTCCGATTTACACATCACTGGAGGCTTTCCCTTAATTTTTCGCAGGGACGGCATCATCCATTTTGATAAAAACGTCAGATGGTTGCCCACCGAAATAGACACCATGGTCAAGGATATGTTGAGCGACAGGTAACTGCAAATGCTCAGCAAACGATGGTCTGTTGATTATGCCATGTCTTTTAATCAAGTGCGGGTGCGCATCAATACCTTTTATACGACAAGAGGCCTAAGCCTAGCTATAAGGCTTTTGCCCGAAACTATTCCCGACCTCAGTTAGCTCAACCTACATCCATCTCTCAGCAAGATTAGCGATCTGCAATTCGGGCTGGTTCTTGTCTGCGGCAGCACCGGTTCGGGAAAATCAACGACAATCGCGGCCATTCTCGAAGAGATCAATCGCACCAGGCCGGTTCACATTATAACAATCGAAGATCCCATTGAATACAGGTTTCGCCCCAAGAAAGCTTTTATCGAACAGCGCGAAGTGGGTGTTCACGTGCCATCAATGAACCTCCCCGCAGCAAGNNATATAACCCGGAGAGATTCAATCAGGGGCTGCTCGATGCCCTGCGTGAAAATCCCGATGTAATCTTCGTGGGAGAATTAAGAGAACCGGATACCATTCGGCTCACCCTCAACGCCGCCGAATCCGGGCATCTTGTGTTTGCCACCCTGCACGCCACAGATGCGGAGAATGCCATTTACCGCATCAATAACTGTGTCTCCGGTGAAAATCAGGAAGCAATTCGTTATCAGTTCGCCTCGTCACTTTCGTGGCTGATTGTCCAGCAACTTACGTATATTGAAAAAGCCGGTTTCCGCGTGCCGGTACTCTCCATCCTGAAAGCAACACCTTCCGTTCAGAGCAATATCCGCGAAAACAAGCTGGCGCAACTGGAATCAACCATGCTGACAAGCAAGAATGATGGCATGTTCACGATGAGTCTCTATCAGCAGGATTTCATCAGCAAATAATCCCTCTTTATACATCCATACAAAAACTTCGACATGGGAAAGGATAAAAACAGTAAAGAACATGATTACGTTTCAACGCTCATTGATCCCAACGCCATGCAGGATGTAGTGTACATGACATCGGTGGAGGATGCTTTCAAAACCGATGCCGTGCCGTCCCTGACCGTTAAAGACGAAGACAAACAGCAGTATGTCATCATCAACGAAGAAGACATGGAACTAAAAGATATTATCGCCCAATATGATCAGCCAGACGATGGAAAATCAGGTAAGAACCAGCAGAAAAAATAACTCCCGCCTCACATTCTTTTTATTTTCTATCGTATTGCTCGGCAATCTTTCTTGTAATTTTTATATTTTTTTCGGTATCTGCCATAACGACAATAGCCTCCGGGCAGCGACCTTAACTGGTCTTTCGTATAGGCGGTGATCTCTTCGAGATCGAGCACCGGCGACAGGCGGTAAACAGAGAAAGCAAACTTCACCCTAAATATCGGGAGAAACTAGTCTACTCGACTCAATCAATTTACCTGTCAATTTACCTTGCATTTCCATAAAGTATCAGTTACTATAAACGTCAGTTTATGTGTAGTGTATGTTTGCTTTTGCCAAATTACAGAAAAGTTGACCGCACAAACCAAAGTATGGAAAGTGCAGTTTTTTTGCAAAAACAGGCTGCCAGCCGAATGTTTCGGCAAAAATTTAAATTGTTCCCTGTGGGAACACAACACAAAGGAGTGGTAAAAATGTCAGAAGGAAAAGTTAAATGGTTTAATGATTCAAAAGGGTTTGGTTTCATCGAAGAGGATGGCGGCCAGGACGTTTTCGTGCATCATTCAGCAATCCAGGCAGAGGGTTTCAAATCACTGGCCGAGGGTGAGCGGGTAAGTTTTGATATTGTTAAAGGCGCCAAAGGTCCTGCTGCGGAAAATGTCCGTAAGTTGTAAAATCTGAGTTTCATTTTGCATTTAGAAGCTCCTCCCGCGACGGGGGGAGCTTTTTTTGTATATAATACCAATTCTAAATCAAAGNNAGCGTCGTCGGCTTCCTCAGCGGATGATGTCTGTAGGTTATGCATCTCACAACAGTAATGAGCTTATCTTCTGCAGAAGAAGCATCGGTTGTTCTTGTCGATGAAGGAGGGGTCAAGATCACTGCGTTCAAAGTGAATCATTCCCCGGTATACCCTGCTGTTGGCTACCGTTCTTGACTTTTCCCTTTAAATAAGGATAATTACAGCACATGAAAGGTAATGTTATCGGCATTGAAATACTTTCAGCCTTTGAAAAGGTCGATACTCATGAGCTGATCGTTCAATCTTTTGATAAAGTGCTGGTGGACAAGATTGCCGCCGCATAAACGCAAATAAATGATTATCAAGTCGGCCTTTGACCTTTCTCAGCAGTCAATAGCAGCCCCCTCTGGATTCATGATAAATCGATTACGGAAAAGGAGAAAGAAGTGAAGCTAACAAACGATCAGATCTTGGAACTTACGCAATACGCATTTATACGCATGGATGGAGCCTGGTTTTTGGCACTGGCAAAGAAATTCGGCGTCCAGACAGCGTGGGAAATGGACGTTGCCGTATGGAAACAACTTTCGTATCTTCTTGGTAAACAGATACGAAAAACCTATATCAGTAATCCCACCTGGCCAGACAGTTTCTTAGATGCTCTCGAAATATTCAGCAGAGTATTAAAGATGGAGGGCCGGGAAGTGAAGGTTGATTCCGATACGATTACGGTGCGGGTAACCGATTGTGAAACGCAACGGGCCATCGCGAAAGCGGGCGTGGCCGACTGCGGCATTGTAACGGTTCAGAGCTATCAAGAATTAATCAGGGGAATATTTGATAAAGACATGGGTGTCACCGTTGAGCATACGAAAAATCTTAATCGGGATGATGAATGTTGTGAAGTAGTGGTAAAGAAGATATGAAACACTACTAACAGGTAGGACAGAACATAAGAGGCCAGGTCTTTGCCTGACTTATTATACACAGCGACATATTGAATTGCGCATACTGTCATTCCGGCGAAGGCCGGAATCCAGGAAAACACTGGATGCCGGATCAAGCCCGGCATGACAAACGGCTTGATATATACGTAGCCATGTTTAGCAACCTCAGATACCGCGGCTCGAATGGCAATGGATGTTCTGTCAAGAAAACATTATTTTTTTATAATCCGAGAAATTGGATTGCTAATCCGCAAAGACATATAGAACCACCTGCCAGAGCATGGGTAAACCTTTCCAACTTTTTCATGGGAAGACGGCTTATTCCCCAAGTGGAAACTACTACAATGCCGAGCATTGTCGAAATAGTTACCGCACCGAATACTGCCGTCACCAGCAGCAATCCCCCGAAGTTTTCTTTTGCTGCCGGATACATAAGTAAAGGTATTAACGGCTCACAGGGACCCAGCACGAAAATTGTAAAAAGTACCCAGGGTGTAATGTTTCCCGCATTCTCCCTTTCATGAACATGAACATGTTCTTCAGTATGTGTATGCTTGTGAATATGGATGTCTCCATCGGCATGGAAATGGGAATGCTCATGCGGCTTATTCTTTAATGCCCGGCGCATCCCCCAAACGAAATACACAAGTCCGAAGGCAATAAGTGCCCAAGCTGCAAGGTTGCCGCGAAATGACTCAACTACCACCAATTTTGTGACGGCAATTCCCAAAGCAATGCCGATAAAACCCAATAAAACAGAGCTTCCCACATGACCAANNGTGTGCAAGAAACCAATAAAAGCGGCAGTAACAAGCAAAACCATTAACTCAGGGGACATTTTTATACGCTCCTTTAATCAAGGCGAAATGCGTCTACTTCTTTTTTAAGCCATGCGACCCAATCCCCAATGCCCGCGCCTGTTTTGCAGGATACTTCTATTATTTTGATGTTGGGATTCAAGGCCAGGACCCTTTTGCGCAAGGCGGCCATATCAAAATCGCTGAGGGAGAGGTAATCGATTTTATTGACGAGCAGGACATCGCAGATGGTAAACATGAGTGGATATTTGAGCGGCTTGTCGTCCCCTTCAGGAACGCTCAGGATCATCACGTTCTTGTGGGCGCCCGTGTCGAACTCGGCGGGGCAAACCAGGTTCCCCACATTTTCGATGATAATCAGATCGAATTTGCTTGCGGCCAGGGCATCGATGCCCTGGGTGACCATGGTGGCGTCGAGATGACAGAATCCTCCCGTCCTCAGTTGGATAGCAGGGATTCCCCGGGCGGCGACCTTTTCTGCGTCAACCGTGGAATCAATATCCGCTTCGATTACACCGAGCCTCAAGCTTCCTTTCAGGCCTTCCACCGTCCGGAGGATGAGGCTGGTTTTGCCCGAACCGGGAGAGGACATCAAATTCAGAAGTAGGGTCTTTGTATTGCGGAGCCGCTCCCGAACTGCGGTGGCTAGTTTGATGTTGTCGGCCAGGATCTCTTCTTTAACTTCGATCAGTCGGACACCTTCCACTACTGCACCTCCATGTCCTTTATATAGTATTCTCTTCCCGAAATCAATTTGCTGTTCTTCTGTCCACAACTCGGGCAGACAGTGTCACTAATATTTGTTATTTCCACGTCATAGGACGTGGCGCAGGAATTACACTGCAACTTGATCGGCGTCCGTTCGATCTTGAGTTTCGCACCCTGGGCCACGGTTCCCTTGCTCAGGTAGTCAAAATAACGTTGAATCCATTCGTCTTCGAGATCGCTGAGCCTGCCGACCCGAAGATTAATGGCCATCACCTGCCGGACGTCGTTCTTTCGCGCGTATGTTAGCACAATATTCAGAATGCTCTCGGTGATGGGAAGTTCATGCATTTTTTTTATTGTTCCCTTTCAGGTATGCACTTAAGTATCTGCGAAATGTCCGGATAGGTTCGATACTCTTCACAACCTTCATGTGCAGAATGGCGCCTTCCAATCCATGAAAGATAAAGCGCGCCAGGTATTTCAACTCTGCATGACTTTCATAAAGGCTTCTAGCCTTCCCTTTTCCTGCAGAATTTTCACCGCCATGTCCTGAATCGTCGCCGGAATTGCAGGCAGTTGCTTTCTTTCGACAAGCTCGATTGCTTCGAGAGGACAGCCAGTTACGCATAAGCCGCAGCCTATGCACTCGGCGTCATTAACAAAAGCAACATCGTCGGTAATGGTGATGGCTTTTACAGGACAGCGCTCATCGGCACAGATGCCGCATCCTGTGCAATCATCCTTTTGAACGAAGGCGGCAAACCGGCTGGTTTCAAAGGCATGGGGATGTTTCAACTGAGTCTTCCCCCGCAGCACGGTACAACAGCAGGGGCAGCAGTTACAGATCAGATTGGCTTTATCGGCACTGTTGTTGCTGGTGTGGACCAGTCCTGCTTTTTCAGCTATATCCAGAACCTTTAATCCTTCTTCTTTACTGATCTGGCGGGCGAAACCGCGTTCCACCAGGAACTCACCTGCACCTTCAAAAATAAGGCAGACTTCCTTGGGTTTGTCACATTTATCTACACTAATCCGGCAGGCACAACCGGCCAGAGCTATGAAATTTGCGTTATTGATAAAATTCTTAACTTCTTCATAAGGATGAATGCGGTCTTTCGAAGGTATCGATTTTTCGACGGCAACCACTCTCATCAGAGGTGTTGGGTTTCCGGCAAATGCGCTACCCAGAGCTTCATGATGATATTCTTCCCAAAGCTGGCCTAATTTCTTATGCATTGGTGTTGTTGCGCCCTTCATGAAGGGGAACTCAAAAACACCGGGAATGAGCGGAACCATACCGTAGAAAACATCGCCATCTTTCTTGCGGGAAATAATAATGCCTTTGTTGGCCATGGATTCGAGGTTTTTCTTCGCCATGTCCTCTGAAATTCCAGCCAATTTTGCAATCGCTTTTACATTTTTTGTTTTGTAACTCATATTGACTGCAATGCCCGCTTCTTCCGGCGTGAAAAGCATGCGCAGTATCTTATCGATAGCTTCTGCTTTCGGCGCAGTGGCAGGATGAGCATCCAATCTTTCTCTCAATTGTTCATAAATTTCCATGAGCAGCCTCCTTAATTATTTACATGTTCTTTTGCTCTATAATAGACCGGTCGTCTATATGTCAAGCGACATTATATTTTCGTTGATTCAGTAAATAAACTAAGCGATTTTATGAAAGTCAGAGTGTCTGATCCGCAGCGGCGGCGGAGAGTTTCCGGCTGTCGCGTCAAGTCTTATCTTGATTTATTAGCAACCTCAGATAATATGGTTCATAGGATAATCCTCAGTTTATTTGTCAACTAATATATTATGGCCTCGCAGGTAACGTTAGCATCCATCCACCCTTCCTTCCTGTAATCCACAGATTGTCAACCTCGCCGAAAATGCAGGACTTCAATTGGTAATAAACACAATTCACGCACGACGACAAATATCGGTGCCACACCTCACATATGGGGGTCTATATTTCATTGACATACAAGACAGTTCTTCTTATACTTCCTGCCATCAGAAGCAATGTCTTATACCAATTTGCTTTCTTAGGCTAACTTTGTTGGCAGCGTCGTCGGCTTCCTCAGCGTATGGTACAATACGCCTGCGGATCCTCCTCCTTGCCGCCTCATTATCCTTTGAAAGCGAAATGGTATTATCGATAAAATAAATCCAGAGGTGAGTAGAATGGCCAAAGCGAAGGTAATCATCAAAAAACTCAATGCCCCCCACCAGCACACGAGCCTAAAAAACTATCTACCCCTGCATGAAAAGATGGTTTCCGAGATCCGCCGCACTGTTAAGGAGATTTTTGACGAACTGGGAGGGGCCGCGCTCATCAAATCCAGCGGCGCCGTCTATATCAAACCCAACGCCATCGACGCCAAGGCATACTGCCACACACGCATCGAAGCGCTTAAGGTCGCAATCGAATACTGGCAGCAGGTAGGCGCGAAGAAAGTCTATGTCTTGGAAAATTCCACCCAGGCCAACTACACACGCGTTGTTTTCGCCGTAAACGGTTATGCGAAACTCTGCCGCCAGACAGGCGCCGTACCAATCTATCTCGACGAGGAAAAAACACGGGCATTCAAGTTTTCCGGCCGCTCTCCCGCAGGGAAGGACAATCACAGGGGCTACGACCTTACGGCCTGCGCGTTTCCCCTCACCGTGGCGGAGAAACTCATCGATGGCGCCAACGAAAATCTTTACATAAACCTGCCCAAGCTCAAAACCCATTCCATGGCCGGGGTGACGCTGGGGGTGAAAAATCAGTGGGGCTTCCCCATCCACACCAGCCGAGGGGTTGACCACAATTACAATCTCTTTTCGAAGCTGGCCGACGTCCTATCCCTTGTGCGACCAGACGTCACCCTGATCGAGGGCGTCGAGGGAACAATCTACGGTCACTACCCGGTCACATCAAAGGCTGATACCTGCGTGAAACCCTTCCGTGTAATGATCGGCAGCAGAAACGTGGTCGCCGCCGATATCGTCGGGAGTAAGATTTTCGGTCTGGGACTTGAGGATGTCCCCCATCTCAAGGAAGCTGTGGCAAGGGGCTTGGGAGAGGGCGTAAGTGGACCTGAGGATATCGAATGCACGGGCGACATCACATCACTTGACGGTATCGATCTTATCGGCGACATGCCGCCTGAGGGCAAATATCCAACCGACCTCTACGAATCCTACCCCGGGGATGTAAGAATGATCGTGGGAAAGACGATGGCTTGCCGCGAGGGATGCATGAATAATCCCAAAACGCTCCTGCAGGTGCTCCATCACGACTACCAGGGGAAAGGTGGATGGACGCTCATCATGGGGAAGGGATTCGATCCTGCAGAGATCGACGCCTTGCGGGGCCGGGTGCTGATTGCCGGCCACTGTGCCATTGAGGAGATCGGCGAGCGGCTCATTAGGAGGCTGGGGCGAGGGAAAGTATATCTCAGCGGTGAGTGCAACGACCTCTGCTCTACAGTCAATGCCATGTGCCACTTGATGAAGGTAAACCCCCTGGTCTTAATCAATCGGAATCTGACCGGCGCCATAATTGCCCTTGCCCTGGCCAAACTGAAGGGCTCGACCTCGCGCGTACCAAACCCATTCTGCCATCTCTTCAAGGTGGTCTAAAGGGGCCAATGAAAACATAGCTGCGTTTTCACGCAATAAAAAGTTCCACTTTATCATTTTGCCCTCGAATAAATTGGCTTTAAAATCGGTAGATGACCAGACCAGCAGTTACGTATATCTTCCTGAACTCAAGCATCCGATAATTTTGAAAGACATACAGCATTTCAATCGGAAATAAATGAAGATCACCTTTAAATCTTATGATCAGGATTCTTTCTGCCAAGAGATCCATGTCTTCATCTCTTTCAGGGATATACTTTTAAGTTCTTCCGGCTGGAAGAACTTTATTGTCCCTATTTCTCTTTTTTACAACGTGCATTTATATGCTCTATTATTATTCGAATAAAAAAATTGTCCTCAATGTCAAGACATACAATCGGTCTTTTTTTTAAAACAGGAACTAAGGGATTCATGCCATTATTAATAAGGATTAAGAGGCAGTGCCGGGCATCATCGCCTAAATCACAATAGTTTGAAACAGTGACAAATGAATCCCAGTCTGACTCTGTCATAATCTTTCTATCTAAAATTATAAAATGACAAAAAAGATCTCTCAGAAATAACGGATATTCTTTTCTATAAATGAAATTATAATTAATATCTTTTGCACACTTTTCAAGCGAAGACTTCAGTTCTGCATGATCGGCTAAGCAAAGAATTGTTTTCGGCGACCAATTTGATATGTTTTGCTGGTGTAGTATATTCCTTATGCTATGATTACGATTAGCATTCACTGAAAAGAGTTGCAGATTATTCAAATATAGGCCAATGCCAGTAAAAATACCTATTTTGAGAAAATCTCTCCTGTTTTTCATGGTAAAATCCCCCTTGTTGAGAATATTTTCCTTAAATATTTTTAAACAGGGCGGGCAGTCTTCTATCCATTTCAGTTTTCATTTCTGTAATTGTTTTAATGATAGTTGATATTGACGTTTCATTGTTTATATCGAATTGATAAACATATTTCTTTTTTGGCAACGGCAAATAACTAATATTATCTACTATGAAACAGGGAATATCATCTCCATTTATATCTGAATATTCAACATATTCCTTCCACAGATCGAGACCAACGGCGTGCCTGTCCACAACCATGACAAAAGCCGGACATGCATGTATATCCGGATCTCCGTTATCCCCATAAAAAATAGTGCAATCTGTTTCAATAGCACACTTTTCTATAGCTGCTTTGAGACTATCATGATCGAATTGGCAGAAAATATTTCGCCGCCAAGTGATGCCAGACCTGGTTGGACCAACGGGGTGATCTTTTTCTTTTACCGCTATTGCCTTTGCAGCCAAAACAAGTTTAGGAGAAGACAACATCATACCAAAACCTAAAGCGCTAGTAGCTGATTTTAAGAAATTCTTTCTATTTTTCATGATTAAACCCCCTTGTAAATTGAAATGATTTTGGCATTGTTCAATCTCTTTCTTCTCATCTTCAAAAAACACCACATGTTTTGTTTGATAATATACAACATCAACATTCCATATTGCGGCACGATTTAAACTATTTATGTTTACATCAGCGACACGATGGATTATAGTTTATTTGAGTCCGATTTATTTAGTGTCGAGACCAAGGTAGTGACCATGCCCGCAAAACGCGATCTTTATAAAAGTTATGGCGAAAAGCTGATCGGCTTGTTTGTGCGGTTGCTTTTTTCCGGCGAGCGTCATTCGCTGACTGAACTGGCACAGATGTTCAATTGCTCCAAACAGACGGTTCTGCGATTAATCGATAATATCCGAAAATCCTATGGCATCACTATCGAAGAAACAAAGCAGGGCAATAGAAGCTATTATCGAATTAAGAAACCCGCCGCCTCACTCCAGAATATCCCGCTGACGGAAGCGGAACTTCAGGCTATGCAGATGTGTAAGGCATTCACACAGCATCTTGTCGGCAAAAAACTCTATGAAGAAGCAACGCAGGCGATTTACAAGAGCAAGGCCTCACTTGCCAGCGGACAGCAGGCAAACGAATGCCACTTTGCCGCGTTTCGACCAGGCACCATTGATTACACGCCACAACATCAAATCCTTCACACATTGATTGAGGCGATGGAGAAACAAAAGGTCTGCAAGCTGACGTATCAGGCCATTGATGAGCCTCGCCCGAAGACATACCACATCAAGCCGCTCAAACTCTTTTCTCATCATGATGCGATTTATCTCCACGCGCAGAAAGCCAAAGAACCGGGAAAACCCTACCGATCGCCTAAGTTTGATCCGTTGCTGGCTGTACACCGCATGAAGTCGGTGGATATGACGAATATTAATTTCCAGCCCGAAAGATTTGATTTTGAGAAAACATTTAACCAGCATTTCGGTGTCATTAAGGATGAGGCGTTTGAAGTAGAAGCGGCCTTCACCGGTTGGGCTGCCACGTATGTAGCAGAGCGAAGATGGAGCCCTAAACAGGAAATCATGAAGAAAGACAAAAATAAAGTCATTCTGAAATTTACCGCATCTTCCGAACCGGAGTTGATCAGCTGGCTACTTTCCTTTGGCGAAGAGGCAACACTAATAAAGCCGGGCTGGTTGGTCAAAGAATTGAAATTAAAAATTACAAAAATAAAGGATTGTTATAAATAAAACCACGGCAGTAATGAATAATCGGGATTGTTCTTTTTAATTAGCAGGCATTAGCAAAGACTTGCCGTCTTTAACTTTCCGATGATTTTAATCTTAATTAGGGGGTGCTACATGAAACTGCAAGAAGCTTTCGACACTGTGAAGAGTTTTAAAAAAATTATTGAGAAACAGATTCCGGAACTCAAATTCAGCATCGAATATGTGCCATACAAAAAAGTCTTTAGGGAATGTTGGCGCGAGGATGTCCCGTCGCCTGAACATAAATTCAGTAGCGGTGTTTACCTGTTTTGTGACGAGAAAGACACTGTTATTTACATAGGTAAGGCGACATTAGGGAATCTTGCCCATAGAATGTGGGACCATCTCATACCTGTTACTTCTGATGCCTCTGATGTTCCGGAATTTGCGAATAATCCTTGGGTTACTGATAATTATAAGCCTGACATCTGTGAAATAATACACAAAGGTGATTTTACTATCTCAGCCATCATTGTGAAACCGAAAGAGCTGTCGTCCCTTCTTGAAGTCTATTTACAAACACTGCATTTCATGAGGGAAGGCAAAATATCAGCCTTGAATAACCAGATTGGCTGAACTCTTTTATTGCCGCTATGAAGGAAGTGTTTGGTATGTCGAATGATCAAGTCAACGGGAATGCTGCCTATCTCAGCAAATCACTTTTTGTTCGTGGCGTTCGCTGCCATAAATCTCTGTATCTGCATAAATACAGACCTGAGCTGAAAGATGAGGTATCAGAGGATACGGAAAGAGGTTTTGAAATAGGCTATGAAATTGGCGATTTGGCGCATGAGCTTTTCCCGGGTGGCGTGATCGTTCCATACGATGGGCTGTCCCATGAGGAGCAGATTGAAATGACCACCTCGCTGATTGCTAATGGTTGCCGGACGATTTATGAAGCCACCTTCTTTTACAATGGTGTTTTTATAAAGGCCGATATTTTGCACCATGGAGATAATGGATGGGATGTCTATGAGGCCAAGTCTTCAACAGATGTAAAGGATTACCATTACTATGATACCGCCGTTCAATATTATGTCATAACAGGCACGGGATTGCCGGTATCGCGGGCATTCGTTGTTTATGTAAATAATCAGTATGTCCGGCAGGGTGAAATCGAAGTGGATAAACTTTTCTATAAAGAAGACATCACGACGATCGCCAAAGAGAAACAAACCTTCATTGTGGAGGAAATCAAAAGGCAAAGGGCAATGCTCAAAGGGGATGAACCGGCAATTAATATCGGCCCTCAATGTGAAAAGTTTTATCCATGTGACTTCATCGGTCATTGCTGGTCACATATCCCCGAGAATTCGGTATTTGATATAAGAGGACGCTTTGACGCTAGGTTCGATCTCTATAATAACGGTATCATATCTATGTATGATGTTCCCCAGAAACATCTTTCCGAAAAACAGATAATTCAGGTTGATGCCGCCAGGACGCATGGTGTCCACTGTGATCACAATGCAATAAAGGAATTTGTTGATTCTCTCTGGTATCCTTTGTATTTCCTCGACTTTGAGACTTTTATGCAGGCTATTCCTCCTTATGACGGCACTTGGCCATATCAGAAGATTCCCTTCCAGTATTCATTGCACTATCTTGAACATAAGGGTGACGATTTGAAACATTGCGAGTTTTTAGCCATGCCGCGTACAGACCCGAGAAAAGTATTGATTGAAAAATTATTAAAAGAAATACCGGATAACGCCTGTGTTGTAGTTTACCATCAAGGTTTCGAGATTGTAATACTGCAGGAGCTTGCATTGAGCTTCCCAGAACATGCGGAAAAAATTGAAAAAATCATCCAAAACATCAGGGATCTCATAGTACCATTCCGCCGCTATGACATCTACCACTGGGAACAATGCGGTTCATACTCTCTCAAAGCTGTTCTTCCCGCTATGGTACCGGAGTTAACGTATGAACATCTGGATGTAAGTGATGGTGGTATGGCTATGGATGCCTATGCGGCAATGAACCAGTCCGATGATCCCGATGAGATCGCGAAGATTCGTCAATCATTGCTGGATTACTGCAAACTAGATACACTGGCTATGGTTAAGATTTTGGAACGTCTTCAATTAAAATCGTGATTTGTAAGTCGGTAGGAAATATAAATGGGCGACTGGGATCAATTCTTTTTTTGAAAATTACGGTCGAAGAATCATACAAGCCTCACCAGTCCTAGTTTTTTTGCTTTTGCAAAATAAGGTTGACGGAATTAGCATTGTAAAAGATATTGCTTTTTTATTTAGTAAGGATAAAGTATTTTCTTATGGTGTTATATAGTTATACAGCAAATTTGCGCTGTTTTATTTTTTATACAAGATACATATACATATTGTTAGCCAAGGAGGAATGAAAATGAGCACATGTAAGTATTGCAATTCATCAAATTTTGGTGGCGGATGCCCCTACAGTCCTTCCAAGTATCACGAACATAACGGGGACGAAAAGAAATGCGAATTTTGTGATTCATCAAATTATGGGGGTGGCTGCCCTTATAGCCACGAAAAAAACCATCGGCATGGAACTGGTGGTAACAAATGCAGATGGTGTGGTTCTAGCAACACCGGTGGTGGATGTTCTTATAGCCCGACAAAGATTCATGAGAGATAAGTTCATGGATATGAATCACTGAGGCTATTAGGGTGGTGGGAGTAAAGACTGTTTTGTGTGTCCATTTGTGTTCAGATGCAGACAATATTAGTCCAGTTGAAGTCTGCATTCAGTAAGAGGTGACTGGAAGTGGTTGACGCGTTTCTACGACACCTATCAACCCTGATGAGTGTTAGTCTATCGCCAAAAATGAATGCGGTAACATCGATTTGGCACGTGCGGCCAATGCCATTGGAAGGAGAATGATCATGGCAGTAGAAAGACTAGGAGAATTTGTGAAATGTGCTGGGTGTGGGATAACCGCGGCACAGAAGCAAGGTGCAAACAATTGGCAGATGTGTGATACTTGTTTTACAGCTTACTGCACGAAATGTTTCAAAGCATCTTCATTCTGCTCGGCCCATAACCCGTGGGGTAAATGGCTAACAGGCAGTGGCAGGCCTGGAACCATGACTTTTAATCTTCGTTGAAACCAGGAGAGTAACGATTCAGATGGAGCCACATTGAATCAGCCGACCTTAAAAATCTGAATTACATGGGCGCTGTAGGCTATAGAATATTAGCCATTGAAATATATTTTGGGGACGCCATGGCAGTAGTTTTGCAACTGCTCTGCCCATAGCATGGGGCATCTTTGAAAAATTGAAGTGGTAATCCTCACATAAATTCCCAACCACACACCTGGCTCCCGTATATAGTATATTTCCATCAGTAATCATCAATTCCGACAACTGTGCACCACTGAACAGTAGTAGATGTTATCTAATCATTGCACTGAAAATTCATTACCAGTCATAACAAGAAATGAAAAGTTTCAGTTGGGGACATAAAGTCATCCCCCAACTGAAAAATTAATTTTGAGGCTTCATTAAAATAGTCTGCAATACAATCCATTGAGCCAGTTTTCTCCTGTATCCATAAATCCACTTGACAAAGGTTAACTCGCAGGTTAACTTATGATTATGAGCCGAACAGTAATTTTTTACAAGACTGCGGACGGAAGTGTCCTGTCCGGGAATTTCTTGATTATTTATCCGGCAAGGTTGCTCAGAAAGTATTAAAGAAAACTCAGAAAACGCCAAAACAGGAAATAGAAAGAGCAGAAAGTTACAGGAAAGATTTTTTGAACAGGAGGAAAAAGATATGAGTGATTTAAAAAAATATATAGTCAACAGAAAAAAGAAGGATACGAAATTCGCCGAGGGTTTTGACGAAGGTTACGGGCAGTTCAAGATCGGAGTAATTTTACGTCAGGCCAGAGAATCGGCAGGACTAACGCAGGAAGAATTGGCTACACGCCTTAAAACAAAGAAGACAGCTATTTCCAGAATAGAAAATCACGCCGAAGATATTAAGCTGTCCACTTTAGAGCGGGTTGCCAACGCGCTGGGAAAAAGATTACAGGTTCATATCGCCTAGCGATTTTCAGATGAAATCATGGAAAATAGTTTCATTTGGGGATGGAGAACCATCCCCAAATGCAATCACCTATGGCGTTTGGCAACTTCAGTTCAGTTTTTATGCTCTTGGTTCCATAGATTTGAGAAAGAACAAAGTTATTCGTAACTAAAAAAGTGTAAATGATGTNNCGGAGGATATGGAATGACATTCTTTGCTATTACGACACAGTCTAATGCGCCGGACTTAGCGCCAGCGTAGAACATTAAAAGCTATCTTTTCTGTTACCTTGCTATCCGCGTAACCTTCACATAGGGATCAACTTATGTTTCCACATTTCGTTCAACGATTTTAATGTTTCATTGAATGGAAAGGGGAAAAGGAAAGATAAATGCCTTTTGTGGTTGAGGGCAGTTTCAGTAAATAACCTTCTATTTCGCGTCTTTACAATGATGTTTTGTTGTGGTTGATGTTTTGGCATGATAATTTCAATAGTATAAAGGCAAATAAACTTATCAGGAGGTAACAGATCATGAAAAAGACATTAGGAACCATAGCAGCGGCGGCAGCGGTAGTCCTTTTAACAGCAACGTTTTGTTTTGCAGAATATGCAGCAGCGGGAGTCGGTAATTTCCCCTATTTCCAACTGGGATGCTTGATTGTAGGTGGGTTGATCCTTGTCAGCCTGAAAAGAAAATATGAAAAGATGTATACAGCCGAAGTTGTTGGCGCCTTTGCTCTTTACACGATTCTAATGGCGCTGTTCACCAACCCGGTGATCGATGCAGTAAAGAACGTTTTAACCTGACAGTTAGTTTTTTAAGCTAAGACGCGAAGAGAAGGATGGAGGAAAGGGCCATGTTAGCAACACACAAGACACACTGTGAGCAGTTCAACACATTCGGCGGGATATTGATGTTATCGGCTTGGGGATTTGCGATGGTGATTGGTTCTTTCCTGTTCCTTTGGATGGGTTATCGGCTGGATGAAAAGCTGGGGACAGCACCGAACTTCATGCTGGGTTTGTTCTTTCTGGGAATCTTCCTCTGCGTCATGAGGCTTTATCAAGAGGCCTGGAAGAAAAGAAAAGATGTTTAATTAACCGCTGCTCTAAATAAACATGATCTGTTTATATAGCGCGTACCCCCTGAAAGCGAAAGCCTTCAGGGGGTTTTTTATACCAATTCGCTTTCTTNNCGTCGTCGCGTTATCCTTTGAAAGCAAAATGGTATCAATTGATGTAACAATACTTCCGGATTTCTCCAGGAACAGACAAACGATTGCCAATTAGTGTGTGCTGTGTTACAAGCACACCATGTCTATCTGGAAGCAAAAAAACAAAATACTGGTGACTTGTCCGAAGGGTGTCGCGCCCTATTTAAAAGCGGAAATAGAAACTTTGGGTTTTCCTGTTCTCAATGAAATTGATACTGCCATTCAAACCGAAGGCACTCTTGAAGATACGATGTTTCTGAATCTGTATCTGCGCACAGCCCAACGTGTGCTCTATCAGCTGCAAATATTCAAGGTTGCATCCCCCGGCGCTCTTTATGAGCGCGTCAACGCGATACCGTGGGAGACAATACTTCATGATTCCGGAAAAAGAGCCTACGTTTGCATTACTTCTATTGCCGACAACCCGCTGATTACCGATTCACGCTTTGTTAATGTCAAAGTCAAAGATGCCATCGTCGATAGAATCCGTGAAAAATGCAATGCGCGGCCTGATTCCGGCCCGGATAAGGATAAAGCGGTTGTTCATGTCTATTGGAAGAATGATCAGGCGATTGTTTATATAGACACTTCCGGTGATCGCCTTTCCATGCGCGGCTACCGTAAAATTCCCCTGCAAGCTCCAATGCAGGAAACACTGGCAGCGGCAGTAATTCTAGCCACGGGTTGGCGTGGCAAGGGAACATTTGTCAACCCTATGTGTGGCAGCGGAACACTCGCCATTGAGGCGGCATTAATTGGACTGTATCGTGCGCCCGGTTTGTCACGCAACAATTACGGTTTTATGTATATAAAAGGATTCCCGCATGAAATCTGGGACGAATTGCGCAAAAAAGCCCGAAATATGGCCAGAAAAACATTGCAGGCCAGGATTATTGCCACTGATATTGACGAAGGTGCTGTGCAGGCGGCAAAGCAAAATGCACAAACTGCCGGGGTTGACCACCTGATTGAATTTGAGACATGCCCGTATGAGAAAACAACTGTACCGGAAGGAGGCGGCGTCATTATGCTCAATCCGCCTTACGGTCAGCGTTTGGACGCGGTAATGACTGAACGGCAATATCCGGAAAGCAAAAAAGAAACGATGCAGGGACGTTCCGTAATCGTTCGCAAAGCGGCAGACAGAGAAGTTAAGGACGGTGGTTTTAAAACAAATACGCTGCGCCGGCTGGAAGCAATTTATGAAGGCATCGGCGATTTCTTCAAAAAAACCGGCGGCGGCTACCGCGGCTATATCTTCACCGGCAATCTGGACATGATTAAAAAAATTGGGTTGCGCACCAAGCGGCGGCTGATATTTTATAACGGAGAAATCGAATGCCGCCTTCTGGAATACGAGCTATATTCAGGCAGCCATAAACATCCTGAACCTGATCACAAATCTATTTGAAACCCAATAATATCAGGCAAACTAGAAACAAGATTATTCGTGGTTTATTTGCTTTTCTTTACCGCCTTTTTGCTTTCTTTAGCCAGTATTTTCAGAGCTTTTTTGTCCGGGTATGTTTCTAGAGGATGAGATTGCGCCGGAAAATCTTTTTCCATGGAGGCGGCTGATGATGCGGGCTTTATATCTGGCGGGGAATCAATCTCTTTTTGTGTTTGTTTTTTCGATCGGGCCAGACGGATTTTTCCTATGATGACCTGAGCCATCATCTTGCCGAATTGGCCGATGAAACCAGCGATGAGGACAAGGATAACCCATTTGAGGGCAGACCATTTGCTAATATAATCCAGAATGTCCGNNCATACTCAAGCACCTTTCCAAGAACAATTATTTTATATAAGAAACGGATACGATCTTTCAAGAAATATATTTTACATGCCTGCCGTAAGCTAGAAGATTCTATTTTTATTAGCGATCGATCTTTGCGATACTATTTTCCCTCCAGCGCTTTCTCGTATTCGCTGATCAATATTTTTTTGGAGACACCCAGATCAACGATATCCCAGGGCAGGACTTCATCGAATGATTTCCGGCGATAAACGTAGAAGTCGGGATTAATGTTTACATCTTTAAAGGCCTTTACCCAGTTTCCGTCAAGACGATGGACTGCCATCAGTATCTCACCTACACGTCGATCACCCAAAGAAAGCAAAGCCTGAACATAATTCCATTTCGGCACATCATGAATAACATTGATCTGTTTATCCCGGCCAAAGGCGCTGATGATCTTTTTAATTTTCTTGCCTGTTTCACTTACATCAGCCAGAACGCTCCACTGCAATGGAGTTTGCGGCTTGGGGATAAACTGATTAACGCTCAGCGTGATGCGTCTGAACTTTCTTTTGCCCTGAGTATAAAGCAGGGCGTGATGCTGAATTTTCCTGGTCAGATCAATGATGGCGTCGATATCCTGATCTTCTTCACCCGGGAGCCCTACCATAAAATAAAGCCGTAGATTGGGGATTTCTTTTCCAATCAGCAATTCAGCAGCACGGAATATATCTTCTTCAGTTATGTCTTTGCGCAGAAAATCACGCATTTTCTGGCTGCCCGCCTCCGGCGCGAGCGCGACTGTCTCAATACCACCGGCTTTAATCAGGTCAACGATCTTTTCATTTATTTGATCGATGCGTAGTGATCCAATTCCAACCTGAGCGTTTTGGGCAATGATATATTCACATATTTTGATAAGTTCAGGATGCTCCGAAACGGCAGTGCCTACAAGACCTATCTTTTTCTTTTTCGCCAGTCCCCGATCAATCGAAGCTATAATTTCCGCGGCGCTGCGGAAGCGCGCCGGGCGGTAAACAAAGCTGGCCGCGCAAAAACGGCAACTCCGGGCGCAACCCCTGTTTACTTCCGTCAGATACATATCTTCCATTTCCATCTGCGTCGCGCTGATAACTTCTTCCGTACAATAAGAATTGATATCTTTTATATGATTGATTTTTATTTTTTGCGGCAAATCGGCTTCACGCGACACAAATGCCTCGATCCTGCTATCGGCTGAATATTTAACTTCGTAGAGTCCGGGAACATAAACGCCTGGGATTTGTTTTTGTAAATCTTTCAGCAATCCCGGACGGCCATGGCCAAGGCGGCGCGCATCTTCAAATGACCTTGTGAATTGCGGCAGTGTTTCTTCAGCTTCACCCAGAATAAACAAATCAAAATAATCAGCCAGCGGCTCAGGATTGAGTGTCAGCGCGATGCCACCACCGATAACCAGGGGGAACTCTTCTGCGCGGTCTTTTGTCAAAAGAGGAATGCCTGCTGCCGCAAGCATTGTTAAAACGTGTGGATAATCATTTTCGAAGGATAAAGAAAAAGCCAAAATATCAAATTCAGCGATTGACTTTTGGCTTTCCAGGCTAAACATTCCTGCCGCGCCGGTGGCGAATTCGGCATCGCTTCGGGCCGCCGGCAGAAATACTCTCTCACAAAGAAAGGAGGGTTGCTCGTTGATTATTTTATAAACTGTCTGGAAACCCAAATTGGCCATTCCTGTCCGGTAATAATTTGGATAGGCCAGGCAAACCGTGTTGTATGTGCCCCAGACTTTTTTTACATAACCCCTCTCCTGCTCTAAAAGGGATTCATATTTTTTTTTCACTTTCCAATTCATGGTTTTATTATGGCCTAAATCTGACTAAAAATACCAGTCAGCCCGCAAGGCCACAAATAAAATGTCTCCTAATCCGCCTGCCTGCGTAAAAACGTGGGTATTTCCATATCAACCGTATCGCTTTCTTCGCTTATACCCATGGTTACGACATTGGCGTTATCCCGGCTTTTTTCCCGCCGCATGAAAGCCGGCGTCGCTAAATCCTCCCGCCGGAAACCACCTAAACGCGAGACATTCGCGGGGACTTGTTTTTTCCTCATCCCATCATCGAATCCGGTCGCAATAACCGTGATGCGGATTTCATCCCCCATAGTTTCATCAATAACAGTGCCGAAGATGATATTGGCATCTTCATGCGCTTCTGCCTGAATCAGTGACGAAGCCTCATTGACTTCATAAAGACTCAGATCCGATCCGCCGGTGATGTTCAGCAAAATACCGCGCGCGCCCTGAATAGTGTTGTCTTCGAGCAGCGGTGAAGAAATAGCCCTTTGGGCTGCTTCCACAGCGCGATTTTCGCCGGATGCCGTGCCCGTACCCATGAGAGCCATACCCATGCTGCTCATGATATTCTTTACATCGGCAAAATCAAGATTGATCAAACCGGGAACTGTGATCAAATCGGAAATTCCCTTGACCGCCTGATAAAGAATATCGTCAGCTTTTTTGAAGGCATCCAGCAGTGATAAGTTGCGACCGCCGAGGCTTAAAAGACGCTGATTGGGAACAACAATCAAAGTATCCACGACATCCCGCAATTGCGCTATGCCATCTTCAGCCTGTGTATTACGCTTCTTGCCCTCAAACTGGAATGGTTTGGTTACTACCGCAACGGTCAGCGCACCGCTTTCGCGGGCTATCTCCGCGATGATCGGCGCCGCTCCTGTTCCCGTTCCTCCACCCAATCCCGCTGTTATAAAAATCATATCCGCGCCTTCCAGATATTGCTGAATTTCATCGCGGGATTCTAAAGCCGATTTCTTGCCAATTTCCGGATTGGAGCCAGCTCCTAAACCTTTGGTTATCTGCATTCCCATTTGAATTTTGTTGGGCGAGCTGGACACACCCAACGCCTGCGCATCGGTATTAGCGATAATGAAATCAACTCCCCTAAGAGAGTATGAGATCATCGTGTTGATGGCGTTTCCCCCGCCTCCGCCTACCCCGATCACCTTGATTCTTGCCGAATTCTCACTACACACATCCGTTAATTCAAACATGAGCACTCCTTCCTTTCAAAAAAATTCTACGAGCCATTTTTTTATTGTTCTTGCCATATTGCCAAATATGTTACCCGTCTTTCTGTAAACGGAATCACCCGCTATTTGTTTGCTTCCATAGACAATCAAACCGACACCCACAGTGTATGCCGGTGAGTTTACAACATCACACAAACCGCCGACACCTGTCGGATTGCCCATGCGCACCGGCATGTCGAAAATTTGTTCCGCCATTTCATTAATGCCAGACAGGAGAGCCGTCCCGCCGGTTAAAACAACTCCTGCCGCCAGCAAATCTTCATAACCTGAACGTACAATTTCTTTCAAAGCAAGATTCAATATTTCCTCCATCCTAGGTTCAACAATCCTTCCGAGAATCTGCCTGGATACCTGACGGTCTTCGCGGCCACCGACACTGGGCACTTCAATTATTTCCTCCTTGGGAATCCTTGCTGTCACAGCGCAACCATATCTGATTTTTATTCTTTCCGCGTCGTTAAATGGTGTGCGCAACCCTGTGGCAATGTCCGAGGTTAAATAGTTGCCGCCGACAGGGAGTATTGCCGTATGTTTGATACTGCCCTCAGAAAATATAGCGATTCCGGTTGTCGATCCGCCGATATCGATTAACGCGACTCCCAAATCTTTCTCATCTGAGCTGAGTATAGCTTCACTTGCGGCCAATTGCTCCAAAACGATATCGTCGATGTCCAGACCAACCCGATTGACCGACTTTACAATATTTTGAATGGAGGGAACAGCGCCGGTAACAATGTGCACTTTAGCCTCCAGCCGGACACCGGACATTCCTACCGGATCACGAATACCATCCTGACCGTCGACAACATAACCCTGAGGAAGCGTGTGCAGGATTTCCCTATCCACCGGAATGGCAATGGCTTTGGACGCTTCAATCGCCCTTTGCACATCCTCCTCGCCGACTTCCCGGCCTTTAATCGCCACAATGCCCAGTGAGTTTTGCCCTTTGACGTGGCTGCCGGCTATACCGACGTAAGCTGAATTGATACGGCATCCCGACATGTGTTCAGCTTCTTCTACAGCCCTTTTTATGGCCTCCACCGTACTCTCGATATTGACAACTAGACCTTTACGTAACTCTTTGGCCGGGGATGTTCCGATACCGATGATATCGATACCGGTTTCAGTAATCTCCCCGACAATGACTGTTGTTTTTGTCGTTCCAATGTCAAGCCCGACTAGCACATTGCTTTTTCTCCTCATGAGTATCTTCACCCCTTCTTTAATATAGAGCCCACAAATTTTGTAAATTAAATCCTGTACTGCTTGCCATTTTTATTCTGCTGGGTACGACCCAAAGCATTTTTTTGTTGAATCGTAATTTTTGCCGCGTCTCCTAAATCAACAGTCAAAGAGCTGTTATTTATTCCCCGTTTTTCCATATCGTTCATAACTAAGGCCAGTTTGCGCAACTTTCTTTCAAAATCATCCATACCCATCTTCAGGTAAAGTCCCTTGTCGGTAAGCAAAGACAATCCGAATACTTCATCTATATGAGCTTCAGAGATAGCACCCAAAAATGAGTAAAGATTGGAGCCGGAAAACACCTTAAACAAACTGAGCGTATCCGATAATAATTTGGATTTTGTTTTATCCTGTACATTTATACCGGTGATGATTGCCAGATCAACTTCGTCGCCTTTGGCCAGTTTTTTAAAAACACTGCCATCCGAATCCATCAGATAAAAATCACTGGCCTGTTTGACCAGCGCAATGGGAGTCCGCTCCCGCACATCCACCACAAGCCTGTTGGGAAATTCTCTGCCGACATAGACATTTTTTATCCAGGGATTGGCTGCCACGCGTCTCTCCAGAACATCAACGTTTACTGCCAGAATATTTTGGCCGGGCTTAATTTCCGCCAGCGTCAGAATATCTTTTTCTGTCAGTTCTTTCAGGCCACGCACAGAAGTTTCCTTGATCTCAAAATACGGAGCACTTAATAAATAGCTATAGGCATAAATAAAAAGCGAGCTTAGTGCCGCTATAGAGATCAGCAAGACCAGCGCACCCAGATATTCACCGATGCCATTGACCAGACGCCGGCGCAAGCGGTTCATCCTTGCTTCGTAGTTTATTTTTAACATCTTCGGCATTAATCTTCTCCGACAATTACGATTTCTGTTTCCAGGTTTATACCTTTTTCCTTTTTGGCCTTCGTCTGGATTACCGCAATTAACGCTAATACATCAGACGCAGTAGCCTTGCCTTTGTTCACTATAAAATTGGCGTGCTTCGGCGAGACCTCCGCATCATTGCAACTCGTCCCCTTTAAGCCCATTTCCTCGATGAGACGGCCCGCTGGTTGTCCCGGCAGATTTTTAAAAATCGAGCCGGCATTGGGAAAATTAAGCGGATGCTTTTCCTGACGCCACTTGATGATTTCACTAATTTTCCCCTTGATCTGTTCAATATGTCCATTTTCCAGTTTAAACTGAGCATTAAGTATTATTGACTCCGGAGGCAGGCCGGAGCTTCGATAGCCAAAAGATATTTCCTCCCGCCGCAGTGTTTTCTTTTCTCCGTAAGCGGTAAGCAATGATATTGTTTGAATAATATCTTTAATTTCTTTTCCATAAGCTCCGGCATTCATCCACACGGCGCCGCCGACACTGCCGGGAATACCCGCACAAAATTCCAGCCCCGTCAGTGCTTTCGCCGCAGCAAAACTAACCAGCATGGAAAGCGTTGCACCGGATTGGGCGGAAATGCAGTAATCACCTTCCGGTGTAGATGCGCAGTTAATTTTCCTAAGTCCTTTCATCAGCAATATTGCTCCCCGGTAACCACCATCCCGCACAATTATATTGGTTAAGTTTCCTACGGGAATAAAATTTATTTTTCTTTCCTTGAGCCTGAGCACAATCTCAATCAGCTCTTTTTCACTCTCTACAAACACCAGGGCGCCGGCATTTCCCCCTACACAAAGCGATGCATAGCGCGACATTGGCTCATCGTATAAAATCTTCCCGGTAACAATATCGCCCAGCGCCTCTTGAATTTCACTTCTATCCGCCATTACTTTTTTACTTCCCTTGCCGCCAATTGCTTTAAAAAAGCTTCACCGATTTTATAAATGCTTCCTGCCCCCAGCGTAATAACAGTATCTTTCGGCCTTACTGTATTTAAGAGAAATTCGATAGTGCCTTCCACCTGAGCAATATATTCAACACGCCGGTGACCTGTTTTTCGAATAGCTTCGCATAATGCCTGTGAATTAACTCCGGCAATAGGTTCTTCACTGGCTGGATATATATCGTTCAAGATCAGTAAATCAGCATCACCAAAGGCTTGAGTAAATTCATTAAAGAGCGCCTTTGTCCTGGTGAATCTGTGCGGCTGAAAAACGACGATCAGCCTTCCTTTCCACACCTGTCTTGCCGCGGCAAGAGTCGCCTTGACTTCCGTGGGATGGTGACCATAATCATCGACTACCGTGATATCGCCCACTGTGCCTTTAATTTCCAGACGGCGCACCACACCGGAAAAACTTGCCAATCCCTCTTTGATGGTGGCAAAATCCAAATCCAACTCGCGGCCTACCGCCACTGCCGCCAGAGAATTATAAACATTGAACAAGCCCGGCACGATTAACTCAATGGCGCCCAGTCGATCTCCTTTATATATGAGACTATACTCTGTTCTGGAACCAAGATATTTGATATCCCGCGCGCTGTAATCCGCGGAATGATCGATTCCGTATGTTATCATTTTGCGCTTGATGAGCCCAGTAATCTCCCGCACATGCTCATTATCGCTGCAGAGAACCGTGCAACCATAGAAGGGAACAATATTGGCAAACTTAAGAAACGCTTCCTTTATTTCAGTAATACCCGGATAGAAATCCAGATGTTCACGGTCGATGTTCGTAATAACGGCAATTGTCGGCGATAATTTTAAAAACGAACCATCGCTTTCATCAGCTTCGGCCACAATGATATCGCCGTCACCCAATCGGGCGTTGCTGCCGATGCTCGCCAGTTTTCCACCGATAACCATGGTTGGATCAAGACCACCGCGAGCAAGAATCGTCGAAACCATCGATGTGGTCGTAGTCTTTCCGTGACTTCCGGAGACAGCGACAGAAAATTTCATTTTAAGCAACTCCGCCAGCATTTCCGCCCGCGGTATCACCGGCACATTTCTTCGGTGCGCTTCTACAACTTCCGGGTTATCAACTTTTACTGCCGTGGAGGTAACCACGACATCGGCATTGCCGATGTTTTTTGCCGCATGACCTAAAGCCACGGAAGCGCCGAGCTTCTGCAGCCGCGCCGTTGTTTCCGATTGCGCTGTATCGGAGCCGCTGATATTGTAACCGAGATTAATCAGAACTTCAGCAATCCCGCTCATTCCGATTCCACCTATTCCCACAAAATGAATGCATTTTACTTTGCGCTGCATTAAACNNCCATACAGGCATCGACTATTTTTGCCGCTGCTTTTATATTTCCCAGCTTTACCGAAGCCTCTTCCATCTGCCGCAACTTTTGCTTATTTGCCAAAAGATCATCAATGACGCCAAACAACTTCTGGCCGGTAAGCTCATTTTCGTTAATTATCACCGCCACACCCGCTGAAGCCAGAGCCTCGGCATTTTTTGTCTGGTGGTCGTTTGCCGCCCATGGATAAGGGATGAGAATAGCCGCTTTACCCGCCGCCGTAATTTCCGCAAGCGAGGTGGCTCCGGCACGGCAGATGATCAGATCGGCTGCCGCATAAGCATCGGCCATATTAACAATGAATGGCGTCACTTGCGCATCCAGTCCAAATTGTTCATAAGCCCTTCTCACGGTTTCTACTTCCCGATCTCCCGTTTGATGAAGCACACGTAATTTATCCTTCATCTTCTGCAATTGGGGCATCATTGCGATAACGTTTCTATTGATTGCCGCCGCTCCCTGTGAACCGCCGAAAATCAACAGTTGCCGGTATTGTTTTTCTTCTTGCGCCTGAGCGCGTCCCGCGGCAAATACTTTCCTGACGGGATTGCCGCTGAGAATTACCTTGCTTTGTGGAAACCAGTCTTTAGTTTGCGCATAAGTAACAAAAATAAGATTCGCAAACTTGCTTAAAATTCTGTTCGTTATTCCGGGCACGGCATTTTGTTCGGCTATTGCCGTGGGTATACCCATAATCCTGGCTGTAACTACAGCGGGACCGGAAGCATAACCACCAACACCGATGACGGCGTCAGGACAAAATCGCTTTAAGATTTGTCTTGATTGCCACATGCTATGCGGGATCTGATAAGTAACTTTTATCAACGCTTTCAATCCTCGTCCCTTAACTCCTTCAACATCAATCTCTTGAAGCTCATAACCGAGTTGCCCCAGTATTCTGTGTTCAATGCCTTTTTTCGTCCCGATAAAAACAATTCTATTGGTATTGCCTCTGTCCAGAATTTCTTCGGCTATGGCAATGCCTGGAAACAAGTGGCCTCCCGTTCCTCCTCCTGCAATTACAATCCGCACTTGCTACTCCTGACTTAAGCAAAACCTGTTTAACTTGTTTTTCATTTATGTACTTCCACTATGTACTTCCACTAACAGCAATCTTTTCACTCACGACGATTGTGTGGAAATATTCAATAAAATGCCGACCGCTATCATACTCATGACAAAGGAAGACCCACCGTAGCTTAAAAAAGGAAGTGCCAGTCCTTTAAGCGGTATTAACCCCATAACACCCGCAATGTTGATAAACGATTCCACAGCGATGACCATGGTCAATCCAGCAGCCAATAACATCCCGAACAGATCAGGCGCCCTCATGGCAATCATAAATCCGCGAAAAACAAAAATGCTAAGCAAGATGATCACAATACTGACGCCGATGAAGCCGCTTTCTTCTGCAATAATCGAAAGAATAAAATCCGTATGGGGCTGTGGCAGATAAAATAATTTTTGCATGCCATCGCCGATGCCCACGCCAAAAGTGCCCCCTGAGCCGAAGGAAATCAGGGATTGAATTATTTGAAAACCACTGTTACCGGCGTCTTTCCAGGGATCTAAAAATACGGTCAAACGTGCCAGCCTGTAACCTTTGTGAATAATAAGCCATACTCCCACAGGAATAAAGGCCGCCGCCAAAAACATCAGATGTGTTATCCGCG
Source organism: Syntrophaceae bacterium (assembly GCA_003142835.1). Taxonomy (GTDB): domain Bacteria; phylum Desulfobacterota; class Syntrophia; order Syntrophales; family Smithellaceae; genus FEN-1160. The sequence continues at coordinate 46,765 of PLNU01000080.1, forward strand.
AACCAGCCAGACACAACATCAAGATCAATATCGAAGCAATGATCACAGCCGTGCCGAAATCCGGCTCCAGTAAAATCAGGGAAATTACAACTGCGGTGATCGCTGAAGGGATAAGGACCCCCCGGCTGAATTTCTTAAGCAGATGGGCTTTGCGCGCCAGAAGATGCGCCAGAAAAACAACCATGGCAATTTTCACCATCTCCGATACCTGAAAGGAAAATACACCCAGGTTTAACCAGCGCGTTGCGCCTCCTCTCTTAAGACCGACATGAGGAATGAAAAGCAACATTAGCAAAATCAAGGATAATATAATTCCGGGATATGCCGCTTTTTTCCAGGTTGTGTAATCAATCTTCGTCAAAAGCACCATGGAAATGAGGCCTAAAATAACAAAGAAAATCTGCTTCTTCAAAAAATATTGACCATCTTTAAATTTCTCCAGCGCGATAATGGAGCTGGACGAATAAATCATCGCCGTCCCTACCGTCACCAAAATCAAGGTAACCAGGAGCAAAATAATATCTGGAGTTCTACCCTCTTTTTTTACCGCAGCATCCATTAAAGATTCCTCACCACATTCTTAAAAAAAATACCCCGCTCCTTATAATTGTTAAACTCATCAAAACTTGCGCACCCCGGAGAAAGCAATACAACGTCACCGGTATGAGCACTTTTATACGCGCTCTCGATTGCGGCTTGCAGCGTCGGTTCTTTAACCGCAGGCACACTCTCACCAATTAAAGATCCGATCCGGTCACGCGCTTCACCAAACAGGATCACCTGCTTGGCTTTTGCGGCAAGTAATGGTTTTAAATTTTGAAAATCGCCGTCTTTATCCCTGCCGCCCAACAATAAAATTACAGGAGCGGAAAATGTATCCAGCGCGCGGATTACCGAGCCGACGTTTGTTCCTTTGGAATCATCGTAATACCTGACTGATTTTTTTTCGCCGACAAATTCAATACGGTGAGGTAAACCGCTAAACTGAGAAATTGTGTCAATAATACTCTCGCGGCTGCAACCGCAGAAACATGCTGTCATTACTGCCGCCATCACATTTTCAACATTATGCAGACCGGGAATTTTAATCATGCTCAGGGGATATCGTTCCTCTCCGAAAGCGTGATTGCGGAAAACAATGTTACCGTCTTTGATAAATATTCCTGTCGGCAACTGGTTTCTGGAGCTGAATGCCGCGACTTGCGCACGGATGGAAGCCGCCATTGATTTTTGTTCCGGATCTTCAGCATTGAGAATCGCGTAATCCGACTTTGTCTGATTCTCAAACACTCTGGCTTTAATACGGCGGTACTCGGCAAATGAGCCATGATAATTTACATGATCGCAGGTTATATTTAACAACACGGCAACAAAAGGACGGAATTTTTCTATCCACTGCAGCTGGAAGCTGCTGATTTCAGCAACGACAAAGTCCGCCGCTTGATTGTTTCCAGCAAACTCAATTAGAGGATTGCCGATATTGCCACCGACAAATACTTTTTTCCCCTCCCGAGTAAGAATCTCACCCAGCAGGGTTGTTGTCGTTGTTTTGCCATTGGTCCCGGTTACAGCCAGTATTGGAACTTTTAAAAAATGGTAGGCCAGTTCAACTTCACTGATGACAGGTATGTTGTTTCTTACCGCTGCCTGTAATATTTCATTGGAAGGAGGAACTCCCGGTGAAGGCACAACCATGCTGACCCCATCCAGAATACCGGCATTGTAGACACCTCTGGTCAGCCAATTCCCTTCGGCTATTTGCTCAAACACAGTCTCCCACTTTTCAGGCGGCTTTTCATCAGTCGCAATTACCTTGGCACCCCGCGTTCCTAAAAAGCGAACCGTGGCAAGTCCGGTTTTGCCCATGCCGATGACAACAATTTTTTTACCTTTTAAATTCATTTTTCCCTTACCGTAACTTCAAAGTACTCAAAGCCAGCAAAGCCAGCAAAATTGATATAACCCAAAATCTTACAATTACTTTTGGTTCCGCCCACCCCTTCAATTCAAAATGATGGTGCAACGGCGCCATCCTAAAAATTCGTTTTCCTCCGGTCAGCTTGAAATAACCAACCTGAAAAATGACCGAAAATGTTTCCACAACAAAAATGCCGCCGACGATGGCCAGCAATATTTCCTGTTTGGTTATAATCGCCATCGTGCCCAACGCTCCACCAAGCGAAAGTGAGCCGACATCTCCCATGAATATTTCCGCAGGATAAGCATTAAACCAAAGAAAGCCAAGGCCTGCGCCCACAAGAGTTCCACAAAATACCGCCAATTCACCGGCGCCGGAAACGTGGACAATCTGCAAATACGAAGCAACTTTCACATTTCCGGCAAAATAGGCAAAGAGGAGATAGGTGGCAAAACAGATAATGACGGGGCCGATAGCCAGACCATCCAAGCCATCTGTCAAATTTACGGCATTGGCGGCACCCACGATGATAAATGTGGAAAGCAGGACATAACCCCAACCGATGTTGGGAAATACTGTTTTAAAGAACGGTATGGTTACTTGTGAGTTGAAACCGGGCTTCCAATAAAGAATCAAACCGACAAAGAGGGCGATGATAATCTCCGCGGCCAGTCTTGTTTTTCCGGATATCCCCCTGGAATTTTTACCAGCAAATTTCCGGTAATCATCAAAAAAACCAATAAGTCCATAGCCAACTGTCACCATCAATATCAACCAGATATAATTAATGGCAAGATTTGCCCAAAGCAGGGTAGAGATCATCACAGCAAAGATGATTAAAACTCCGCCCATCGTGGGTGTTCCTTTTTTCACGAGGTGGCTCTGCGGACCGTCTTCTCTGATCTGCTGATCTATTTGCAGACTTTGTAACTTGCGGATCAGCCACGGACCAACGATAAGACAAATCAAAAGAGCCGTAATTGAAGCGAAAATGGTCCGGAATGTGATATAACGAAATACGTTAAAAAATGAAAACGTAGTATGTAAAGGATATAACAAATGGTAAATCAATTCTAATTCTCTCCTGATTAATGAATCGTTTCATTATTTCCATTAATTTCATCACTGCCAAAACAATCACATATTTGAGCCGCAATTTTTTCCATCTTCATCCGGCGTGAACCTTTCACCAAAATCCAATCTCCTTTTTTTAAGTGTTCTCTTAAGTAAACAATTCCTTTTTCGTTATCAGATAAAAAGAAAATGTTTTGAGATGAAAGGCCTCCTTCCGCCGCTCCAGCAGCGGTAACCCCGGAAAAATCCCCCTGAAGAAAAAGGGCGTTGACGCCAATAGTCGCTATCAACATTCCAATTTTTCGATGCATTTCGTCAGCTTCTTCTCCTAACTCCAGCATATCGCCTAAAAACACGTAACCATTATGGTGAATCTTTAAATCTTTTAACGTCATCAGAGCTTCCCGCATCGAAGCAGGATTGGCATTGTACGAATCATCCAACAGAAAGGCGCCGTTATGCAGTCTGATCATCTCCATGCGTCCGCTAAACGGCCGGAATGCCGCCAAACCTTCCGCTATCGTCTTTTGGTCTATTCCCACGGCAACAGCCGCAGCGGCCGCCGCCATTGCATTATAAACATGATGGAGACCGGCAATTTTCATCTCCACTTTTTGCGTGTTTCCGCCGATAATCAAGTTAAAGCGCACGCCCTTAACACCATTCTTCTCTATATCTTTTACCGTGACATCGGCATTAGGACTCATGCTGAAAGTAATTCTCTGGCCATTCCATTTTTCGGCAGCAGTTGTGACGGCTTTGTCGTCGAGATTAATGACAGCAATGCCTGAAGACGGCATATTAAGAAACAAATCACTTTTTTCTTCCCTGACAACATCTATGGAACCCAATCCGGCCAGATGCGCCGGACCGACGTTCGTGATCAAGCCGATATCCGGCACGGCAATTTGTGTAAGTCTCTTTATTTCTCCCCTGGTATTCGTGCCCATCTCCAAAATCACCAACTCATGTTCACTGGTAAGGCGAAATATCGTCTGCGGCAACCCGATCAGATTATTTAAATTCCCCTCGGTCTTTAGAATATTTTTCTTCCGGCCGATGATTGCCGCCATCATTTCTTTAGTTGTCGTCTTCCCAGAAGAACCCGTTAATCCAATCACAGGAATGGAAAACCGTTTTCTCCACTCATGAGCTAAATCTCCCAGCGCAAGTAATGTATCGGCAACCTTAATCACAGAAACATCTTTATTAACCAGAGCTTGATTAATTTTTGCCTCATTCTGCACCAAAACGCCTGCGGCGCCTTGTTTTAGCGCTGTCCGCATAAAATCATGGCCGTCAAATTTTTCACCTTTCAAGGCGATGAAGAGATTCCCTCTGTTTACCAACCGCGAATCCGTGGAAATTCCGTAAAATGTATTCTCCGATTTTCCGGCGACTAAAATTCCGGCAGTTGCTTTCAATACATCCTCTAATGAAAATATTGGCGAATCATTATTTATCAATTTACTGTACTTGACTCCTTAAGTTTTAAAGTTTGCTCTACAACAACACGATCATCAAATGGTATTTTGTTTGTTCCCAGAATTTGGTAATCCTCATGACCTTTGCCCGCGATCAAAATAATATCTCCCCGCCGGGCCGTGCTTATTGCCATTTCAATGGCCTTTCTCCGCTCGGAAATTACCGTATAGGAATGAGCATCATCCTTTACTTTTAAATTGCCAGGCGCTATTTTCTGTATCTTACCGTGATCAATTCCCGCTTCTATTTCCGCGATGATAGCCAGCGGGTCTTCCAATCGGGGATTATCCGAAGTCACAATAGTCAAGTCACTGTAAAAAGTCGCCGCCTCACCCATAAGCGGCCTCTTACCTGTGTCTCTGTTCCCGCCACAGCCGAATACAGTGATAATTCTTTTTTTCTTGAATTCCACCAGATTTTGCAACACCTGATTTAAGGCATCTGGTTTGTGCGCGTAATCAACCAGAACAGTAAAGCCGAAACAAGAATCGATCCTTTCCAGGCGGCCCGGCACATAAGACAGATTTTCTATTCCCGCCTTAATTACCGCTGAAGGAATTTGCAAAGCTTTCGCCGCGGCGGCGGCAGCAAGAATGTTATAAATATTAAACTTGCCGACAAGCGGTGTCTGAATGGAAATGGTTTGTCCCGCCAAATCAATACTGGCTTTTATTCCGGTCAGGGACAATTCATAGCTGGCAGCCTTGACTGCGTTATTTTTTTCCACGCCGTAAGTCAATGTCGGCAATGCCACATCCTTTAAAATAATTTTTCCCCACTGATCATCGCCGTTAATTATCATTTTTTGCGGATGAGCCTTCTTGCTTTGCGGCAACACTTCGGCAAAAAATCTTTTCTTAGCCTGAAAATAATTTTCCATGGTCAAATGATAATCAAGATGTTCATGAGTGAGATTGGTAAACACACCCAGATCAAAATCGCAATCGTCAACCCTTTTCAAGTCAATGGCGTGAGAAGAAACTTCTGCGATGACATGGGTGACGCCCTCATCAGCCATCGTCCGGAGAATCTTTTGCATTTCATACGATTCCGGAGTTGTGTTGGGCGCGGGATATGTTTTATTATTGTAACGGTAATTTACCGTACCTAAAACTCCGCATTTGAAGCCCGCCTGTGCCAGTATTGATTCCAGAATATATGTCGTTGTTGTTTTACCGTTTGTTCCCGTAACACCAACGAGACATAATCGGGCAGAGGGATTCCCAAAATAATTTTTAGCCAGTACACCTAATGCCCGCCTGCTGTTGTTGACCTTAATTGCTATTACCCCAGATGGAATCTGAATATCTTTTTCATGAACAATGTAACGCGCGCCGCGATTTACCGCATCCACAATAAAATCATGACCATCATGCGCTAAGCCGCGAACAGCAACAAACATTGAACCATTCTCACATTTATCCGCTGCATAACAGAGAGTGGATACTTCTCCGGCATTATCTGCGGAAAGATTTATTATATCTATACCCTTAATCAATTGATTAAGTTTCATATACTCCTCAGTTGTTCATCTCGAAGACAACATTGCAAACGCGATCTTCGCCTAAAACTACGCCTGCCGGTGGATATTGACGGACAGCCCAGCCATTGCCGGACACTTTAAGTTCAATTGATTTGGCTTTTGCTTTTTTCATTGCGTCCCTGATCGTCAAACCGTGAAAATCCGGCACGGCGGATTCATCGTTATTGTCAACACTACGCGCAAAGATAGTTTCCTGTGCCGAGATTAATTGCACTTTATTGGGTTTGCCCTGCTCAAAAATTGGTGTTTCCCGAATATTGGTTTTAAAGCAGTTCAGTATCTGTTCACCGATACTTTTAAATACCGGCGCTGCGGCCACTCCTCCCCATTTATCCCGCTGTGGTTCATCCAATATTACCAGAATTGCCACCTGGGGGTTATCGGCGGGGAAAAATCCCATAAACGATGTGCGCACTTTTTCCGAAGAATATACGCCACGGGAAAAATCAAACTTTTGGGAAGTTCCGGTTTTGCCGGCAACCGCGACATTGACAATGTTGGCATTTTTCCCTGTGCCATCAGCGGAACCGACAACCTCGGTCAGCATATTGGTCATTCGCTTCGCCGTTTCAACAGAAACAACTTTACGGACAACAGTCGGATTATACATCTTGATGGGAATATTATTTTTATCAGTGACACTGCGTAAGATATACGGTTTCATCAAAACTCCACCATTGGCAATAGCGGACATGGCAGCTATCATCTGAATAGCGGTAACAGAAACACCCTGCCCAAAAGCAATTGTGGCCGTATCAACCTTTGTCCATTTTTTTACCGGCCTTACCAATCCGGGAGATTCGCCCGGTAAATCTATTCCCGTCTTCATTCCAAAACCGAAACTATCTATGTACTGATAAAATTTTTCTTTTCCCAATTTTTGAGCAATCTTAACCGCACCGATGTTGCTTGAATATTTTAATATATCACGCACGGATAACTGCCCATGACGCTTTCTGTTAGCTTCATGAATAACTCGGTTTGCCACTGCATAATTACCGTCTTCGCAATAAAACTTTTCCGATTCCCTGACAGTTTTTTCTTCAAGAGCCCCGGCAACTAAAAAAGGTTTGAAAGTTGAACCGGGATCAAAATAATCTGTAATGGCGCGGTTACGCCATTTTTCCGGGGTCAGCCCGTTGATGTTATTCGGATTAAATCCCACTTCGTTGGCCATCGCTAAAATCTCTCCGGTTTTAGGATCCATAACTATAGCGATGCCACCTTTGGCGCCTTTGGACACAACGGCCTCTTTTAAATGTGTTTCCACCAGATATTGAATTCTGCTGTCGATGGTTAACACGAGATTTACGCTTTCATCTTTTTTAGCTTCATCATTTGCTACACGTAAGAATATTTTTTTCCCTTTAGCATCGCGCGCCCATGCCATCTTCTCCGGCTTGCCTTTTAAAATATCGTCATATTTATTTTCCAATCCTTCCAATCCATTAGCGTCGGCTCCGGCAAATCCAAGCAGATGCGCGGCCAGTTGCCCGTTAGGATAAAATCGCTTGGGCTCTTTGACCAGAAATATTCCTTCAATTTCCGCATTATCCACATTGGCTGCCTGATCCGGAGAGATTCTTCGAGCCAGCCAGCAAAAGTTTTTCGGCTCCAATATTTTTTTCATAACTACTTGTTTATCCAAATTGAGAATTCCCGCAATTTGCTGAGACGCTCTCACGGGATCGGCAATTCTGGTAGGATCGGCGCAAACGGAATCAGCTAAAACTGACACGGCAAGCTTCTCACCGTTACGATCATAGATCATTCCTCTCTCCGGCTGCAGTTGAAGTGTTGCCATATGCTGTCTTTGGGCTAAATTTTTTAATTTTTCACCGGAAAGTACCTGTAATTGAAAAGCGCGGGAAAACAAGGCAATAAACAATACCAGAAAAAAAATCAGAACAGATACAAGTCTGAGTTTAAGCCATTTTTTAGAGTTCACTGCCATATCACTCTCCCGATTTTTTTAAAACAATTACCTGGTCACTTTCAGGATAGGACATTTGCATTTTGCTTCTGGCTATACTTTCAATCCTTTGCGGAGACTTGAGCATCGCATATTCTAATTTCAATCTTTTCTGTTCTTCCAACATTTTTTCTTTCGCGCTTATTTCAGCAGCGACATTATATTCCAACTCTGTCATCCGTGTGTGTGATCCAACATAAATCAAGGCAACAAACATCAGTACCATGGCGACAATAATGAAAGTTGAATATTTAATGCCGAAGGAAGTTTCTCTGGTTTCCTGGGCATTGTGCATAACCCGTGTTCCGGCAGACTGTGCCATACTAAACCCTCTGAGCCACGCGCAACTTCGCGCTGCGTGCGCGTGGATTATTTTCAATTTCTTCTAACGAAGGCAGAAGTGCTTTTTTCGTTATGATTTTAAGTTTTGTTTCTTTTTGGCAGACGCAATAAGGTATATCTTTGGGACACTCGCAGCCACAGGCTAAATTCCGAAATTCATTTTTGACAAGACGATCTTCCAGTGAGTGAAAAGAAATAACGCAAAGCCGTCCGCCGGATTTTAATGCCTGGGTGGCATCTTTAATGGCTGGTTTTATATTATCCAGCTCATTGTTGACGGCAATTCTAATGGCTTGAAAGGTTCTGGTGGCGGGGTGAATTTTTTGCCACTTCAACTTTGCCGGCATGGAGGAGGCAACAATTGCCGCTAACTGCGTGGTCGTTTCAATAGGCTTCAATTGCCTTTTTTGTGATATTGTCCTGGCTATTCTTCCAGCCATTTTTTCTTCTCCGTAAGTTCTGATAATCTTTTCCAGTTCGCTCTGGGCAAAGCTGTTGACAATATCGTAAGCGCTAAGCCGTATATTGCGATCCATCCTCATATCGAGCGGCGCCTCTTGATTAAAACTAAACCCTCTTTGAGCTACATCCAGTTGATGCGAGGAAACACCCAAATCCAAAAGGACGCCATCAACCTTTTCTATGTTCAAACTTTCCAGCACGCTGCCCAAATCGACAAAATTAGCCTTTACCAGAATTTTGCGGGAACCAAATTCAGCCAGCTTCTTTTCGGCAGCCTGCAGCGCTTCACTGTCACAATCGATCCCCACTAAAAACGCGTCTGTCTGCTTGAGTATCTCATAAGCATGACCTGCGCCCCCTACAGTGCCATCCACATAAATTCCCGTTTTACCGACTAACAGCGAAGCAATAACTTCTTTGATCATTACCGGTTCGTGGTGAAAGTCGGCATTCATGGCTAAATTCCCAGATCAGCCATATAATCGCTGAACTTGTCAATGTCTCCGCCGGTTTTCTTCATTTCCTCTTCAAAACGTTCTTTGGACCAAATCTCAATTACTTTAATCATGCCCGCCATGATGATATCTTTTTCCAAATTCGCGTATTCCCGCAGCGCCGGCGGAATTAAAACCCGGCC
>PLNU01000095.1 GCA_003142835.1 Syntrophaceae bacterium
ATCATCGGCTTCGGCCAGAGTTTCAATCATTTTTTCTCTCTGACTTGTGGCTTGCGCTGTAAATTCCTCAGGGATTTCCTGAATTGTATATTCCATACCATGGCTTGAATCATCCCAAACCATTAGCTTTTGATTTATTAAATCGATTGCCCCGCGAAAATTTTCTTCGCTTCCTGCGGGTATCTGGATGGGTACGGGAATAGAAGTAAAACGTTCGCGCATCATCCTGACAGCTTCAAAAAAATCCGCACCCACTCTGTCCATTTTATTAATAAAAGCTATTTTGGGAACGCCGTACTTATCCGCCTGATGCCAGACAGTCTCCGATTGCGGCTCAACGCAGCCCACAGCGCAAAACACAACTACAGCACCATCGAGCACGCGCAAAGAACGTTCCACCTCGATTGTGAAATCAACATGACCGGGAGTATCAATAAAATGGATTTCGTGATTTTTCCAGGCGCAAGTCGTGACCGCCGAAGTAATGGTTATGCCTCGTTCCTGCTCCTGCGGCATCCAGTCCATGACTGCCTCGCCATCATGAACTTCTCCCATCTTGTAAGATTTACCGGTGTAATAAAGAATTCTTTCGCTGACTGTTGTTTTTCCGGCGTCAATGTGAGCAACTATGCCAATATTTCGTGTCCGGGCTATTTTTGATTTCGGTGCCATAAGAAAATTAGCTTTTCTCCTCTTTCATGGGAACTAAAATGCCAGGATCAGGAAGAAATGCTTTTGAAGTTGATATATGGCCTTTAATGGTGGTCAGTTCCTTACCCTCCATTAATATTTTCACTTTTTTTATTTCTGGTACATTTTCCGTAAGAGAAATGGTTAAAGAATTAATTGACGCCATCTCCGCTGAAGAACTGCCCGGATGCAGCTTAGTAAGGCTCTTGTTAAAATTAACATACGCGATACCAGCATCGTCAATCTTCACATCTCGTAAAACAACTCCAGCCGGAAATGTATTAACATTTCCATTTTTTGAACCATCAAGTAATGCCTTGATAACCTCTTTAGCCTGCGACGCAGCATCGATTTCCGTGAAAATGTAACGTTTTTCTCCAACTAAAAGAAGCTCCTGCTGATCAGAAAACCATATTATCGCCACTTGTTTTTCTTTTTTTTTCAATGCATCCAGATCAACTGGGGGAAATAAGGCATTAAATAAAATTATAAAGAACAAAACCAGGAGGATAACAATACCCCCGATTATGATGGATAAATAGAGAATCCTCGTGGATTTCTTTTTTTTCTTTTCCTTTACATTTTCTGAGCGGCGTTGTCTTTTCGACGTCATATAAAGCTAAACTCCTCTTAAAAAAAACTGCGTCAATCTAGGGTATTTTTCACTGGCTGTCAAGAAGAACAAGCTCTTATCATAAAGATTGACAACCGTCTTAATAGGTATTCAATTTGATAAACTTCAGCAGCCCGCGCTGGAGCAGCGCGGGCTGCTGAATTAAAAAAACTGATTATCTCTCATACCATTTCGCTTTCAAAGGATAACGAGGCGGCAAGGAGGAGGCGACGAGGCGTATTTTACATACGTTGAGGAAGCCGACGACGCTGCCAACAAAGTTAGCCAAAGAAAGCGAATTGATATCAACATATTTAAAAATTTTCAGCGAGCAATTCGTAATACGCTTGCGGATGTTTACAAGCCGGGCATTCTTTGGGCACTTCCGGCCCTTCGTGAACATAGCCGCAATTAATGCAATGCCACTTTACCGAAGCTTTCTTTTTGAATACTTCATTGCCTTCGACGTTGGAAATAAGCTTCCTGTATCTACTTTCATGAAACTTCTCCACTTTTGATATTTGTTCAAAAGATCGCTCTACTTCCGGAAAGCTTTCTTCCTTTGCCACTTTAGCAAAATTAGCATACAGTGTTGTCCATTCCATGTTCTCTCCTGCAGCCGCGGCTTCCAGATTTTTTTTTGTATCCCCTATCACACCGGCAGGGTATGCAGCCGTGATCTCCACTTCCCCTCCTTCCAGGTGTTTGAAAAATATTTTTGCGTGTTCTTTTTCATTTTCCGCTGTTTCCAAAAAGATATGAGCAATCTGCTCGAAACCTTCTTTTTTTGCGGCGCTGGCATAGTAAGTATATCTATTTCTAGCCTGTGATTCACCGGCAAAAGCTGCCAATAAATTTTTTTCTGTTTTTGTTCCTTTAATTGATTTTCCCATTGTTTCCATCTCCTTTCTTATTTATATTTTTTCTTTATTGGATGTTATCTGTCTTATGCTAAACTTAATTATGAAAATTCCAAAGTCAAATTTCATGTAAAATTGAGTTACCTTTTAAACGATCTTGTAGTATGAAGCTAAAAATATATTAATATTTGTTTAGTTGCTCTAACTGTTGAGCGCTAATATAATTTTTAATCAAGAGGAGGTTCTTTTAGTTATGCCCACTATTATGCCAGAAGCGGAAAATGTTCAAAAAGCAATCAAATGGATATCCGCAAACATGGAGGAAAATGGCAATCAGCCATTACACAAACTTATAGAATCGGCTGTTTTTAAATTTGATCTTTCGCCCAAGGATACTGAGTTTTTAATGGGTTTTTTCCGCAACCATAACAGCAAAAAATAGTAACAAAACATAGGCTGTACCGGATAACGCCAGTTTGCTCATGGTAAATGTGCCTGGACACCAAGTTGCCGTAATATATTCAAGCTGCTGTGCTATTAATTTGAGATATGTTTATTTCAATTTAATGCAATTAATGCATTATTGGCTGGAAACAGCTGCCGCAATTTCTAATATTTCTCTCCAATCATTTACACTGCACAGGCTGAATGGCGGCCGGGGAGTAATTCCATTTTGTATTTCCGTATAGGCAAGGTTTGAATATCCAGCTTTTCTTTGATTTCATTAAGCGACATAATTTTCACACCCATGTTGAGCGCTTTTTCTAAAAGCTCCCTGAATTGATTTTGAAAGATGCTCCCTTCTACTTCCGCATGAACAGGCAAGACATGTGTTCCGCCGTCTTTAATCAGTTCGCTAATAATTGATACGCATTTTTGTGCGTCAACTTCCTCAAAGCAAGGCAAGTCGGAGGGTAACTCCAGGACATTTACGATTTCATGGATAAAAGGCGCTTTAGCCCGTGTGCAGCTTAGATAATCGAATTTGTATTCTTTAATTATTGCCAAGACTCGATCATCAATGAGCCAAGAAGGCGCGCCGAAGGCTGTAGGTTTATTTCCTGTTAATTTTTCAAAACCGGCAATACCTTTGCTAAACCACTCTCTAATCCAGTTTTCGGATTTATCCGGCAGTTCATCCTGCCAGCGGCGGTGATCCCAGGCATGAAACTGGACTTCATGGCCTGCGGCAATTATCTCTCTCACGATTTGCGGAAAAGAAAGCGCGATCATCGGCGCCGGAAGCAACGTGCCGTATAGCGCTGTTTCCCAGCCATAAAGAGCAGCCGCATTTGTCCGCATCATCTTCTTTAAAAAGAGTGGATTCTTGATTAACTGCAATGCAGCCCGGCCGGAATTATCCGGTCCGATGCTTAGAAAGAAAGTGCCTTTTATGTTGAATTCTTCTAACGTGTGTAAAAGACGGGGCACGCCCTGTTTTATGCCCCAGTATGTATCGACATCTATTTTTAATCCGAGCATTGCCATCCTATTAAATCTCGGCGTATTTATTTTCTTCCAAAAATGAATTGAGCGTTAGACGCATCGATTCTTCCAATCCTATTTTCGGTTCCCAGTTTAAAAGTTTTCTCGCCTTTTCAATACTGGGCTTGCGCGTGTAGATATCCTGATAGCCTTTGCCGTAATAGGTATCAGCGGAAACATCGATTATATCTGAATAACTTTTATCATTTTTGTGATCAGGATGTTCCTGAAAAAGTTTCTTCAATATATTGGCCAGCTCTTTCACCGAGCATTCGTTTTCAGGATTGCCGATGTTGATAATCTGGTCTTTGCAAATATCATTTTTATTTTCCAGAATTTTCATCAATGCCGAAATGCCATCGTCAACATACGTAAAGCACCTCTTTTGCATTCCGCCATCAACAAGATTTATAGGGCGTTTCATGAACAACTCCGCGATAAATTGCGTGACAACGCGTGAGCTGCCTTCCTTTGCTGCATAGAGCGAATCGAGCCTGGGGCCTATCCAGTTAAACGGTCTAAACAAGGTAAATTCCAAATGCCCTCTTGTTCCGTAGCCGTAAATTACACGATCAAGAAGTTGCTTACAGCAGGAATATATCCAACGTTCCTTATTTATCGGGCCTACTACCAAAAAGCTTTCATCTTCTTTGAACTCGGGATCAGTACAGGCGCCATATACTTCCGAGGTCGAGGGAAAAACAACCCGCTTATGATATTTGACGCATTTCTTGATGATATCTACATTCATCTCAAAATCAAGATTGTACACAGCAATCGGATCTTCCACGTAAAGCTTCGGAGTGGCAATAGCCACAAGCGGCATGATAACATCGCATTTTTTGACTTGAAGCTCAATCCACTCCCGATTGATGGCAATATCTCCTTCCATGAAATGAAAACGTGGATTATTCAAAGCCTTGCCGAGCCGGTCTGTGCCTAAATCCATGCCATATACTATCCAATCTTTTTTCTCGGCCAGAATCCTGTTAATCAGATGATGACCAATAAATCCATCTACTCCCAGTATCAATATCTTCATGTTAGCTTTGTCACCCCCCCTTGCCGGAAATATTTAAATATTTGTGAATCTGTAAAGCACTTTCCTTGTATTTCGATTTCCAGAAGCTTTATAGCATTTTTCCCTGTTTGCACAAGTACATCTTGAGAACTGATTTCCACATCTCCGACAGCCGTGCCTTTATTCAATTCCTGAGGCTCAGCCCACCAGATAATTATCTTCTCATTATTTTCCATTAAAGCAAACGCACCCGGATATGGTCTTGTGACACCACGAATCAAATTGTAAATTTCACCGGCAGATTTTTTCCAATCAATGCGGCCATCCTCCGGACGCCTTCCGCCATAATAGCTACCCGCTTTCAAATCTCGCTTTTGCCGGGGAATTTGACCTCCCTTAATCAAAGGCAGTAATTCATCTAAAAGCTCTTTAGCGACCCGGCAGAGCTTATCATACAAAGTTTTTGCGGTATCCGATAAGTCTATTACTACAACTTTTTGACCGACGATATCTCCGGCATCAGGTTTATCGATCATATAATGCAGCGTAACACCAGTTCGCTTTTCACCATTAATTATCACCCAGTTTACCGGACATCGTCCCCGATAATCCGGTAAAAAAGACCCGTGCAAATTAAATGCTCCAATCCTGGGCAGATCAAGGATTTCGCGGCAGATCATCTTCCGGTAATAAAAAGAAAAGATTATATCGGGATTAAATGCTGCTATTTTTGCAATCCACTTTGGTGAATTGACTTCTTCAGTTGTATATACTGTAATGTTTTTCTGGTGAGCCCAATTTTTTACTGAACCAAACCAGCAATTTTCGTCCGGATCATCCTCATGAGCAAAGATAGCCTCAATATCAAATCCATGATTGAATAGCGCGTCCAACCCGGCAATACCCATATTATGATATGCAAATACAACTGCCTTCATCTTAATATCTCTGACTGATTATTTGCGAAGTATTCTGCACTTATCCGGTATGTATCTTTTCGATCATGTACTCCGGTCTTTTGCGCACTTCCCGGTAAATTCTGCCGATATATTCACCTATCACACCTAAGGCAAAAAATTGCAGACCGACGAAGACAAACAGTACCGCGAACAGGGTAAATATTCCTTCTGCCGCCCAACGCGCTCCGTAAACCAATCTTGCTATTGCCAGGAAAGTGCCGAAACAAATACCCAGTAGAGACATTAAAACACCGCCGTACATAATCAGTTTCATCGGCAGATCCGAAAAAGACGCGACTAAATCAAATTGCAGGTTAATCAATTTTCTTAAAGGATAATTGGATTTACCGCCATACCTCTCTTCATGGGCAACTTCAATTTCCGTAACACGCTTGGCAAATACCATGGCCAGGGCCGGGATAAAAGTGGCGTGTTCATGACACTGAATCATGCGCTCAACCACCGGACGTCTGTAGCATCTCAACATACAGCCCCAATCCCGCATATTGACTCCAGTAATTTTTCGCGCGACTATATTAATTATTTTCGAAGGCAAAATGCGGAAAAAGGAATCCTTCCTGCCCTTGCGGATAGTACCGACAACATCATAATTGCCCTCTTCCATCACTTTTACCAAATTAGTGATTTCTTCGGGGGGATTCTGCAAATCAGCATCCATCGTAATGACAATATCGGCCTGAGTAATGGAAAAGCCGGCCATGATTGCCGCATGCTGGCCGTAATTGCGGGTCAGCTCCACTACCTTCACCTGAGTGTTTTGGGCAAACCCTTTGAGAATTTCGAGTGAATTATCACGGCTGCCGTCATCGATAAATATTATCTCGAAACTTTTTCCCAAACCCTGCATTACCGGCATAATCCGCTGCATCAATAGGGGCAGGTTTGCTTCCTCATTATAAACCGGAATGACCACCGCCAATTGCACATTACCCATGTTTCATGATCTCCTTTATTGCTGAACAAACGTATTGCACGTCTTCTTCTAACATATCCGGAAATAAAGGCAAAGACAGTATCTTGTCCGCCGCACGGCTGGTTTCTTTAAGAGTGCCGGCAGTCGCTGCAAATTTTTCCCTTACATAACTTAAGGTGTGAGCCGCAGGAAAATGCAAACCATATCCGATGTTATATTCCGCAAGCTTGTTCATGAATTCGTTGCGAGCCAGCGTCAAATTCTTAATCACAAATAAATGCCAGGCATGAGTATGATCATAGCCAGGAAGCTTTGGCAATTCTATGCCGGATATTCCTTTTAGCCCTTCTAAATAAAGGTTGGCTAACTTTGAACGGCGAGTGTTAAATTCCTGTAGACGTTCTAATTGCACTATTCCCAATGCTGCCAGCATATCCGGTAAATTATATTTATAGCCTGGCTGGGCTATATCATAACTTGGATTTCCGCCCTTGCCGTATCTTTTCCAAGCATCGCGCTCTATGCCGTGAAATCTCAACATGCGCAACTTCTTTTCCAGTACCGCATCGTTTAATGTTATCATTCCTCCTTCACCGGTTGTAATGTTTTTAATCGGGTGAAAGGAGAAAATAGCGATATGGCCAAAACCACCGGCGTGAATTCCTTTATAATAAGTGCCGACGGCGTGTGCCGCATCTTCGATTACTTTCAGATTATACTTTTGAGCAATCTGATTAATTTTTTCCATATCTGCCGGAGCTCCGGCAAAGTGAACAGGAATGATTGCTTTTGTTTTGGATGTAATTTTTTCTTCAATCAAATCAGCATTTATATTAAGGGTTCCATAATCTATATCGGCAAAAACAGGCGTAGCGCCCAGTAGTGCAATCATATTAATCGTGGATGCAAAAGTCATTGAAGGAGTGATGACTTCATCACCCTTGCCAATACCCAGAGCTGTCAGGGTCAGGTGCATACCGGCTGTGGCGGAATTTAGCGCTATAGCTTGCCCCGCTGTGGTCAGCTGACAAAAGCTATCTTCAAATTCTTTGCACAGCGCTCCTGTTGTTATCCAGCCGGACTTAAGACATGTTACGACTTTATTTATTTCGCCCTCCCCGATGGATGGCCTGCTAAATGGCAGGAATTCTTTTCTTATATTCATTGATGGTCCGCTTTCCAAATCATGAATTGCTAATGTGCAACAGGTAGAACGCCTTATTATCCCACAGTACATCGACATGGCGTACTTTTGTCCTTATTTCGTCTAATTTATTCCTGTGTTGCGTTATACAATAAACATCTTTTCTTTGCGCGCACAACTGAAAAAATTCTTCACGCGTCAAAAAATATCTCTTTTTTTCAGCCGGTGGAAGTTTTGTTGTACCTTCCGAGAGCTCGCCAAAATCCTCCACAACAGGCGTTCGAATCTTGTTATAAAAATCAATCCCGTAAAAATTTACCCGGTATTGATACAAATCCTGATCTTTCGGCACATAACGTGAGATCGCATCTTTGGCTACCAGTGAACTGCGATATGGCGCTAAAAAATCTTTCACCGGAAAAAGACTGCCCGCTAATAATATGACGCACAAAGCGTAAAGGCTTAAAAACCAGCCACGGTGGAATTTCCGTTCAATCATCTCCGGCAGAAAGGCCATAAAAATAACTGCCAGAAGCGGCAATACAATATACAGCCACCATTTATCGGAAGTCATCACGACCAGACCTTTCGCTGGATCAGAATATTTATTCAATATTGGCGGAATGAGGAGAGCAATAAATATTATTGAAGTCTGAAAAATAACTGCAAGGCGATAAAATATTTTTTTCTTCCTGGAAATATCTATCGCATTTTCCTCATAGTGACGAAAAATACTTCCCGCGAATAATGCTATAGGTAAAAACACCGGAGATATATAAGTGGCAAGCTTTGAAGAGGATAAAGTATAAAACAGGAAAATAAACAATATCCAAATCAGCAGGAGCCTGTTTTCATCTTTGGCGAATAGCGCTTTCCTGATAGATTTCCCCGGCCAGGCCTTGATTAAATAAACAGACCAGGGCATTATTCCGCCGATAATAAGCGGCAAATAATAATAAAATGGTTCTGTCTTGCCATGCATCTTGGTGGTAAAACGCAGCAAATGCTCACGCACAAAGAAAAACCAGAGAAAGTCTGAATTTTCTTTCTGCGCCAGAATCAACCACGGACAAACAACGAGCAAAAATATTAATATTCCTATCGGTGAAAAAAGCTTCCACAACTCACGCCACCTGCCGATCCAGATTAACCACAAAACCAAAATAGCAAAAGGAAATACAACGCCGATAACTCCTTTTGTTAAAAAAGCCAGAGCACAGGAAAAATAAAAAAGATAAAAAAGATATTTCTGTTTTTGCTTTTTTAATGCCAGATAGCCCAGCCAAATTGAAAGACAAATAAAAAAAGTCAGGGGAGTGTCTAAAATATTGAGCCGCCCCAAAGTAAAAGGAAACGCGGAAATAGTTAGAACTGCCGCGGCATAAAGTCCTGTCTTTTCATCCCGGATATTCTTGCCGATAAAATACGCAAGGAGAATACAACCCCAGGCGCAAAGACCGACAAACAGACGGGCGGAAAAATCATTTTCCCCGAATATTTTAAACGACAGCGCTGTTGCCCAGTAAACCAACGGCGGCTTTTCCAGGTAAATTATATGTTTAAGTTGCGGCGTAACATAATTGCCGGATTGATTCATGGCGCTGGGGATTAAACTATAGCGAGCTTCATCCGGTTCCATTTGCGGCAAGACACCGAGCAAACCGATATAAAGGATTAATGGTATTAAAAACAGGACATATCTTTTTTGCATAAATATACTTTATACTTTTTCACTTCTGAATTAGTTCGATTTTCTTTCGATCAAAAATATATTTTACGATCATTGTCGACAATATACCGATGCCCGCTCCGGCGATTACGTCGCTCAAATAATGAGACGTTATTAATATCCGGCTAATTCCTATGGAAACAGCCGCGACGAAAGCGAGGATACTTAAGCGCGGGAATAATATACTTACTGCGGCAGCCAGGGAAAATGCAGTGATAGTATGGCCGGAAGGAAATGAGGTTAATTCATAACCTACACCGAAATAATTAAACCCAAAAAAACCTTTTTCTAACATACTTGGTCTGTATCTGCCGACAAGCCACTTAATTGGTATACTAATCAGCCCTGATGCCGATAGAGATATAAAGATAAATAGAATCCTCTTAGACCATAATTTATTTTTAGCCAGAAACCAGAAATATATAAATGCTGGTACCAGTATCATGTAATACCACCTTGATTCTCCCCAGATGGTGACAATTTCCGCGATATCAAGAACTGATCGCCCCAATCCCTTACAATAAAGGCTCAGAGGTATATCCCAATAAAAATAGGCTATAACAGAAAGTAGTAAGCAGAGGAAAAGTATGATAATCGTTATCCACTTTTTGTTCATTGTTTTGTGCCTCTATAATTACGACACCAGATATATTCGACAGTGTCAACTTTTGCGCAATTGAGCAGCAGATCAATCTTTCCGGCTTTTTCAATCCTGTCGCAATTGACATATTTCTCGATACTCAATTCATGAAAATGAGTGTTCAGAAAAAGAAGATCGTAACCGTGTGGGAAGTGTTTTTCCCATACATCAAATTGATCTTTTCTATTATCAATTACGAATACTTCATTCATATAGGGCAAGCTGTAATACATGGTCCGGCTGCCCATTGTCCAGTTGCTCACCGCGATTGCCTTGTGAGCGGCTGATTTATCATTTTTCATTATTTTGTCTGCCTGCCCGGCAATTTGTTGAAATCCATAAATATCGCGAAATGGTGATTTATAATCAGGATACGTAAAGAATTTCCCGGCAACTTCAGTATAGGCAAGTAACATTAAGACCAAACTTAATCCTATCGAAAAATAAAGATAGTATCTCTTCCATTTTTCCTTCGAGAGATAAAGGGTGTAGCTGCCGATAGGGATAAACAGCACATAGAAAATACCGGGCCAGTGAGGAAGCGTCCTTTCAGATAGCGACGTGATCAGGAAAAAAACAATTATCGTGGCACCGAATAAAACAGACAGGCGCAAATAATCGTTCCCGGAACGTAATACCCGGAAGAAACCATAAAAAGCAATTATAAATAAAAAAGGACTGTAAGCGCCAAACTGTGCCGCCAGGGATTCAATAAAATTTTTAAAGCTTGTGGCTAAAGATCCGAAGATATGAGAACCCTGATAGCGGAAACTGATAAAGCCGTGATTAATGTTCCAGTAAATTACAGGCGTTATCATTATTAAAGCGATAAGTGCCGCCAAAAACATATAGCGGGAAAAGATTATATCGTATCTTCTTTTCAGCAGAAAAAATACGATGAGCGGCGGCACCAGTAAAATTGAAGTGTACTTAGCCAATCCCATTAAACCGAGCAAAATTCCCAGTAAAATAAAATCCAGCGGCTTTTTTTCACGGGCTATTTTTTCAACAATAAAAATGAGAAGGAAAACAAATAACAGCAAAAGAGAATCGGGCAATAGCATCAGTCCCATAACATTAAGGATGAAGGAACAGTTTAATGCCAGAACTGCCAATAACGACATCTGTGAGGATTGCGTCACTCTCAATACAAACAAGTATGCGCAGTAAGAAGTGGCAGCAAACAGTAAAACAGCCGGCAGTCGGGCTAAAAATTCATTTGTGCCCAGAAGATAAAAAAATGGCGCGTGCACCCAGCCGACTAGCGGTGGATGATCAACATAGCTCCAATCAAGAAACTTTGCGTATAATACATAATGAGCTTCATCAACTCCCAGTCCGAAAAAAGGCGAAACCGCGAGGCGAATCAAAGTAAAAAAGCCTATCAGTAAGAAAATTTTCTTATTTTCTTTCAGCATTAATCTTCTCCAGATCAGGAAGAATCGCCGTAAATACGTGATCAGGTTTAATCACCTGGAGACAGACATTGTCCATACACGCGGTCTTGCGATGATTGGAGGCGCTGACACAAGGAGAACAGGCTAACCCTGCATAAATCGGTGTGGTCTTTCCCAGTGATCCATAAAGTGCCGGTGTTTCCGGTCCAAAGATAACAAATGTGGGCATATCAGTTATCGCGGCAAAATGCGCCGGGCCTGAATCGTTGGTAACCATGAACTCGGAAATGCTGTAAAGCAAAGGAAGCTGGGCGAAGGTTACCTTTCCCGCAAAATTTACGCATCTGTCATTTTGCACATTTTCCTTGAGCCGCTGCGCCTCTTCTCTTTCATGCGGATCACCCGTGATCAGCACTACCGCCTGAGAGCACTTATCCAAAATCATTTTAATTAATCGCACATAATTCGGCTGCGGCCAGCGTCGCTGGATAAGAAGCTCGCTGGCGTTGGGATTAATTAAAATAATTTTATTTTTCTCCGGGTTGAATTCACTTGTACAATTAATCACTATATCACGAATAGTTTTTTTCTGTTCACTTACGATATTGACTTTGGCTAAAGAGATTTCTTCATTACTGATAAGCGTCTTCGAATAGGGAATTTCTTCTTTTGATGACAACAAAGCATTGATCAGGGCAATAAAATTTTTCGCGATATGGATATGTGGATTATAGGCGACTTTGTGCGATAAAAAATTCCCGCGATAAAGGCCTTCGTTATAATAAGCATGGAAGCCTATCTTATATGGCGCGCCGCTGAATCCGGCAAGAAGAGCTGTGAAGCGCGAAAACAGCTCCAGATCAATTACAGCGTCAATTTTTCTTTTTCTCGTCCAGAAAAAGAACTTGAACGTATCAATAATAAACGCAAACAGGTTATGCTCGCGGATGATATAGATATTTTCATTGGGAATTGTGCCCAATAAATCCAGACTGGGTTTATTTTTCTTGAAAATGGCAAAATAAAGTTCGGCGCCTGTTTCCTTCTTAAGCTTCCTCATCGCCGGGTCGACCAAAATGGCGCTGCCCATTTCTGATAATTCGATAAAAAGAATATTCTTCGGAGGCTTCATATCGTTCTTGATCAGTAATCTCACCAATCGCTGAAATATTGAGCCCAGAAAACAAAGAGGAACGCCAATATAATAATCAATCTGGCGCATTGTATCAACTTTCATTTTTAATATCCGTATCCTTTCTATAATAAGCAGGTCAGGAAAATTGTGAAAGGAATATAGGCAAAATAATGACGACTGTCAATAAAACATTGCAAGACGAAACCTGTTTCGTTTTATTTACATATTATACCATTTCTAAATCANNTTGTACATACGTTGAGGAAGCCGACGACGACGCCAACAAAGATAGCGCTTTGATTTAGAATTGGAATTATACCCGCAAACATTTGCTGAGGCTTCAGGTTTTACTTGTTAAAATTAATAAATACATGTTAGTTATTAATAAAAAGAAGTAGATTAGAGCATGCACAAAATCATCAGCCGATATATATTTAAAGAAATCGCTTTCTCTTTTATCATTATCTTATTTGTCTTAACCTTTGTCCTGCTTATGGGGAAAATTCTCCAGATCATGGATTTAATTGTTAATAAGGGTATCAGTATTTTTACCATTGCCAAGCTTATTAGTTTTCTTTTACCGGCTTTTATGTTGTTCACCGTTCCCATTGCTCTTCTGATAGCTATTCTTATTGCCATGGGCAGGCTATCCGCTGATAATGAAATAACAGTCCTCAAAGCTTCCGGCGTCAGTCTGACGCAAATTTATTATCCCGTCGCTATCGCTTCATTGATAACTTTTATTATAACTATCATCGTCGGTTATTTGCTTGTACCGCAAAGCAATTTTGCCACCAAGCGTTTACTTTTCACCATAGCCCAGCAAAATGCCAGCATTGGCATTAAAGAAAAAGTATTCAACGCTGATTTCAAAGGCATCCTTCTTTACGCAGAGAAAATTCCTCCCAAAGGTGATTTTATGGAAAACGTGCTGATTTCCGATAACCACATAAGGGGAGAACAAAACACCATATTAGCAAAAAAAGCTTATCTTTTTGCCGACGCGGATTCAATGACTGTCATGCTGCGTCTTGAAAATGGTTCTATTCACAGCGTTAGTCCAGATTTGAAAAATTACCGTAAAATTGATTTTAAAATCTACGACATTAATCTTGACCTATCGTCTGCTATTTCCGGTATAAGCGAAAATTCCAAAACCAGTGTTGAAATGACTATGGGCGAACTGCTGGAGAAAATGAGAAAACCCGGCTTGGACAAGGCGGCAATCAGGGAATTGGCCATCGAAGTGCATAAGAAATTTTCTATCCCTCTCTCCTGTATTTTCTTCGGTCTTTTGGCTTTGCCCCTCGGGATAAAAAGCCATCGCGCTGTAAAATCGCGTGGCGTTGCTGTTGCTATAATTGTTGTATCTATATATTACTTATTGCGCATTTGCGGTGAAGCTTTTGTCGAAACAGGCTACCTTTCTCCTGAAGTCGGCGTCTGGACTCCGAATATTATCTTTGTATTGTTCAGTATATACCTTTTTTACATGGCCGACAGAGAAATCTCTCTTCTGCATATGCTGAAGGTTTTCTTCTGGCGGAAATTCCGAACAAATTGAGGGTTTTATATTGAAACTTCTGGATAGATATATTTTAAAAGAGTTTTTGAGATTTTTTATAGTTATCTGCATAACGTTTATAGCTCTTTATCTGATCGTCGACTTTTTCAGCAAAGTCAGGATGTTTCTCAGTAATAATGCTTCAATTCTGCAAATAGCAACATTTTTCTTGTATTCAATTCCAATGATAATTTCTCTTATTCTGCCTCCTGCTGTGCTGCTGGCCACCTTAATGGCTTACGGATCACTTTCCAAATTCAGCGAAATTACGGCAATGAAAGCTAATGGTATCAGCCTTTATCGCATTACCCTCCCGGCCTTGATTTTCGCCGCTGTAATGGCTGTTGTTTTGTTTTATTTTACTGAGCTGATCACACCCGCCTCAATACAAAAAACCGAATATATGGAAAAGATTGACATTCAAAAGCAACAAACTCTCGGATATTTTAAACAAAATGAAATCTGGTATCGCGGTGATAACGCAATATACAATTTTAAAATGTTTGACGTAAGCAATGATACTTTGCGCGGTATTACCATAAATTATTTGAATAATGATTTCACCTTAAGAATGCGCATTGACGCGCAAAGAGCTGAATGGAAAGAAAATAACTGGGTTTTTTATGATTTACTCACTACCCGGTTTGATAGTAACAACTCTCCTGTTTTGGAGTGGTCTAAAGAAAAAATTATTAATATTCCTGAAAAACCAATTGACTTTAAAATCGTGCAAAAAGATGCGGAGAAAATGGGTTACTTCGAGTTGAGAAAATATGTCAGTAAAATTCAGAAAGAAGGATACGATGTCACCAGGTATCTTGTTTATTTACAGGGCAAGATTGCTTTTCCCTTTGTAATCATAATATTGATTTTTATCGGCGTATCATTTTCTTTGCGCTCGGAAAGAAGCGGCGGCATCATGCAAAGCGTGGGAATAGGTATTTTTATCGGATTTTCTTACTTTGGGATCCATGCCTTAAGCATGTCTTTGGGGCTTTCGGGGAGAATGCCAGCACTCCTGGCCGCTTGGGGAGCGAATATATTATTCAGTATTGCTGCCGCAATCTTGTTCTACAGAATGCGCACTTAAAACTATTTAATTCAAATTCTAATACCATTTCGCTTTCAAAGGATAACGAGGCGGCAAGGAGGAGGCTCCGCGGTCGTATTACTAACGCGTGACCTTCAGGTTATAAGTTGAGAAAGCCGACGACTTAGCCAGCAAAGTTAGCCAAAGAAAGCGAAGAGGTATGAAACTGGATAAAAAAAGGACATATTCATCGTGATTAGAGCTGTTAAATACAATTTAATAATAGC
>PLNU01000169.1 GCA_003142835.1 Syntrophaceae bacterium
CATCAGCTCCTGCGGAAGCAATACGGGCGCCGGATCCCCCTTGATCCTTGTAATAAATATCGGCCATGTAAGCTGTATCATAATGATCCGCCATAATGACGGCCCTTTGCCGGTTGTGTCCCGGAATAACCATCATGAGGTTCCGCTCGAGGGCATGGCCATCCTGATTTTTTACCCAGCCGCCCCACCAGTCAAAGTCAAAATCGGTTTCCCACTTAAAGGGAAGATCACCGGCAAGCGCTTTCCCTTGCATTCCTTGCTCATCTATAACCCGTCTGTAATAGGCAAGAAGGTAATCACCCAGAGCTTCCAGGTCTCTGCGATGATGTATGAGTTTCTTTTGAGTGGCAGCATCCAGGATACAATCAGAATTGGCTTTATTGAGATATTCTCCGGCAGAAAGAGTGCAAATATCTTTCCAGTATTGGGCTTCAAAAGAGCGATCGGCACTGCCGCTGAAAGTCAGGGAAGCCGGCAATACCGTTTCGCTGGAAGAAGGAAGTTGTTTTTTCTCTGCGGCAATCAAATCGCGAAGCTGATCGCCAAGGGATTGACCCTGATCGTTATGATCGTCAGAACCACGAAGTGATTCCAACCAGCCATCAAGAGTTTTATTTTCCGGCAGCATCAAAATTTGTCTGGCGAAAGAATAAGGCAGCTTTTCCTTGCCAAGATTTTCGCGCGCGGCCAGCAAATTCAGAACTCGAGTAATTGTCTTATGCTCGTGTGTTTTATCTTTAAAAAGTTTTATGACTGTTTGAGGGATGCTCCTTTTGTAAATACAGGGCCAGAGTTCGATAGGATGATCAAGGTCAGTATCCTTTGCGTCGTAAGCTGTGAAATATCCGGAAAGTGCATCGGGCAAAACAACTGGTTTTTCTTCATTGGGCGGAAGGTATGCTACCACAGGACGATGCCAGTAAATTTGATGCGATTCAATGATCAGTGGAGGATATTGAAAGCGGTATCCGAATAAGCCGCCTTGTTCGATGGCTTTCAGGGCAGTCTTGATTTCCGTTTTAGTCGCATTCGGACCATCGAGCAGCAGCTTGTGGTTCTGGGTCCAAAGTTGACTATTACGGGCCATAGGCTTTCCATAGAGGTTCAGATCGTTGGAATCTGTGCTGAACAGCACATGAAGGATATGATCCAAACGTCCGGGAATTGCAAGTTCATCCTCGTAACGATGCACTTTTGCTCCCCGGTGGGTGCGCCGAAAGGTACTTCTCAGCGGGCCGAAGTCTCCATGCGGTGAAGGATTCTTGTGAGATGGTATGTGAATCCATCCTGATTGCGGAACTCTAAGACCATAAGGTGCTTCATGACGTTCCACAAGATGCAAAAGGGGAATCTGGTTGGACATGAATAATTCGCTTTGCAAAAGCCTGTAACCCGGGACGCCCCAGAAAAGCAGGCTGCCCGGAAAGGGCAACAAGTGGATGCTTCCATTTAAGTAAGCTTTTTTTACCATTTCCGGAAGAGTCCCGAAAGGTTCAAAACTAAGGAGATACTTTACCCCTTTTAAATCCATCCCGTCAGTCCAGATGAATGGGGATGTCCACATTGGCCGGAGCGCTTTTTGCGGGTCTCCTTCACTGGCAAAAATACGGAAACCAACTTGTAGAAGATCAGCCAGGCTGTTGCAAGATTCACCATAGGCTGTATTCAGGATGGATTGTATGAATTTTGTGACTCTTTCCGGTGGAATCTCTTCTTTCTGAGACGTAAAAAAACTTTTCCAGAATGATCGAAAGGGTCCTTGTTCACTGGCGCCGAAAAATGTCCAGCGTTTCCTGCCTTTGTCGTCCTGCGTCAAGGACAGGGCCAGAGGAAGAATAATGACAAGCGGTTCATGTCTTAAATTTTGTACCTGCTGTGCAAGTTCATCAGGCCAATAAGGATTGTTGATTAGCTTGTTCCTGGCCAGGCGTTCAGCAGTTTCCCCTTTGGCCAGATGAGATAACGCATGTAAGATTTGGTGGGCGATATTTTCCAAACCCGGTTGCAGTTCAAAAGCCTCTTCATACTCTGTGATGGGAAATTCCAGGGGGACATCTTTTTGGAAAAACCCTTTTGTATTTCTATCAAGCGCACGAGAAGCGAAATGAACTGACGGCATAAACTCGGAATAAGCCGTAAGAGGGTACTTGCTGTATTGTTTAAATGAGCAATTTTCNNAAGTTGTTTTAATATTACATAATTTCAATCGATTCCCCAAGAGTTTTTTTATTGACAGGCTAGTATATTGCCTTATATTATTGAAAAAAGCTTGCATTTAAAAAGAATAAATCTTAATTATATAATAATGGTGTAATAAACCATTAGCTACTGAAAACCTGTTTGAGCTGGCGTTTCTTGATTCCGGCTCTCGTGCCGTTCAGGGTATTCGCCGGAATGACGAAAACGAGACAAGCCGCAGATTACAAGGACTGTTGCAGTTAAAGTTTAAGGAGTGTTTTATGTGGGAATATACAGACAAAGTTAAAGAGTATTTTCTCAATCCACGCAATGTTGGCGAAATTGAAAATCCGGATGGTGTGGCGGAAGTAGGGTCGCTCGCCTGCGGTGACGCGCTCAAACTTACATTTAAACTGGATGAGAATAAAAAAATAAAGGATGCCAAATTCAAAACATTTGGTTGCGCCAGCGCCATAGCATCATCATCAGCTCTGACGGAAATAATCAAAGGGATGACAATAGAAGAGGCGCTCAAAGTCACTAATCAGGATATTGCCAAGTATCTGGGAGGGCTTCCGGACGAAAAAATGCACTGTTCCGTTATGGGCAAACAGGCTCTGGAAAAAGCGATAGAAAATTACCGTGGCGCACCACCACTAGAAACTGGCGCAAAAATTATTTGCGAATGCTTTGGGGTGACCGATAAAGAAATCGAGCGGGCGGTGCGCGAAAACAATCTGTCCACAGTGGAAGATGTGACCAACTATACCAAAGCCGGCGGCGGTTGCGGTAATTGCCATGACGCAATTCAACAGATCATTGATCAGGTGCGCACTGAGCCGAAAACCGATGCTAAACCAAAACTCACCAATATTCAGAAGATTCGGCTGATTGAAGAAACAATCGAACGGGAAATTCGTCCGTCACTTAAACATGATGGCGGTGATATAGAAATTATCGATATTATCGGGAATCGCGTCATCGTCGCCACGCGCGGCGCTTGCTCTACTTGCAAAGCTTCGGATATCACCTTGAAAAACTTCGTGGAGCAGCGCCTTAAAGAACTTGTTTCACCGGATATAGTGGTTGAGGAGGTCTCCAAATGAACACTATTTATCTGGATAATAATGCCACAACCCAGGTGGCCGAAGAAGTGCTGGCGGTTATGATGCCATATTTTCGCGAGTTTTACGGTAATCCTTCCAGTATGCACACTTTTGGCGGGCAGGTTGGCCAGAAAATTCGCACTGCGCGTGAGCAGGTGGCGGCGCTTTTGGGCGCAATGCCGGAAGAAATCATTTTCACCAGTTGCGGTACGGAAAGCGACAATGCCGCTATTCGCTCGGCCCTGATGACGCGTCCGGATAAGAAACATATCATTACCAGCCGGGTGGAACATCCCGCTATTCGCGCTTTATGCGCTCATCTGGCCACGCAGGGCTATCGGGTAACCGAACTTCCTGTGGATAAGAACGGTTTGCTGGATCTGGAAAATCTGGGAAAAAGCATGACTCCCGATACCGCTGTCGTCAGTCTGATGTGGGGCAATAATGAAACCGGAGTGATTTTCCCGGTGGAAGCGGCAGCCCGGTTGGCTCATGAAAAAGGAATTTTGTTTCACACTGATGCTGTTCAGAGCACAGGCAAAATCCCTATCAATTTAAAAAATAATGTCATCGATATGCTTTCGATTTCGGGACATAAACTTCACGCGCCCAAAGGTATTGGCGTGCTCTATATCCGCCGCGGAACAAAGTTTTCGCCTTTTATGATCGGCGGGCATCAGGAAAAACAACGCCGCGGGGGCACGGAAAATACGCCAAGTGTTATAGGATTGGGCAAGGCTTGCGAGCTTGCCGCCAAAAATATGGAGAAAGAAAATACCTATGTGGCGCGTTTGCGGGACAAACTGGAGCGGGAACTTTTGAAAAGGATTACACAAAGCAGAGTCAATGGCGATCCGGCAAATCGCTTACCCAATACCACCAACATCAGCTTTGAATATGTCGAAGGCGAAGCGATTCTGCTGCTGATGAATGAACTGGGAATTTGCGCTTCATCCGGTTCTGCCTGCACATCCGGTTCTTTGCAGCCTTCTCACGTCCTGCGGGCGATGGGAGTTCCATTCACCATGGCGCACGGTTCTATTCGCTTTAGTTTAAGCATCAATAATACAGAGGCGGAAATTGATTTTGTGATCGATAAAATGCCGGCAATAATCGAGCGGCTGCGCGGTATGTCACCTTACTGGAATTCGTCGCAGCCTGCTTGCAAAACGCAGTAATGACTCCGTAAAATGTCCATATGCGGCGTTGCGCTTCATATTTTGTCACTGAGGCCTACGCAAACGGTAGGCCTCATTCCTCAATATTCGCGCGCCTTGCCTCTGGATCATTTTACGAAGTCATTTTTGTAAACAAATTATAACGAGGTAAAGAAATATGATGAAGCGGTCTGAACAGAACAAGGAATGCAAAGACGAAATTAAGACAGCCAAGCACGCCAGAACTGAAATTCCCGGCATAGTTAATGAACTGGTATCAACCTGTAATAAGGGCGGTTGTTTTGACCATGTGAGCGCAGAACCTATACCATATAGAGAAGCAATTATTGATATCCTGCGCCATTCAGCACGTATACTTTATCCGGGATATTTTATCCGGACACGTCTGGATCAAACCAATTTGGAATATTATTTAGGTCAGGAAGTTACAGCATTTTATGAGATACTTTCTGAGCAAATAATAGTGGCACTGCGTCATGACTGCATTCGCCAAAACCTGGCCTGCATAAAATGTGAAGGGTTGGGGCAAACAATAACAGTAGAATTCCTGAAAAGTTTATCAGGATTAAGGGAACTTCTGGCTAAGGATATTCACGCGGCTTATGACGGCGATCCCGCGGCAAAAGGCTATGATGAAATAATCTTCAGCTATCCGGGTATCTGGGCGATAATGGTTTATCGCCTGGCGCATCAGCTTTATCGTCAAGGAGTGCCTTTGATTCCCAGAATAATGACAGAATACGCTCACAGTCACACCGGAATTGATATTCATCCCGGTGCGCATATAGACGAGAGTTTTTTTATTGATCACGGAACGGGTGTCGTGATTGGTGAGACGGCTTCAATCGGGAAGCGGGTCAGAATTTACCAGGGTGTTACATTGGGGGCATTGTCTCTGTCCAAAGCGGATTGTAAGATATTAAGAAATAAAAAGCGCCATCCTTCGATTAAAGATGATGTCATCCTTTATGCCAATGCGACTATCCTGGGTGGACAAACAGTGGTTGGCGCCCGTTCGGTCATCGGTGGTAACGTCTGGCTGACGCATTCCGTACCGCCCGATACGGAAGTCTTTATTGAGAAACAAGACTTGATTTTCGGCGAGAAAAAATTTAAAAAGCAAGCGGTAAAAAAGAACTTTAGCTAATCTATCACCATATGCCCGAAATAATCTGGAAGAGATCAGGTTATTTTTTTAAATAAAAATGATGTTTATTTTTCTTAATTAAGTGATAGTATACAGGTAACGGTTTTACAAAATAAAACTTTTAAAAGGAGGGTTCAATGAACAAGGCAGATTTAATCGGAGAAGTAGCAAAAGTTACATGCAGCAAGAAAGAAGCGGACGAGGCACTAAGCGCAACAATTGCGGCAATTAAGAAAGCGCTTAAAAAGGGCGATAGCGTTACGCTTGTCGGGTTTGGCACATTTAGTGTGAGCAAGAGAAAAGCCCGCAAAGGTAGAAACCCCCAGACAGGCGAAGCAATAAAGATTCCCGCAAAGAAGGTCCCGGTATTTAAGGCTGGGAAGAATTTTAAAGATGCTGTAAAATAAACTTATAATTTAACATCCATGGACATGAAAAAGAGCCGCCTATACGGAGAGACGGCTTTTTTTATTTTCAACCGCTAATTATTTCTTGAGAAGACATGGGATTAATCTGGATAAATAATGTTTCGGTGAGTTTTGGGGGGCCACTGCTGCTTGATTATGTCTCGCTCCAGATTGAAGAAGGCGAAAGGATCGGTCTGCTGGGGCGCAATGGTTCGGGCAAATCCACGCTCATGAAGATGCTGAGCGGTGAAATCCCCGCTGATCAGGGCGAGATCATCAAAAACGGCGAAGTACGGATTGCTATGCTGCCTCAGGATGTTCCCGATGATCTGCCGGGAACTGTTTACGATGTCGTAGCCTCCGGAGGCCGGGAGCATCTGGATATTTTGAAGCATTATCATGATCTTGCTATGCAGGTTGCCAAAAAAAATGATGGAAGTCTGCTCAAAAAACTCGAAGTGGTTCAACATCAGCTGGAGACAACCGGTGCCTGGAATTTTCATCTGCGAGTTGAAACAGTAATCAGCCGGACCGGCCTGGATGAACACATAGAATTCAGGCTTCTCTCCACGGGAATGAAACGCCGCGTTTTACTGGCCAGAGCTCTGGTGAATGATCCGGATCTGCTTCTGCTGGATGAGCCTACCAACCATTTGGATATTAACGCCATCATCTGGCTGGAGGAATTTTTGCTGAAGTTTCAAAAGACGGTTATGTTTGTAACACATGACCGTGCCTTCCTGCAGAAAATGGCAACGCGTATTGTCGAGATTGACCGGGGGAGCCTGCTTTCCTTTTCCTGCGATTACGGCAAATATCTTGAACGCCGCCAGGCAATGCTTGCGGCTGAAGAAAAACAGTGGCATGATTTCGGCAAGAAACTGTCCAAAGAAGAAGCCTGGGTCAGGCAGGGTGTCAAAGCACGCCGCACCCGTAACGAGGGGAGAGTAAGGGCGTTGCAACAGCTTCGTCAGGATCGGGCCCGCAGACGCGAGCAGGCAGGTGTAGCCCGAGTCACAATTCAGGAAGCCCGGCGCAGCGGCAGGTTGGTTGTGAATGTCGAAAAGATCAGCTTTGCTTTCGGGAAGAAGAAAATCATAGAAAATTTTTCTACAACAATAATTCGCGGGGATAAAATAGGCATTATCGGGCCGAACGGTTCCGGCAAGACCACACTGCTCAAGGTTCTCCTGGGTGAACTTCAACCCCAGAAGGGTAAAATTCGTCTGGGAACCGGCATTCAGATTGCCTATTTTGATCAGCTTCGCGCCCGGTTCGATGAAAACAAAACTCTCAAGGATAATATTGCTGATGGCAACGATACAGTCTTTATTGATGGATCGCCCCGGCATATCATCGGCTATCTGCAGGATTTTCTTTTCCCCCCGTCACAGATCATGGCATCCGTTAAATCTCTTTCCGGAGGCGAACGAAACCGCCTGCTTCTTGCTAAACTTTTCAGTACTCCGTCCAACCTGCTTGTTCTGGACGAGCCGACAAATGATCTCGATACGGAAACACTGGAACTGCTGGAAAACAGGCTTATGGAATACAGCGGCACGATCTTGATGGTAAGCCATGACCGGGCATTTCTCAACAATGTGGTCACTTCCACAATTGTCTTGGAGGGCGAAGGCGTTTTGCGGGAATATATCGGAGGCTATGATGACTGGTTGAGGCAGCGTACTGAGTCAAATGAGCCGCTCCCGGCTGTACCGAAGGATGAGAAGCCCAAAAAGGAAAGGTCTGCGGCGGGGAAACGCAAGCTTACCTACAAAGAAACGCGGGAGCGAGAAGAGCTGCCCCGCAAAATAGAAATACTGGAGGCAGAAAAGCGGCAACTGATCACAAAGATAAATTCTCCCGAGTTTTATGCCCGAAGCGATACCGCGCAAGTGATTGAAACCAATAAACGGCTGGAAAGCCTGGAGAGGGAGCTTGATTGCGCCTATCAGCGCTGGGATGACCTGGAGGAATTGGCCGCCGGAAACGCCCGTTGAATAGAAAAGGAACTTTATATGAATATAGCCAATATACGCCTTCCACGGCAGTTAGAAGCCGATAGTTCTTCCGAAGCGATTCGTCAGGTGTTGATCTCATGCACCGCTAAGCTCATGCCTGGCGGGAAGATCGATGTTCCGTTAATTAAATGGAGTGACCCCTTGAAAATGGCGCTTCAGAAGGCCAGGCTTCAGGGGCGGATTAGGCTCGGATTGGAATCGATATCTGAGAAACTGGCAAGCGAAAGATATGGGATTAAGAATGCCCACCAGAGTTCAGGAGCAGCTTACGGAGATCGAATTTCCCGATTACTTTTATTTTCCAATGATGGCGCTGATCGTTTCTACAGGCATATAGAGCAGCTTCTGGAGCAAAACGCCCCCAGGCTGCTCGGATGCAAGCTTAATGTTGATGCCGGTGTTCTTGGTCAATTAATTCTCGGTAAAGACAAAAAAATTAAAATCATCATGGCTGAACATAAGGATGTTGTCTCCGGTGTTTTACGATCGCTTGTTGATAATAGTAATGTGGCATCGGGATCATAGAGGAATGTTTGTTATGCCGAGTGCAAATCAGATATCAGGGTGTGCATGTCCTGCCACTCAAGGAGTAGTTTCCCTCACGCCGTATTTATGCCTGCCAGAAGCAATCAAAAGTGCAGGCGCACCGCCGCCGACCAGAAGACCAAAGAGATTTTCAAGATTGTGAAATAAACAGTAAAGATTTGAGTTTGATTTTATAATTGGCGTCAGGATTAATGTTGTGTGAACAAGCAATGCCTTATCAAACAAAATTTATGCCCAATGATTTTTTACTGCCGGCTTAAATCTTTTGTCATTGCTACCAATCCTTCACAAAGAGACGTCATTTTATCAAAATTCAAGGTATCTATTGTGTCTTTGGTAGTGTGATAGTTTGGATTTCTAAAAAATGCTGTGTCAGTAATCATCAGCGCTTTATAACCCATCTTCCAGAATGATAAATTATCGGAAAGCTTGATGCCGGGGAAAAAACGTGGTACCGTTAAATTCTCAACATTCAAAGTGCATGCTTGACGTATTTTATCGGCGGTCAATGTTACCATGTGTCTGGAAGATGTATCGCCGACGACCAATATAAAATTCGGTGTTGTCGGATAGAACATATTCGTCAACGGCAAAGGAAATTGCTGCCCCTTCTCTTTATCACTGTAATAGCCGAGCATATCCAGCGAGATCATGAAACATATCTCTTCGCCGCGCTTTTTGGCGTCTTTGGCGAATATCCAGCTTCCCATTTTTTCCGTATCAAAAATAGGCGGCTCTTCGAGCGTAAAAAAGACCAGCTTGATAGTTTTGCCGGGTGAATAATTTTGCAACGCGCGGCACATTTCTAAAAGGACGGCGACGGCAGAGGCATTATCATCGGCGCCCGGAGTATCCAAAATCGTATCATAATGGGCTCCGATAACTATTGTCTCCGGCGGGTTATCACTTCCGGGCAAAGCTGCAATCACATTGCTGTATGTTTTTCCATTTACCACATAGCTTTGCAGCTCATAAGGAAAGCAAATTCCTTGAAGAAAAGTTTCGATGTAATTTTGCGCTTTACTAATATTTTCATACTCTTTCAGGCTGCGCGAACCGATTTCTTTGCTGAGAACTGCGACATGACGGTAAAGGTTATGGGTAAGTTCCGGCAAATGATCTTCCGGCGGTTTTCGGCAAACAGATGATGTGTGAAAAATTTTAATTATCGGAAATAATATGATAATCGCTATGGCCAGTATTAAGCCGATTACTATTATTAAGGTGTTTATTAATATTGTCATTATTTCTGTTTCACAACTCCGCAATGTAATGATTATGCATCAAGGCTTATCATAATTTTCTATTTCGCTATTTTTATCATGACCTCGCCACTAAGATATGCTCCTTTGAGCAGGGGCAGTTTTCTCATAATGGAAAAGTCAATCGGCATGTAAGCGGAAGGCGGCGGTGCCTCGGGCAAAAGCCCCATCCGGATGTAAGATTCGGCGACCAGCTCGGAACAAAAAATATTTTTATAACGTTTCTTCATGCGATAACGCCGGCTGAATATCTTAGCGACAATAACCTTTGTGACAATCTGCAGATCATTCGGGAAAGGCAGTGCATGGGCGTAATAAATAAAACTAAATAAATTCTTGACCATGCTTGCGTCTCGGACGACCTTTAAAAACCGTATCGCATACGTTTCCGTTTCGTAGGTGCGAAGACGCTTTTTCAGGGACACAAGCTGCGCTCCAGATTTTTTCTTGCCCACCTCCATATTGGGAATGTTATCCAGCGGTGTGGATTCCCAAAGCAGCGGCGAAGGGTTGCCGGGCATTCGCACAATTATTCCCAAATGTGTCCAATCCGCAGCCACTGATTTCTCGCCTCGGTTATCATAGTAAAGGCCTTTAAAAAGAATAATATCTCCCGTCTGCAATTGCGCTTCGATATCTTCATAAGTTTTTACAATTTCATCCATGGCCGGCAGCTCTACGATAATGACCCTTTCTCTATTTTCGTCCACTTGGGCGAAAATATTTCCTCCCTGCAGCCGAATCAATTTTTTGACAATGGCGAGGCGAATGCCGGAAACGCTTTCCACCGGAGGTTCTTCTTCATTGGCACTGCGGGATATATCCGGCGAAACATTGCCGTTGCTGTCTTGTCCGGCTGTTGACTGGTAACGGAATCGGAGAATAATCTTTTTTTCCTCATTCCTTTCTTCTAATGACATACGGATAGCGACCTTGCCGCCCGGGCGGGAAAACTTTATGGTGCTCAAAAAAATATTGTTGCAGAGTTCATCAAAATGCTCGGGATGCAATATAGCCGTTACCGTATTCGAAGGCATCTCCATATCTAGGCCGACTTCTTTCATCAGCGCGAGGTTTTTGAAATCCTTTTTTTTCTTTTCAAAAAAAGTATTAAGATTTATTTTCTCCATGTGCTGGCGGTAATTTTCCTCATCAATGCTTGCTATTTCCATGAACTTGTCAATGAATAGAAGAACCTTTTCGCTATAATTGTGAATATCCGCTAAAATCTGATCTTTAACATCTTTGCTCTCAGTGGCGCGGTAAATATTTTCGATCGGCGTTTTCATCTCTTGAGCGATAATATCGAGCATTTGTTCATTATCACGGCTTAATTTTTCTAAATCTTCCATCCGGCTTTGCGCCGTCCTGTTGACCTCCATCATATCCCGCTGCATTAGCGTCAGAATCTTGTTTTTTTCGTCGAGGTCGCGGGTTTGCTTTTTGATTTCTCTTCTTAAAAGAAGCCAGTGGATTAAAAGCGAAAGCAAGACAATTAAAATGCCGCCGCTGATTAACGCTTTCTTCAGCCAATCGGGAATAATTTTATGCTGCCGCAGTCCCCACTTATAAGACAGGTTCTCCAACTCCTGTTTGCTGATTTTGGTAATGCCTTTATTAATAAAATGCAATGCCGTAAGATTATTCTTTTTTACGGCAGCCCTTAATTTTTGGCTGGAAATGTCCTCTACGGCGCGGAACAGGCCTAATGATTCGGTTTTGGACAGATAATAAAAAGCGACGGGATATTCTACCACGAAGGCGACAATCTCATGATTGATGGCGCGGTTGAGCAGCTCCTCGTTGTTCAGGTACAGCTTAATGTTTACATAAGGATGATGCTGCTTGATGTATTCCACCGCATAGTATTCCCTGCTGATACCGACAGTAACCGAAGATTTTTTCAAATCGGCGATGGATTTTATATCCAGTTTATCCAGAACAAAAAGAGAAAGGGTGTCATCTAAGAAACCGTCGGAAAAATCGAGATATTGCGATCTTTGTTCGGATAAAAATATCCCGCTATGAAAATCAGCCTCGCCATTGCGCACCATTTCTATGGTTTTTTCAAAACTAGTCAGAGTGAAAGAAATCTCCACGCCGTTTTTTTGCGCCCACAAATTCCAGAAATCAATTAATATCCCCTGCGGCTTATTGTTTTTATCCAGATAAGAGAAGGGGGGAGATTGGGCTGAAGCGGCCGCGATAAAACGGCGACGCTCCTGGGCGACAATCGTTTGAGGCAAGGCCAAACACAAAAATAAAATGAAGACAATAAAAAAAACAATGTGATTGCAAGTCGTTTCTTTCATCATTAATTGCTCATCTATGCCGGCAGCCTCTTTCTCGGTGGCAATACCTTTATCGGTCCGGCCTATCACATCCACGGCCTCGCCAAAGGGGGACACCAGACGCTGGCGCTCCTGATCGGCCGGCGCTTCTAGCAGGGCAATCAATCTCTGGTAGAGGCCTTCTTCGCCTCTTCGGGGCTTTCATAAATATACGGTGCCAGGTTGCGCTTTTCCAATTCCTCTCCCATTTTCATCCGCAAAAAGGCGCTCGTTGTGTAGCGCGTGACGCCTTCATAATACCGCAGGACATCTTTGATCATATCCGTATAGTCATCGATCAAATCGGGCAGGATGTTGAAATTGTCATAATTGACGATCGTGTTGACTTTCTTGTGCAGCGGCCCCAAAATTTCGCCGATCATGGTCCTGATTTTCTCAATGTCTCCACGGGAACGGATGTACAGATTTTCGAAATTGACAAAAAAGATGTTTTCCTCCGCATTGTAAATCAGGCGTTCTTCCACGGGGATGGTCAACAGTTCGTTCTTCAGACCCATGGACTCGATCCTGAAGATCCGGGCATCCATCAGCTTCGGTGTTCCCTTAATAATGGGCTGGAAACCCATCTGGTCGAGGATATCCTTTTGCAGGTCGATCCCCGGGGCAATCTCGATCAATTCCATTCCCTCTTCCGTCAGATTGAAGACGCACCGCTCCGTGACATAGAGAACAGGCTTATGATTCTGCGCCGCATAGAGTCCGCTGAAGGTCTTCTGCTCGACCTGCTTGATGAATTTTCTTTCTATGCCCTCCTGATCGATGGAAAGCCTTCCATTGATAACGGACACTTGCAGGTTTCCCGCCGTAAAGGTCCCCACAAACACAACCTTTTTGGCATTTTGGCTGATGTTGATGAATCCCCCGGGACCGACGAACCGCGGGCCGAACTTGCTGACATTGACATTGCCCTCCTCATCCGCTTCCNNAAAGGCCGTATCCAATCCGCCGCCGTCATAGAAATCGAACTGGGAGGGTTGATCGATCAGGCAGTCCATGTTGGTCGCCGTGCCGAAGTTCAGCCCGCCGTTGGGCATGCCGCCGATGGTGCCGGGCTCCGTCGTCAAGGTCAGATATTCAATGACCTTTTCTTCATTGGCCACGCTCGCCACGCCTTCCGGCATGCCGATGCCGAGATTGACCACACTGTTGGGCGTGAGTTCGAAGGCCGCCCGGCGGGCGATGATCTTCCTCGGCCCCAATTCCATCGGCGGAATGGACTGCATGGGGATCTTGACCTCCCCGCTGAAAGACGGGTTGTAACATTCGGCAAACGTCTGCCAGTGATGCTCGGGCGGCGCCAAAACGATGCAATCCACCAGGATCCCCGGAATCTTCACCTGACGGCTGTTCAGGGTCCCCCGGTCCGCTATCCGTTCCACCTGGACAATAACAAAGCCGCCGGAATTCTTTGCCGCCATGGCCATGGCCAAGGCCTCCAGGGTCAAGGGCTCCTTTTCCATGGAAATGTTACCGTCCATGTCCGCTGTTGTCCCCCTGATAATGGCGGCATTGATGGGAAATGCCTTGTAGAGCAGATATTCCTGACCACTGATCCGGATCAGTTCAATGATGTCCCTTCCTTCCTTAAATGTTTTCTCATTCAGCTTACCGCCGTCAATCCGGGGATCAATGAAGGTTCCCAGCCCCACGCGGGTAATGGTTCCGGGCTTGTTGGCGGCGATGTCCCGGAAGAGATGAGAAACGACCCCCTGGGGCATATTGTAGCCGAATATGAGATTTTCCCTGATCAGGCGCTGTAGTTTCGGTGCCAGACCGATATGGCCGCCGATGACGGTCCCGACAAGACCTTCATGTCCAAGATGGTTTAAGCCCCTGTCTTTTCCGTCTCCCTGACCGGCGGCATAAACGAGGGTCAGATTTCGCGGCGTGCCTGTCTCCAGAAAATGCTTTTCCAGGGCAACCGCAATCGCTTCCGCAAAACAGGCCCCAACAAATCCGTCCGTTGCGATGGTATCTCCGTCGCGAATGATGCGGACAGCCTCCTCCGCGGTCACGATCTTCCCTTTTTTGAGTTTTGGGGCCGGCAGGGATGACAACATCGGATGAATGAACGGTCTTTCATCATTCAAATTTTCCATGAATAAACTCCTTTCTGATTAATTGAATCCTGTCGATCCCAACCACCCGCTAGCAAGACACAATACCTGTAGGAAAGCCGCTTCAATTTTGGATGTTGTTCTATTTAAGGATCGAAAAAAGAAACTTCAAAAAACGTACCAGATAAATTTCACTTTCTTTAACAAGTTAATCTATTATATTCATTAAGGTATTATTATATTCCCACTAATCTTCCCCCATCAAGCAGTGTAGACAAGGAACGACTGATGCTCGTACATATCGAAATATCATCAATAATATAAATAGAATAAGCGTCACGTAGAAGAAATGCTATATGTAGATATTGGGATACACAGATTAAGGCACATTGAGGGGTATATTAAATTTTTTCATTTTTTTATAGAGGGCCGTTCTATGAATGCCGAGCATGCTTGCAGCCTTGTTCTTATTATTTTTTGCCAGATTGATCGCGTTGATAAGGGCCACCTTTTCCGAACTTTCACGGAGATTCCTCAAACTGGACCCGTCCGTGCTTACCTTCTCCGAGGTCATGCTGCGCAAGAACAAAGGAAGGTGTTGAATCCGAACCGTGTCTTCCGTCAGGTCCATGGAATAGAGAATTCTCTCCAGGATGTTCGAAAGCTCCCGGATATTCCCGGGCCACGAATATCTCTCGAATAGGCGCAGTACCTCCGGTGAGATCTTCCGGACAGGAATGCTAAACTCTTTACTGATCGTCTGAATGAAATGTTCGGCAAGAATGGCAATATCGTCTTTTCTGTCC
This sequence comes from Syntrophaceae bacterium, assembly GCA_003142835.1. GTDB lineage: Bacteria > Desulfobacterota > Syntrophia > Syntrophales > Smithellaceae > FEN-1160. Next base: position 15,060 of record PLNU01000169.1, read on the forward strand.
TTAAGAGACGGTAACTGCAAGGGGATGACATTCAAGCGATAGAAAAGATCCTTGCGGAATTTCCCCTGGGTCACCAATTGTTCCAGGTTTTGGTTCGTGGCGGCGATCAGCCGAAAATCGCATTTGGTTAATTTCGTACTCCCTAGCCGTTCCAGTTCCTTCTCTTCCAGGACACGAAGCAGTTTGGGCTGCATATCCAGAGGCAGTTCGCTGATTTCATCGAGGAATACCGTCCCTTGGTGGGCCAATTCAAATTTCCCCGGCTTGCCTTTGGCCCCCGCGCCGGTGAACGCCCCCGCTTCGTATCCGAAAAGCTCCGACTCAAGAAGATCTTTGGGAATTGCCGCGCAGTTCAGACGAATAAAAGGGAAGAGTTTTCGCTCACTGGCATGATGGATGGCATGGGCGAAAAGCTCTTTGCCCGTCCCGCTTTCTCCCGTCAGGAGAACCGGCGCGTTGATGCCGGCCGCCTTCGAGGCCAATTCCCTCAACTCAACGATAAGGCGGCTTTTCCCCATGATGTTCTTGCAGCTGTATTTTGACGACCGGAGGGAAACCAATTCCTTTTCATACAGCTTTACCTTCGATTCCAGGAGGTTGAGCTTATTGGCCAGGAAACGAACATCCTTCACATCTTCAAACATCACCTGCCCGAAAACGGCCGCCAGCTTTCCATCGATCCGGATCGGAATTCGCTGCACCACCATGTTCCGCCCCTGAATCCATTGGGGGTGATTGATTTCCGGCACGCCGGTTTGTGCCACGATATGCATCCTGGTGTTTTCTATAACCTCCGTACAATGCTTGCCGATTTTGGATTTAGTATCAATTTTCAGAAACTTTCCATAGGCGTCGCTGAAGAAAATAACCAGACCATCGGGATCGGTTATGATGACTCCATTGAAGATATTATTAAGGATGGCTTCATACAGTTGTACTTTTTTCTGAAGTTCCTCCGCGGTGTTTTCCGCCATAGGGTTCTCCTTTTCTCAATGAATTCGAAGCCCCGATGCCCAAGGCGCTGCCGGGGGGCTCGATCTCGATTCAATTCGTCCTGCTTTTTCCGTACACGATTCCATGAGCCGACGGAATGACAACTATAAACATGGTAAACCTGTTATGTATCATAGGTAACGGTTCTTTTCTGCTTTGTCAAGCGGCATAAAAAAACAAAGGCCCTTGATAACAAAATTGACCATGGGGGAAAATGGGGAGATTTACAGGAATCAATGGATGAAAAATCTGTATCCTTAACACCGATACCGCACCCCATATTTTGTGGTCAAAAGTCAATCGACACACAAGGCCGTTCTTCATATACTCCCACCATGAAAAAGCAATGCCTTATCAATATTAAAAGTGTATACAAAAAGCAACATGTTGACCATTGTATACAGACCATATAGTCAGTCGTAATTAATAATTATTTTGGTAAGCAGAAGATTAATGAAGCGACAAGGATACACGGAAGCATAGCGGAAAGAAAAATTATTATATAAAATAATTAATAAATACATATAGCTAAGTTATGTTAACGTCTTGCGGACATGGTATATTAATTGCACGCTAGAGAAGTAATTTTATTACCTTAGAGAAAGGTGGTGGCGAGAGAGGGGTTAGTTAAGAAATAAAGCGGAAAGTGTTGTTACATTTTTTTTAATAATTGAAACAAATTTGTAAGGAGGGAAGCATCAAATGATTACTATTGATGATAAAAAACGAGATGTAATAATGGTTATTATGGCTCTGCTGTGGGCATTTGTACTTTATGCAGCTTGGAGCGGCGCTGTAAATAAAAACCCCGATCTTATCTTTTACGGTTTCATTGCCATCGCTTTCATCGTTGTTTGCTTTTATTTAATGGGCGCGGTTACCAATGAAAAAATGTCTTATGTTGTTCTTATCTATCCGGTCATTTTTAACCTTGTATGCTGGATCATTGCCTTTATTATTGCCTATCAGACCAGAGGGCAAAAAATGGACTTTATCTGGGGCATGCATCCGGGAATGTTCGGGGCGATTATTTTCTTTTGGCTAGGCAGTATGATTTCGACTGCTCTTCCATTAGGCCTTTTCTTCGATAAATACTTTTTACCCGAAGGAAAATGGGATGAATTTCAGAAAGAAGTATCACAACTAGAAAAAGTAAATTAAGGAGGACTTTTAGATATGGCTGAACAATTTATTCAACCTTCACCGTTGATTATCGGTTATACAATAGTATTTCTTCTTGTTTCCATTGGCATCGGCTTTTATGCCAGCAAATATGCCAAAACAGCCGAACAATTTTTTGGTGGGACAAAAATGTTTGGCGGCGTCACCATCGGCTTGGCTTCGATGGCCGCTGTTATGAGCGCTTTTGGTTTCATCGGTGGCCCCGGCCTTGTCTATAAATTCGGCATGTCCTCCGTATGGATGACTATTGCCTGCGGCCCCGGTATGTGTTACGGCTACTGGATACTGGGTAAACGTATGCGCGGCATGGCGGATGTTACGGATGTCGCCACGCTGCCGGATATCGCCCGTGTTCGCTTTAACAGCCAGGCTGTCCGCGGCGTTCTGGCTATCGGTTTATTTCTCGCTGCTATTGCCTACCTTTCTTCTCAGGTTATGGGCGGCGGAATTTTAATGAACCAGATGCTCGGCGTTTCGAAAGAATGGGGCATTGTCATTATATTCGGTACAACGGTCGCTTACATGTTCTTCAGCGGCATGTCCGGCAGTATTTTGACTGATGCTTTCCAGGGTCTGGTCATGTTGATTGCCGTTTTTGCCGTTATTATCGGCTTTTTCATGATCACCGGCGGCGATTTGACACCCATTCAAAATTCGGCTCAGTTTGGCCCTTCTTTTGTTGATGGCTTTGGCTCTATGCCGCTGCAGGCGGCGCTCGTCTTTGGACTGGTCTTCTTTGTCGGCGCTATGGGTCAACCCACGATGCTCGCCAAAATGTACTCGGTAAAAACACCTCAAGACCTGAAAAAAGCCGGTATTGTCGGCGGCGTTTCCTACGGTGTTACGTCTCTTGTTTGGATTCTTTGCGGTTACGGCGCATTATATATAGTTGCCACCGGCGGCGCCGGCCCGCTTCAATCAGCGGACAATGCCGCTTTCCTCTTTGTCAGCAAACTGAGCGGCGTTACCCAGGCGCTGGTTATGGCGGGTCTTTTGGCGGCGATTGTTTCCACCTCCAGTTTCTTTATTTCTCTGTCCTCGAGCGCGATTACCCGTGATTTGATTGGATCTTTCGGCCATGAAATACCCCACGATAAACAAATCCGCTACGGACAAGTTCTGCAAGTATTAGTTCCGCTGCTGGCGATAGGCATGGGTATATGGGGCGGCAGAATGGTGGCCATTCTGGGAGCCCTGGGCTGGGGATTCTTTGCTTCCGTAACCCTTCCGACCTTTGCCATCGGCATGCTGTGGAAAAGATGCTCTACTGAGGGCATTCTTTCCGGTTTAATCTTTGCCGTTATTGCGAACCCGGCTTACCTCATTCTGGAAAACTTAAAAATATTCCGGTTCCCCTTTGCCGGTTATCTTTTCTGCGTCGCCGGTGCGATTATTATAACGGTGGTTGTATCCTTATTTACCAAAACTTGTGCGGGTGAAAATCTGCCCAAAGCATTAAAACCGGTTTTCAAGTTGTAAGAATTTTCTTTAAGTCAGGGCTGCGCCATGCAGCCCTGACTTCACGGAAGTGTTTAACCCAAAGCCCTCTGGCCAAGCGACATAGTTAGAGGGCTTTTGCTTAAACATTATTTAAAAGGAGATCTTATGAAAAAGTATTTTACATTTTTTGTCGTTTTGGCTGTTCTTGCCGGTACATGCGTTTTGACTTCCTGCAACAACAATGAACCAAAGAATAAAGTTGCTAAAGAAGATCAGGATTTCTCATCGTCAGGAATGATCAAAGATATTGAAGAAATGAATAAAGCGGCGGAAAGAGGAAAGCCCGCGGTGCAGCCACAACCGGCCGCTCTGCAGGCTCCTAAAAAATAAACAGGAAGCTTTTGCTTTTATATTGACAGGTTTTAATGGGAAGTTGATTATTTAATATGGGGTAACTATGTTGTCTCCGGTGTACTGAGGGCGATTGCCGCCTCTAATAATAATCTTCCGGAATGATGCCGAATTGTAGTGCTTGCTTATTGATAGAAAAGAAAGTATCCAGGATAAATAATGAAGACAAAAGAGATGACATTTAAGGAATTAGGCATAGACAAAAGAATATTAAAAGCAATAACCGAACTGGGCTTTGAAACGCCGATGCCGGTTCAGCAGGAGGTTATTCCTTTTTTATTAAATCAGACGAAGGATCTGGTTGCTATGGCGCACACTGGAACAGGGAAAACCGCGGCCTTTGGCATACCGATCATTCAACAGATCGATTTCACGTCTATCAAAACTCAGGCACTCATTCTGGCACCCACCCGGGAACTTTGTTTGCAAATAACGGACGATTTGAGCAACTTTGCCAAACACATTGAAAACTTGAATATTGTTGCAATCTATGGTGGCGCCAGCATCATGACCCAGATCAGGCAGGTAGCAACTGGCGCCCAGATTATCGTGGCCACACCCGGCAGAATGCTCGATATGCTCAAGCGCAAGAAAGTGAATGTTTCAGCGATTGGCTGGCTGGTGCTGGATGAAGCCGATGAAATGCTGAACATGGGATTCAAGGAAGAGCTAAACGCGGTGCTGGCAAGCACTCCGGAAGATAAAAGAGTCCTGTTATTTTGCGCCACAATGCCCCGTGGTATTGAAAGTATCGCCAGAAGCTACATGAAGAAGCCCCAGGAAATTACAGTTGGTTCCAGGAATACGACAGCGGAAAACGTCCACCATCAGTATTATGTGGTGCATGCCAAAGACAGATATATAGCGCTCAAGAGAATTGCCGATTATTATCCTGATATTTACGCGATCATTTTTTGCCGCACAAAAATAGAAACCCAGGAAGTTGCCGACGCGCTGATCAAAGACGGTTACAATGCCGACGCCTTGCACGGCGATCTCTCTCAGGCGCAAAGAGACAGTGTCATGAACCGCTTTAGGGGCAAGAATTTACAAATGCTTGTGGCCACTGACGTTGCCGCCAGAGGCATTGACGTTGTCGATCTGACGCATATCATTAATTACAATCTTCCCGACGATATTGAAAACTACACTCACCGCAGCGGGCGAACCGGCAGGGCCGGCAAATCCGGTATCTCGATTCTTATCGTCAATTTGAAAGAAGTATTTCGCGTTAAACAGATTGAAAAACAAATCGGCAAGAAATTTCAGGCGGTAAAGATACCTACCGGAAGAGAGGTCTGCGAAAAGCAACTGATTCATCTGGTCGAAAAACTGAAAAATACGGAGATTCAGCACGATGAAATCGGCTCATTTCTACCTGCCGCTTATGAGCAACTAAAATCAATAAGCAAGGAAGAAATAATTCAGCGCTTTATTTCAACTGAATTTAATCGCTTTTTGAGCTATTACCGCAAAGCTGCCGACATTAATGTGGAATTAAAGAAAGAAAGCAGAGCAGGTTTCACTGGCGGTTCTGATTCCAGATCCGGTTTGGTCCGTTTATTTGTAAATCTGGGGCAGATGGAGAAATTTAATCCTCAAAAACTAAAAACATATCTGCAAGAGACTGCAAACGTAGCTAACCTTCATGTTTCTAATATCGAGGTGACACGCTGTAGTTCTTATTTTGAAGTAGGCGCCCAATTTGCAGAAATTGTAATTGCCAAATTCAAAAAAGAAAAATTCCAAAATCGCCGGGTGCAGATTGATTATGCCGATAGGTCCGGTCGAAGCAATTATAAGGAAAAAGGATATAAAGGGCGCTCAAAGTCTACGGAATCATTTTTTTTCAATAAAAGGAAAAAGCGATCAGGTAAATAGGCGGGGAATACGAACACCACAAAGTTCATGATATTTATCAGCACCAGAAATAATCGTCATACCGGCGAAGGCCGGTATCCAGAACATATCGAAAGGACTGGATTCCGGATCAAGTCCGGAATGACAAGACAGAGGGTTTCCGACTTTTTGCGCGTTCTTCAATCTTTAATTGTCTGATTAAAAAACTATCTAATTGATTGGCAAATGCCTGGCGGTCATTTTTACCAAAAACAGCGGGACCGCCGGTAAGCATGCCACCGCCCCTGAGCTCACCCAGCAGATCACGCATAGATAACCTGTCTTTGATGTTACCCTCCGTGTAGAGATCGCCTCGGGGGGTGAGTGCAAAAGCGCCGTTAGCGACAACTCTATCGGCAAGTGGAATATCGGAAGTGATTATCAAATCACCGGTTTGTGCAAGCCCGGCAATGCTATCATCGGCCACATCCGTACCTTCCCCAACCAGAACAACGGAAATGTTTGCCGATGTTTTAACTCTCAGCGGTTTATTGGCCACAAAGACCAGCGGCACGTTCAAACGTTCAGAAGCCCTGATTAAAATATCCTTGATCACGTTAGGAAACGCGTCTGCATCGATATATATCTTCATTTATCCGAGATTTCCTTGACCCGGCCGACTATGCCGCCCTGCAGACGAACTTTAATGCCATGAGGATGAACACTGGAATTTGTCAGAATATCCTGAACAACACCTTCAGAAAGTCTGCCTGTGCGCTGATCTTGTTTCTGAACAACCTTAACTTGCATACCCACTTTAATTTCAGTACGGATATTTCCCCGCGCTATTTCTTTCTCCATTGTAGTTAACTCTCCATGTAAATCCAATTCTAAATCAAAGCGCTATCTTTGTTGGCATCGCAGTCCGGCGTATGAGACTGTGTCGTAATGTCTTTGCGTGTCCCCCGCTGCGGACCTGCGTCGCCTCCTCCTTGCCGCCTCGATATCATCTTTGATTTAGAAATGGTATAATGATTTTGTGTATCATGAATACGCACTACCTCGTAAATCTTACGATAAGCTTGCTTGCCTTATCAATCAAAAATCAAATACAGAGAGACGCCGCATAAGTATCGGCTGTATTGTTCAGATTCACTTTCCTGGAGAGGGGACATGTTCCCGTAGCAGATCGGCAAACTGTTCGGGCGCAATGGGTTTGCTAAAGTAATGACCTTGCATTTCATCGCAGGAATGTTCCCGTAAAAAGTCCAATTGATCTACCGTTTCTACACCTTCGGCCACGACGATAAAACTTAGAGGTTTGCCCAGAGCTATAATCGCTTCGGTAATCGCTTTGTCCTCAGAATCTTTCGGGATGTTACGGATGAATGATCTATCCACCTTCAGCGTATCAACATGGAAGTGTTTAATCTGGGCAAGAGAAGAGTAACCGGTGCCGAAATCGTCGATAGCAAGGCGCACGCCCAAGTTCTTGATTTTGGCCAATACAGCGATCATACGCGTGGGATTATGCATCACCATGCTTTCGGTAATTTCCAACTCCAGCAGATTTGGCGCCATGCCGGAATCATTAAGCGCTGTTCTGATATCATCTATCAGATTGTCATCCGTGAGTTGCCGAAGGGACAAATTTACAGCCATGCAGACAGCGGGAAGACCCTGCTGTTGCCAGGCGGCATTTTGGGCGCACGCGGTTCTCAATATCCACCTGCCGATGGGTATGATTAGCCCGGATTCTTCGGCTACCGGAATGAATTGCGTGGGTGTTACGGAGCCAAGGGAGGGATTCTGCCAGCGCAGCAGCGCCTCCACACCAGTGATCACGTTCGTTTTGAAGTCAACTTTTGCCTGATAATGCAAAGAGAGCTCATTGCGCTCCAGGGCAAAACGCAGGTTTGTTTCGATCGAGAGCCGTTCGATTGATTTTGACTGAATATCTTCGGAGTAGAATTGGTAATTGTTCTTGCCTTTCTCTTTGGCAAGATACATGGCCATATCGGCATTTTTCATCAGGGATTGCTCGTCTTCGGCATCCTTCGGAAACACGCTGATGCCGATGCTTGCCGTTATATGGCGTTCTTGCCCCATAATAGTTATGGGTTTAATAATGGTGGTAAGGATATTGTGGGATACTGTGGCGGCCTGGCTTGAATCGCTCACCCCCTCAATAAATATTACAAACTCGTCTCCTCCCAAACGGGCGACAACATCGACTGCTCGCAGAGCTTGCTTTAACCGCATGGCGATTTCTTGCAGCAATTGGTCGCCAGCCTCGTGCCCCAAGGTATCGTTGATAATTTTGAAGCGATCCAGGTCTATGAATAGGACGGCAAACTGACGTGTATAACGCTTTGCGGACTGAATGGCGTGATTTAGCAGTTGGCTAAACATCAAACGATTGGGCAATCCCGTCAGGGAGTCGTGTGTGGCCAGGTATTTAATTTTTTCTTCGGCGTGTTTGCGCTCGGTGATATCATGTCCAATTCCCCTAAACCCGTAAACCTTGCCTTCCTTATCTCGCTTAGGAAAAATGGAAAACTCGGCAGAGGTTACTGTGCCGTCTGTGCTGATAAATTCATGGGGAAAATTCTTAGTCGATTCGCCTGTTTTAAAAACCTGATTGAATAACCTATAGACCGAATCTGATTCTTCCTTTTTGATGAAGGATCGAAAATTCAAGCCGGTTAACTCCTTTTGAGAATATCCCAAAACATTGGCGAAAACATCGTTGAAAAAAGTGATATTGCCTGCCAGATCAGTTTCAAAATACCATTCCTCCATCTCTTCTATAATGGTTTGATATCTCTCCTCGGACTGCCGTAGAGCTTCTTCCATTTGCCTGTGTTCGGTAATATCAATAAAACTGCCCAGAGCGGCCCGCTTTCCTCTATAGGTGATAGAAGTAACCATCTCCAAAACCAACATTACCTCACCGTTCTTTCTGGTGAACCTGTATTCATAAGCATCTGAGCTTTTACCCTTCAAACTTTTGATCGCTTTTTTTCTGACAATTTCCCTATCATCCGGATGAATATAATCTACAGGATTTGTGCCTGCTAAATCTGCATACGAATAGCCGCTAAGCTTTTGAAATAACGGACTCACATAGACAAATTTCTCATTTTGCACGATATATATTCCCACACTTATATTGGATATTATGTCTTCTGACAGCTGGGATAAATCGTTCTGTTTGAAGATTGATTTCTTGTATGGTTTGACTTTTAATGTCTTTTTAATAGCTGATTTAGATTTACCAGCTGATTTGAGTTTAATAGCCATAGTCCATTAACCTCCTTTGAACTTTATGATGAAAATATTTCAATTCGTTATAATCAGCCATGAGCCGTTATTAATGTAATTATTATACATTGTTAAAGTTCAAATTGAAAGAAATATTCTGTCGATATGTTGAATATATAAAGTAGATTGCTTGCGAATCAGAGTCAAAAAAAATTAACTGTAAAATATGGTCTGTTGTCGCTTTACTAATCCGTATTCATTATTTTTCAAGCTGAAATTTATAAAGTAAAATTATCGCTGTACCCGGCTATCATTGTGGCTTACTTAATTGGAGTTTGCAATAGTCTGAGAATCCGGCAGGTGGTATGCCCAAGGCCTGAAGCAGCCGTGCCCAGTAATTGACTTGTGCGGTGGTACTGGCTAAAATAACAATCTCCCTTTCCGTGAAATTTGCCTTCAAAATATCAATAAATGACCGGGGGAAGGCAATAGGTGAGCAGGAAATCAAACGGGAATATTCCTGTTCAGATTCACTTTCCTGGAGAGGGGACATGTTCCCGTAGCAGATCAGCAAACTGCTCAGGCGCAATGGGTTTGCTAAAGTAAAAACCCTGCATCTCATCACAGGAGTGGTCACTTAAGAAGTTCATTTGTTCTACCGTTTCCACACCTTCGGCCACAACGGTAAGACTTAGAGTCTTGCCCATAGCGATAATAGCCTCGGTAATCGCCTTGTCTTCAGCGTCTTGCGGGATGTTGTGGATGAAGGATCGGTCCACCTTGAGTGTGTCGATAGGGAAGTGTTTAATCTGGGCAAGAGAAGAGTAACCGGTGCCGAAATCGTCGATAGCAAGGCGCACGCCCAAGTTCTTGATTTTGGCTAACACAGCGATCATACGCGTGGGATTATGCATCACCATGCTTTCGGTAATTTCCAACTCCAGCAGATTTGGCGCCATGCCGGAATCATTAAGCGCTGTTCTGATATCATCTATCAGATTGTCATCCGTGAGTTGCCGAAGGGACAAATTTACAGCCATGCAGACAGCGGGAAGACCCTGCTGTTGCCAGGCGACATTTTGGGCGCACGCGGTTCTCATTACCCACCTGCCTATGGGTATGATTAGCCCGGATTCTTCGGCTACCGGAATGAATTGCGTGGGGGTTACGGAGCCGAGGTAGGGATTCTGCCAGCGCAGCAGCGCCTTCACGCCGGTGATCGCGTTCGTTTTGAAATCAAGTTTGGCCTGATAGTGCAAAGACAGTTCATTGCGCTCCAGGGCAAAACGCAGGTTTGTTTCGATCGATAGACGTTCTAACGATTTTGATTGAATATCTTCGGAGTAGAATTGGTAATTGTTCTTGCCTTTCTCTTTGGCAAGATACATGGCCATATCGGCATTTTTCATCAGGGATTGCTCATCTTCGGCATCCTTCGGAAACACGCTGATGCCGATGCTTGCCGTTATATGGCATTCTTGCCCCATAATAGTTATGGGTTTAATAATGGTGGTAAGGATATTGTGGGATACTGTGGCGACCTGGCTTGAATCGCTTATCTCCTCAATCAATATTACAAACTCGTCTCCTCCTAAGCGGGCGACAACATCGACTGCCCGCAGAGTTTGCTTTAACCTCATGGCGATTTCTTGCAGCAATTGGTCGCCAGCCTCGTGGCCCAGAGTATCGTTGATAACCTTGAAGCGATCCAGATCGATGAATAGGACGGCAAACTGACGCGTATAACGACGCGCAGACTTGATGGCGTGATTTAGTAGTTGGCTAAACATCAAACGATTGGGCAATCCCGTCAGGGAGTCGTGTGTGGCCATGTACTTAATCTTTTCTTCGGCACGTTTGCGCGCAGTGATGTCATGTCCGACTCCCCTAAACCCGCAAACCTTGCCTTCCTTATCTTGCTTAGGAAAAACGGAAAACTCGGCAGAGGTTACTGTGCCGTCTGTGCTGATAAATTCATAGGGAAAATTCTTAGTCGATTGGCCTGTTTTAAAAACCTGATTGAATAACCTATAGACCGAATCTGAATCTTCCTTTTTGATGAAGGATC